>NZ_JBNCLC010000097.1:0-200 GCF_049844475.1 Micromonospora sp. DT47 | reverse complement strand
GCGAAGTCGGCCATGTCCTGGTACCAGACGTAGGACGGCAGCGGCTCGATACACACCAGATCCAGATCGTCGAGGTCAACCGGCGTCCGCCCATCGACTCCACGTCCGCCGTCCAGAACACGGTCTCGCCCGTCTGCGGGTTGATCAGCCATCGGTGCTCGTAGTCGGTCTGGTCCGCCAGCGCGGTGGCGATCTCCTCC
>NZ_JBNCLC010000096.1:0-202 GCF_049844475.1 Micromonospora sp. DT47 | reverse complement strand
CGGTCCGGGTGTTCCGGTTGGGGGTTGGTGTCGGCCGTGTCCCGTGACCGGTGGCACGCTGGCGGCGGAATCGTCGGCGGCCCGGGGTCGTTACACCCTCTGTACGACCGCAGCAGTAAGCCCCGCCGGTCTGGCCGGTCGGGTGGCGGGCCCCGGAATGATGGTGGGCCGGCGGTCGTTACACATGGTCCCGGCGCCGCGA
>NZ_JBNCLC010000095.1:0-206 GCF_049844475.1 Micromonospora sp. DT47 | reverse complement strand
CCCGGCAAGCCAGCGCCGATGGAATGCGCACCCGGCCGGGCCGGTTACACCCCCCCGGACACCCGAGCAGGCCCCCCAGCCGCCGGCAGATCCCCCCCTTGACTTTCCCGCGGCACACCGCCCCCCAGTTGCGTGTGCCGTGCACCCCCGAACAGAGGAGCACGCCACCATGCGTACCGATCTGATCCGCAAGACCGCCCTCACCG
>NZ_JBNCLC010000094.1:0-211 GCF_049844475.1 Micromonospora sp. DT47 | reverse complement strand
CGCGCGAGGTGCGTGCGGCCTCGGCCACGATGCTTTTCGAGATCACATGGTTGGTGTCGGTGGCATGCCGCGCTTCCCTGCGCTTGCGCCGGGCCAGCAGCCGCCGCGCGGACTTGGTGCCCTTGGCTTGCAGACGGGCGCGCAGTCGCAGCTGGCGGCGCCGGTAGCGGTTCAGCTTCTCCCCGGCGTACGCCCGCCCGTCGGAGTCGGT
>NZ_JBNCLC010000093.1:0-215 GCF_049844475.1 Micromonospora sp. DT47 | reverse complement strand
CCGCCCCGGAAGCCGCCGCTACGAGGCGCGTCGCCGTCCCGGCGGAAGCCACCCTCACGGGAGCCACCACGGAAGCCACCCTCACGGCGCTCACCGCCGCGGAAGCCGCCCTCACGGGAGTCGCCACCACGGAAGCCACCTTCGCGGCGCTCGCCGGCACGGGAACCGGCGTCGCCGTCCCGGCGGAAGCCACCCTCACGACGGTCACCACCACG
>NZ_JBNCLC010000092.1:0-226 GCF_049844475.1 Micromonospora sp. DT47 | reverse complement strand
CGTTGCAGGCGCGCAGGGTCGCCGTCAGCGCGGACGCCTGCTCCGGCGTAGGCAGCAGCTTCACCTGCACGACCAGCTTCACCGCCCTATCGTACATTCGTTCTATGTCACCTCGATGGACTCCAAACCCAGACGTACGCAGGGGGCGTGCTCAAGGGTGTCTCGGCCCGGCATCTGCGGCAGGAGTTCTCGTCCCACCTCAGTCGGTATCTGTCGGGCGGTCACC
>NZ_JBNCLC010000091.1:0-229 GCF_049844475.1 Micromonospora sp. DT47 | reverse complement strand
AAGACTTCAGCGTCTAAACGTCCTCAGCTGCCGCTGTCCGCCCGGGTGGCAGTCCCTTCTGGCCTCACACTCTAGGCGACGATGAACGAACATGGTCCAGACACGACCTTTCCCGTGCGCCGGAAGTGGCCATACAACCGTGCTGGCACGGAGCCTGACCACGAAGGAGGTGTTCGCTTTGCCTGTCGGCCGGCTCCACCATCTGATCGTCGACTGCCCGGATCCGATG
>NZ_JBNCLC010000090.1:0-231 GCF_049844475.1 Micromonospora sp. DT47 | reverse complement strand
TCCCCCCCCCCCCCCCCCCCCCCCTCCCCCCCCACGCCCCGCCCCGCCCGCCGCCGCCCGGCCCCCCCTTTTTTAATGATACGGCGACCACCGAGATCTACACTGTTGTTCGTTCGTCGGCAGCGTCATCTGACTATCCCCTGCGAGATGTGTATAAGAGACAGCTGCTGGCCGCCGTCGTGTACGAGTTGGCGGAGGCGCTGGCCCACGTCTACGGCGGCTACCCGGAGA
>NZ_JBNCLC010000089.1:0-238 GCF_049844475.1 Micromonospora sp. DT47 | reverse complement strand
AACCACAGCCAGCTATCGTTCAGCCTGAGCCAACCGGCGCCAGGTAACCACCGCTCCGCGAAAGCGGGGGGACCTCACCAACCCGTGGGCATGATCACCAGCCCTACCGCAGGCACGGAACGCACTGTCATCGGCTACTTAGAGACTTCCTGCAGGATCGGTGTCCGGCCAGACTCGGTCCAGGTGCTCGGCGAGACGCTCCCACATTGCGGCTGCCCACCGGTGTCATTGGTGTGGC
>NZ_JBNCLC010000088.1:0-240 GCF_049844475.1 Micromonospora sp. DT47 | reverse complement strand
TCTCGGCCTACCCCGACGCCTACGCCCAGTGGGAGAAGCAGGCCGCCGACCTCGTCGCCAAGCACTGGAACAACTGAACCCGCTAACCACCACGAACGCTGGCCGGCACCCCACACCCGGGGTGCCGGCCAGCGGCGTCTCCACCGACATGCGATGCGTAACCCATCTGTGAGGCTCGCGGTGGTGGTCCTGGGTGGACTGCTGCCAGGATCGGTGCCGGTGATCAGGGACTGACTCCTA
>NZ_JBNCLC010000087.1:0-255 GCF_049844475.1 Micromonospora sp. DT47 | reverse complement strand
TGGGTGAGGTGTCGGCGGTCGTCCTCCAGCAGGCCCTCGCGGACCTGAACATCGCCTACCGGAACTTCTTTGCCTCGGTCAGCGGCAAGCGCGAGGGCCGCAAGGTGGCTCCGCCCCGGTTCCGGTGCCGCAGGGACAACCGGCAGGCCATCCGGTTCACCGCGAACGCCCGGTTCAGGGTGCTCGACAACGGCCGGCTCAGGTTGCCGAAGGTCGGGGACGTGGCGGTGCGCTGGTCCCGGCGCCTGCCGGCGG
>NZ_JBNCLC010000086.1:0-261 GCF_049844475.1 Micromonospora sp. DT47 | reverse complement strand
AGCGTCGACGCCATGGCCAAGGAAATGGGCACCACCGAAGCCGGCACCAACAGCATCAACGACATCACCCCCGTCCTGAACAAGGAAACCGGCACCAAGGACGCCTACCACAGCGTCGAGATCCGCGACACCAAGGCCGACACCAAGCAGACCGAGAAACTACGCACCGACGTCGTCCGCACCGTCGACAACGGCCGCGCCGTGGTCGCCAACATCGCCGGCACCACCACCGACACCGACGGCGTCACCCACTCCTTCGAA
>NZ_JBNCLC010000085.1:0-262 GCF_049844475.1 Micromonospora sp. DT47 | reverse complement strand
ACGGTCTTGTCGGTGCAGCTCCACGACCGGGTGTTGGTGATCTTGAACATCGCGTCGTAGATCTCGGCGCCGGCCAGGGTGCTGTAGGGGACCGGGAAGTTGATCAGCGTGTTGGAGCGCTGCTCGCCGGAGTTGCCGACCTGCATCCGCCCGATCGGGTCGGGGGTGTCCTTCCAGTAGTTGGTGGACTGGTGCTGGTAGGAGATGCTCGACCAGCCGGACATCTTCGGTCCGACCGGGGTCCAGGTGAAGGTGGGGTCGA
>NZ_JBNCLC010000084.1:0-267 GCF_049844475.1 Micromonospora sp. DT47 | reverse complement strand
CTCTCGACACAGTTGATCCGCGACAACCAAGCGGTGTACGTCGAGGACCTGTGCGTGACCGGTCTCGCCCGCACCCGCCTGGCGAAGTCCGTGCACGACGCGGGCTGGACACAGTTCGTGAACATGCTGGAGTACAAGGCCACCCGGTACGGACGCACCTTCGCCCGGATCGGCCGGTTCGCGCCCACGTCGCAGACCTGCTCGACGTGCGGGCGGCTCGATGGACCCAAACCGCTGTCCGTCCGGTCGTGGACCTGCCCCTGCGGG
>NZ_JBNCLC010000083.1:0-290 GCF_049844475.1 Micromonospora sp. DT47 | reverse complement strand
TGGATGGTCGCCGCCAACGAGGCCAGCGACCCCCAGAGCTGGAAGGAATTCCTGGAGACCAGCCCCACGCTGACCATTCGCTACAACCACAAGCCGAACAAGCCGACCGGGATGACCACCTCCCCGAAGACGTCGTGCACCGGCTCGGTCATCGGAGAGAACTCGGTCTCGCTGTACGCGCCGGTCTCCGACCGCAACGGCGGCACCCTCGGGGTGTCCTTCAAGCTCTGGAAGACCTCCGACAGCACCCAGACCGCCCTCGCCTCCTCCAACCCGAGCCTGCTCACCTA
>NZ_JBNCLC010000082.1:0-298 GCF_049844475.1 Micromonospora sp. DT47 | reverse complement strand
CTTGGTTGTCGCGGATCAACTGTGTCGAGAGCTTGTGCTGCCAGTCCCGCCGCGTGTCGGCCACCCGCGCGTGCGCCGTCGCCACCTTGACGACAGCCTTCTTGCGGTTGTTGCTGCCCCGCCGCTTGCGGGACAGGTCCTGCTGCAGCCGGCGCAGCTTGCGGGCCGCCCGGCGCAGGAACTTCGGCGCCGTGACCTTTCTGCCGTTGGACAGGACCGCAAAGTGCGTCAACCCCAGGTCGATACCCACCTCGGCGTCGACCGGCGGCAGCGGTTCGTCGGCGGTGGCCACCACGAA
>NZ_JBNCLC010000081.1:0-299 GCF_049844475.1 Micromonospora sp. DT47 | reverse complement strand
ATGGCCGCGTTGACGTCCCGGTCGTGGGCGGTCCCGCAGGGGCAGGTCCACGACCGGACGGACAGCGGTTTGGGTCCATCGAGCCGCCCGCACGTCGAGCAGGTCTGCGACGTGGGCGCGAACCGGCCGATCCGGGCGAAGGTGCGTCCGTACCGGGTGGCCTTGTACTCCAGCATCCCGACGAAGGATGTCCAGCCGGCGTCGTGGACGGACTTCGCCAGCCGGGTGCGGGCGAGACCGGTCACGCACAGGTCCTCGACGTACACCGCTTGGTTGTCGCGGATCAACTGTGTCGAGAG
>NZ_JBNCLC010000080.1:0-315 GCF_049844475.1 Micromonospora sp. DT47 | reverse complement strand
TTTGGGCGCCCTGTCGTGGTGCTTGCGCCGTGCTCCGACCCCCCGGTCGGGTGCGTGCGCCAACCCCCCAAGGAGCTTTTCTGATGAACACCACCATGCTGCGTAAGAGCGTTCTGGGTATCGCTGGTCTGGCTTTCGCCGGTGGCGTGTTCGCCGGCCCGGTGACCGAGGCCCACGCCGCCCCGGCGGTCGAGGCGAAGCCGGTCGCGGTGGTGCAGGCCGACAAGCCGGACAAGGGCAAGGGCAAGCTGATCCCGCACGGTGTGCAGGGCAAGCAGTCCCGCATCGACCTCAACGACGAGCAGACCAGGAACG
>NZ_JBNCLC010000079.1:0-319 GCF_049844475.1 Micromonospora sp. DT47 | reverse complement strand
AGCGTGCGCACGCCGTTCAAGCGTCACCGGTACCGGCCGAAGCTGTCCCACCGCCAGAGGGCTGTCAACCGTACGCACTCCCGGATCCGCGCCCTCGGCGAACGAGCCATCGCCACGCTCAAAACCTGGAAGATCCTCACCAAGCTGCATTACTGCCCCCGCCGCACGACCGCGATCATGCAGGCCATCCTCGTCCTACACCGCGTCGACATGGGTCACCTGCGTCGGCTCGGCGTGGTCGGCTAGTGCGGTGTCCACTAACGTTCACCGGGTTTGCGGTGGGTGTTGTGGATCCTCGCCGTAGGCGAGCGACTCCCCA
>NZ_JBNCLC010000078.1:0-379 GCF_049844475.1 Micromonospora sp. DT47 | reverse complement strand
TGCCCGGCTCCAGGTCCTTGTACACCTGGAAGAAGTGTTGGATCTCCAGCTTGTGGAAGTGTTCCAGATCCGTGATGTCGCCCAGGTACGCGAGGCGGGGGTCAGCCGCGGGCACGCACAGCACCTTCGGGTCGGGCCCCTTCTCGTCTCGCATGCGGAACATGCCGATGGCCCGGCATCGGATGAGGCAGCCGGGAAAGGTCGGTTCCTGGACCAGTACCAGCGCGTCGAGGGGGTCGGTGTCTTCGCCGAGGGTGTCTTCGATGAAACCGTAGTCGGCCGGGTACTGAGTCGCGGTGAACAGGGTGCGGTCCAGCCGGATCCGACCGGTCTGGCGATCCATCTCGTACTTGTTGCGCGTTCCCCTGGGGACCTCGAT
>NZ_JBNCLC010000077.1:0-383 GCF_049844475.1 Micromonospora sp. DT47 | reverse complement strand
GATGACTCGCAGGGCGTGCCGCTCGCGCTCATGCAGGACCTCGCTCGCTACTGGGCGACCGACTACGACTGGCGCAAGTGCGAGGCGCGGCTGAAGGCCCTCCCCAACTTCGTCACCGAGATCGACGGTCTGGAAATCCACTTCATCCACGTTCGCTCGAAGCACGAGGACGCGCTCCCGCTGGTCGTCTGCCACGGCTGGCCCGGGTCGATCGTCGAGCAGCTGAAGATCATCGGCCCGCTCACGGATCCCACCGCGCACGGCGCGAGCGCGTCGGATGCCTTCCACGTCGTGATCCCGTCGATGCCCGGATACGGGTTCTCCGGCCAGCCGAACACGACCGGCTGGGATCCCGTGCACATCGGGAAGGCCTACGTCGAGCT
>NZ_JBNCLC010000076.1:0-389 GCF_049844475.1 Micromonospora sp. DT47 | reverse complement strand
TGACCAACTTCGACAGAGCCACGGCTGGCGGGTAGTGCACGAGCAGGTGGACGTGGTCGTCTTCGCCGTTGAACTCGTGCAGCTGCGCGCCGAAGTCTTCGCACACCTTGGACATGACCTGCTGGCAGCGGGTGAGGATCGGATCAGTGAGGGCGCCGCGTCGGTGCTTGGTGGTGAAGACCAAGTGCGCGTGAAGGTTGTAGACGACGCTGCGCCCCCTACGTACCTCTGGGTCTGGAGTTCATCGAGGTCACATGGACCAAATGATGCGATGGGCTGGTGAAGCTGGTCGTGCAGGTGAAGCTGCTGCCGACGCCGGAGCAGGCGTCCGCGCTGACGGCGACCCTGCGCGCCTGCAACGAGGCGGCGTCCGATGTGGCGCAGATGGC
>NZ_JBNCLC010000075.1:0-434 GCF_049844475.1 Micromonospora sp. DT47 | reverse complement strand
GCTAAGCCCTCCAGCGCCGATGGTACTGCACTCGTGAGGGTGTGGGAGAGTAGGACGCCGCCGGACAATCTTCCAGTCGAGGGCCGCCCCATCCGGGTCGGCCCTCGACTGCGTAGCGCCGTTGGTGGCGCAATCAGGAAGGATGTACCTGTGAGTTCAGGACCGCAGGGCGGAGACCGTCCGCGCCGTAACGAAGACCGCACCGATCGGCCCCAGGGGCGTGGCGACGGCCCGCGTCGGGACGACCGGCCCCCATACCGTGGCGACCGCGACGACCGCGGCGCCGGCCCGCGGGGTGGCGCCGACCGCGGCGGTGACCGCCGCGAGGGCGGCTTCCGCTCCGGTTCCCGCGACGGAGACTCCCGCCCGGGCGGCTTCCGCGGTGGTGACTCCCGTGAGGGTGGCTTCCGTGGTGGCTCCCGTGAGGGCGGCTT
>NZ_JBNCLC010000074.1:0-436 GCF_049844475.1 Micromonospora sp. DT47 | reverse complement strand
ACGCCAACATCAAGGCCGGTAACTACGGCAAGCCAGGGTCGCAGCGCCGGCGGCGGGTCGAGGCGACGCCGGTCCGACTCCGCTGGGACGCCGCGCAGCCGTACGACGCCAGGATGCTGTCGTGGCAGTCCGACGCGCGCGCCGTGTCGGTCTGGACGATCGACGGACGGTTGAAGGGTGTCGCCTACACCGGTTCGCCTGACCAGCTCAAGGCCGTGGCCGAGTTGCCGGTCGGGGAATCCGACCTCGTGCACCGCGACGGCATGTGGTTTCTGTACGCCACCGTCGAGGTCGCCGAGGCTGATCCGGTCGACCCGCAGGGGTTCCTTGGCGTGGATCTCGGCGTGGTGAACATCGCCACCGACTCCGACGGGCGGGCGTACGCCGGGGAGAAGCTGAACCGCTACCGGCGCCGCCAGCTGCGACTGCGCGCCCG
>NZ_JBNCLC010000073.1:0-438 GCF_049844475.1 Micromonospora sp. DT47 | reverse complement strand
ACGCCGGAGCAGGCGTCCGCGCTGACGGCGACCCTGCGCGCCTGCAACGAGGCGGCGTCCG
Organism: Micromonospora sp. DT47; assembly: GCF_049844475.1. Taxonomy (NCBI): domain Bacteria; kingdom Bacillati; phylum Actinomycetota; class Actinomycetes; order Micromonosporales; family Micromonosporaceae; genus Micromonospora; species Micromonospora sp. DT47. The sequence continues at coordinate 377 of NZ_JBNCLC010000073.1, read as the reverse complement.
ATGTGGCGCAGATGGCCCGCGACATCGGCTGCTACCGCAACTACGACCTGCGCCGGCACGCCTACCACGGCATCAAGACCGACTACCGGCTCGGGGCGCAGGCCGCGCAGCACGTCATCAAGAAGGTCGCCGACGCCTACACCACCCTGCACGCCAACATCAAGGCCGGTAACTACGGCAAGCCAGGGTCGCAGCGCCGGCGGCGGGTCGAGGCGACGCCGGTCCGATTCCGCTGGGACGCCGCGCAGCCGTACGACGCCAGGATGCTGTCGTGGCAGTCCGACGCGCGCGCCGTGTCGATCTGGACGATCGACGGACGGTTGAAGGGTGTCGCCTACACCGGTTCGCCTGACCAGCTCAAGGCCGTGGCCGAGTTG
>NZ_JBNCLC010000072.1:0-466 GCF_049844475.1 Micromonospora sp. DT47 | reverse complement strand
GGTCTCTTTGTTCGGCCAGCGCGTGGCTCTGATGCGCGCGCGCAGATCCTCGAGGTCCGTCTCGGGGACCTCGATCTCGAATGGCCGGACTACTGCGGCGCCCGTTGGCGCTTCGGTCTTGACGGCCACGCAGGCCTCCTTTCTGCTTTGAAGAGGCACGCCGCCCCGTCTGGCCGAGCCTAGAACGCCTTTCCCCGGGTCACGGGCCGTACGAGCAATCCCGCACGGCCTTGCACGACGGGCCGGGCCCGCGCGAGTCATAGGCCGAACAGCACCTGGCCCGGCGTCCACACCTGGCGTGCCCGTGGGTCACTGAGTTGGTGAGATAGGCACCCTCGCGGGCTGGAGCACTAACTGGCGTTCTCCCCGCGACGGGGAAGCTTCCAGTCCGGTCGGACGTAGTGGCACGTGTAACCCGCGGGATACCGCTCCAGGTAGTCCTGGTGTTCAGGCTCGGCCTCCCAGA
>NZ_JBNCLC010000071.1:0-590 GCF_049844475.1 Micromonospora sp. DT47 | reverse complement strand
TAGGAGTCAGTCCCTGATCACCGGCACCGATCCTGGCAGCAGTCCACCCAGGACCACCACCGCGAGCCTCACAGATGCGTTACACATCGGTTCCACTTCACGGGTTACACGTCCCTGCGTGATGGGCCTTCGCTGTCACACAGAGTTACTGATCAGCCAGACGCCTCCGCGCGTCCAGTGGACGGCGTTCGTCAGAGACGCACGATCAGCGGCAGATGTGCGCACCGGATCAAGCCGTGGGTTTCCGAGACTGGCCGGCCTGGCAGTTGCCGGTCGGTCGAACCATCAGGTGGTCGCCGAAGGGAGCCGCGCCGGTCCGGAGCAGCAGCCAGGGCTGAGCTCAGTTCACCGGCGGCGCCCAGGTAGGGCGCCTGATCAGGCAGAATGGGTGGCCAGCGGGATCGGCGTACACGTGATCGCCGGGCAACCGCCGCGCGCCCAGCGCGAGCACTGCCTCACCCGCGGCATCCTGGTCGTCCACCATCACGTCAAGGTGCATTTGCTGCGGCACCGCCGGCTCCGGCCACGTCGGCGGCGTCAGGACGGCGGCGCCCTGGAACGCCAGCCCGGACGCCGTCGTGCTGGCCGAC
>NZ_JBNCLC010000070.1:0-616 GCF_049844475.1 Micromonospora sp. DT47 | reverse complement strand
GTGCCGCTGAACCGACCGGTCAGCACCTGCGCTCCGTTGAAGTCGGCGGGGACGTTGTTGCCGGTGACGCCGTTGCCGCGCGCGCCGATGTTGGTGCCGGCCAGCGCGGAACCCTCGGTGTCGCCGCTGCCGAGCCAGAGCCCGGACGGCAACCCGTTCGCCGCGCCGACGGTGAGCAGGTCGGACACCCCGTCACCGGTCAGGTCCGCGTCCGCGGCCGTGGCGGCGGGGTTCGAGTTGAAGGTGACGCTGGCCGTCTCACCGAAGTTGCCGCCGGCGGAGACGCTGGTGACCGTCAGGGTGTTGGTGAACCGGGTGGGGGAGACCGCGATGGTCGCCGTGCCCGCGGCGTCGGCCTGGACGTCGACCGGCGGCCCGGCGTTCAGCTGGTAGACGTACGCGCTCGGGATGGGGCTGGTGCTGGTGACGTTGTCCGGCTTGGTGATGGTGAAGTTCGCCGGGACGCTGACGGTGGTGGACAGGTCAGCCGGTTGCGGGATGTTCGGCGCGCCCGGCCGGGTGGGGTCGAACGTGAAGGCGCAGGTGGCCGACCAGTCACTGGGGGTACGGAAGTCGGTGGCCTGGACCTTCCAGGAGAAGCTGGTGAGCGCGCCGG
>NZ_JBNCLC010000069.1:0-648 GCF_049844475.1 Micromonospora sp. DT47 | reverse complement strand
CCAGAGGTCGGGGGTGCCGTCGGTGTTGATGTCGGCGGCGCGCAGGGTGCGGCTTGCGCCGGTGTTCCAGTTCGTCGAGAGGGCGTACGGGGTGTAGGTGAGCTGGCCGGTGTCCGGGTTGAGGGTGAGGTCGGTCCAGAGGTGCAGGGCGCCGGTGGTGGGGTTCCAGAGGAACATCGCGGTGCCGCCGATGAGCTGGGCGGTGGCGATGGTCCAGTTGTTCCAGTCGGTGCCGCCGGTCGGGGTGGTTGCGGTGGTGCGGATGACGCCGTAGTAACCGCCGGTCGTGAAGAAGTTGGGGTAGTAGGTGAGGTGGTGGTCGCCGGTGGTGGTGTCGCGGCTGATGCCGATCAGGTCGGGAATGGTGGAGCCCTGCCGGCGGGTGTCGCCGGCGTTGGCTACCTGCAGCGGCGAGTCGTTGAGCTCGTCGCGGAGCTGGCCGGGGTCGATGCTGACCTGGTTGCCGTCGCGTTGGGCCTGGATGACCGAGCCGTCGCCGTTGGCGCGGAGGACGCCGCCGCCGCCGGGGTTGACGCCGCCGGGGTAGTAGACGAGCACGTCCTGCAGGCCGGTGCCGCTGAACCGACCGGTCAGCACCTGCGCTCCGTTGAAGTCGGCGGGGACGTTGTTGCCGGTGACGCCGTTGCC
>NZ_JBNCLC010000068.1:589-719 GCF_049844475.1 Micromonospora sp. DT47 | reverse complement strand
CGGGACCTGACCGACAACGTGAACTCGATGGCGTCCAACCTGACCAGCCAGGTGCGGAACATCGCCTCGGTCACCACCGCCGTGGCGAAGGGCGACCTGTCGCAGAAGATCACGGTGGACGCCCGGGGTG
>NZ_JBNCLC010000068.1:0-490 GCF_049844475.1 Micromonospora sp. DT47 | reverse complement strand
GAGATCCTGGAGCTGAAGTCCACGGTGAACACGATGGTGGACCAGCTCTCGTCGTTCGCCGACGAGGTGACCCGGGTGGCCCGGGAGGTGGGCACCGAGGGCAAGCTGGGTGGTCAGGCCCAGGTGCGCGGCGTCGCCGGCACCTGGCGCGACCTCACCGACAACGTGAACTCCATGGCGTCGAACCTGACCGCCCAGGTGCGGAACATCGCGCAGGTCTCCACCGCGGTCGCGAAGGGTGACCTGTCGCAGAAGATCACGGTGGACGCCCGGGGTGAGATCCTGGAGCTGAAGTCCACGGTGAACACGATGGTGGACCAGCTCTCGTCGTTCGCCGACGAGGTGACCCGGGTCGCGCGCGAGGTGGGTACCGAGGGCAAGCTGGGTGGTCAGGCCCAGGTCAAGGGCGTCTCGGGTACGTGGCGGGACCTGACCGACAACGTGAACTCGATGGCGTCCAACCTGACCAGCCAGGTGCGGAACATCGCCT
>NZ_JBNCLC010000067.1:0-906 GCF_049844475.1 Micromonospora sp. DT47 | reverse complement strand
CGACGACGACTCCACCATCACCGACAACGACCCCACCAACTGCGCCAACACCGTCGAAGACTGCTTCAACTGAGCGACTGAACCACCACATAACGCCGGAGGTCCGGCTCCGCCGCGCGGCGGAGGCGGACCTCCGGCCCATCTGCCGGGTACGGGCGGGCCGCTCCCGACCATCACCTTTGACCCTCCGCGGCGGCCGCCGCGAGCTTTCCGCCATCAACCACGTCCTCCGCGCCCGCGCGCCACCAGCCACGTCCTGGCGGCATCCGCGAGCTTTCCGCCACTGGCCACGTCCTCAGGACCGGTCGTACCAAGCCCGGCCCGGGCGTCCGCACTCCTGCCGTCCGCGCCGGGCATACCTAATGCGGGGTTTTTTCGGATACGCACCCATAGTGAAGAAGATTCCCATACGGTGTTGTTCAACAGCTACAACCGATTTGTAGCGAAGGCCGCCTCGCCAGGGCGAAGCGACCTTGTCTGGTATGAGGAGAGGGCAGAGAGCTCAGATGTCCAACTACCTTCGCGATAACGATGACGTCACCCGCGAGACGAAGTCCCCGTTCCGCCGCCGCCGACTCTGGCTGGTTACCGGCGTTGCGGGGCTCACGGGAGCAATCAGCCTCGCGGGCGTCGCCTACGCCACCACCGGGGTCACCGGCGCCCATCGGCTGACGGACGTGAAGTGGTCGACCGCCCAGCTGGTCAGCGACGACGGCAAGGACCGGGACAAGGACAAGGACAAGGACAAGGACCGGGACGACAAGGGCAAGGACCACGAGGGCAAGGACCGGGACAAGGACCGGGACAAGGACCGGGACAAGGACCGGGACAAGGACCGGGACAAGGACAAGGGCAAGGACCGGGACAAGGACAAGGACGAGCGCGATGTTCGGGAGGTGGACTGTG
>NZ_JBNCLC010000066.1:0-965 GCF_049844475.1 Micromonospora sp. DT47 | reverse complement strand
AGAGGTCGCGCAATTAGGCGGGTTCATGGTCGGCGGGTGGAGCGGGTGTCCCAGCGGTAGAGGGTCCAGGCCTGGCGGATGAGGCTACGGATGGTGATGATTGTGTCGGCGAGGTCGAAGTAGGCGTGGATCACGTTTTCCTTGCGTTCGTAGCAGCGTTGGAGCCGGTTGAAGGCGTTGTGCCAGGCGTTCGTGCGCTCGACGTGCCACCGCTGGGTGGCCTGGACGGGGGCCTTGACGCCTTTGCGGGCGATCTCGCCGGTCAAGCCGCGTCCGGCGAGTAGGTCGCGGGTGGCGGCGGAGTCATAGCCGGCGTCCAGGTGCACGGTGATGTCGTCGGGCAGCTGACCGAGGTCTTCGAGCCGGTCGAGGGTGGGTTCCAGCAGCGGGGAATCGTGGCGGTTGGCGCCGGCCAGGACGCGTCCCAGTGGGATACCGCGGGCCTCGACCATCATCGAGCGTTTCATGCCTTGCTTGCCGCGGTCGACCGGAGACCTGCCGGCGACCTCGCCGCCGCCGGGGGCCTTGGTGATACATCCGTCGATGGCAAGGTCGTCGAGCAGCAGGCCCACGATGCGGTCGTAGGCGTCGAGCGCGATTGCCTTGAGCTGGGCGAACACGCCGAGGTTGAGCCATTCGTCGCGGCGGTTGCGGATCGTGGTGGCCGAGCAGGTCGAGTCGGCGATGGCCTCATACGAGCAGCCGAACCGCAGCACCTGCAGGAGCTTGTCGAACACGATCCGGTCGGCGATGCGTCGGCGGTGGCAGCCCAGGGGGTGGCTCGGATCGGTGGCGGGTCGTGCGGGCAGCAGCGCGGCGAACTGGTCCCACAAGGGGTCGCTCAGCCAAGATGGGACAGCGGGCACAGGCGTTCCAGTGATCACTAGGCGTAGGAACCATGATCACTGATGTCTGTGCCCGTCTCCTACCCGCCCGATCCTCACTGACCTATTTGCGCGGCCTCT
>NZ_JBNCLC010000065.1:0-1043 GCF_049844475.1 Micromonospora sp. DT47 | reverse complement strand
AGAGCCTGGTAAATAAGGGTTTCAGGTGTGTTGGTGACGGGCGAGGCGGCGGGTCATGACGATGATCATGGCCCATTGGACCATCGCGGCGTGGTGGTCGGGTAGCCGTTCGTAGTCGCGAACGGTGCGTCGGCACCGGTTGATCCACGAGAACGTGCGTTCCACGCACCACCTGCGGTGCAGCACGACGAACGTGGTCTGCCCGGCGAGCTTGGCGACGATCTGCACGGTCAGGGCGAGGTGGGCGGCGGCCCAGTCGACGAGTTTGCCGGCGTAGCCGCTGTCGGCCCAGGTCAGCCGAATGGTGGGGAAGCATGCGCGTAGCGCCCATAGCAGCGGCCTGGCGGCGTCGCGGTCCTGGACGTTCGCGCCGGTGACCAGGATCGCGAGGAGCAGGCCGCAGGTGTCGACCGCGATGTGACGTTTCCGGCCGTTGATCTTCTTGCCGGCGTCGTAGCCGCGGGTCGCCCGGCCGACGGTCTCCGCGCCCCGTACTGACTGGGAGTCGACCAGAGCGGCCGTCGGTTGTCGGTTACGGCCCTCGACCTGCGCGCGGACCTGCTCTCGCAGGCTGTTGTGCATGCGGTTGAGGGTCCCGTCGGCGGTCCAGGTCTTGAAGTAGTGGTAGACGAGCTTGTGGTGAGGGAAGTCGGCCGGTAGCGCGTCCCATTGGCAGCCGGTCCGGTCGAGGTAGCGGATCGCGTCGACGACGTCGCGGCGGGGGTAGGTGATCGGCCGGCCGCGTCCGGTCCCGGCCGGCACGTGCGGGGCGAGGACGATCCATTCGGCATCGGTGGTGTCGGACGGATAGTGCCGTGGCCGGGCGGTGGGCAGGTGATCGTCGAGGGTGGCCGGGGTGGCGGATGCGGCGACACCGGCGACAAGGTATACAGACAGGGTTGGGCCTTCGGTCGTGCTGGTTTAGTCACCTTCGCTCGTATCCGAAGGCCCTTCCCCATGTCACGCCGCCACGCCCGTACGGCCGCAATCATCAATCTCCACGAGGCCAGCCGACGCCCGGAACCCCTTATTTACCAGGCTCT
>NZ_JBNCLC010000064.1:0-1330 GCF_049844475.1 Micromonospora sp. DT47 | reverse complement strand
TGAGGTCCCCCCGCTTTCGCGGAGCGGTGGTTACCTGGCGCCGGTTGGCTCAGGCTGAACGATAGCTGGCTGTGGTTGGTCACTCTGCCCGGTGAGCCAGGCGGTCTCGTACTCGTCGGGGCTGAGGTAGCCGAGCTCCTTCTGGATGCGGCGGGAGTTGTACCAGCCGTCGATGTAGGTGAAGATCGCGTTCTCGGCTTCGTCGCGGGTGCGCCACGAGTTCCGGTACACGAGTTCGATCTTCAGGGTGGACCAGAAGTTCTCCATCAGGGCGTTGTCATACGAGTCGCCGACCGAGCCCATCGAGGGAAGGATTCCGTTGTCCGCCAAGCGTTCCGCGAACTTGATCGAGGTGTAGTTCGAGCCTCTGTCGCTGTGGTGGATCAACTGCTGGTCGCGGACGTCGCGGGACCAGATGCCGTACTCCAGGGCGCCGAGGATGAGGTCGGTGTTGCAGCGGTCGCCGGCCTTCCAGCCGACGATCCGGTTGGAAAACGCATCCCGCACGGCGGCGACCCAGAACACCCCTTCGCCGGTCGGAATGCGAGTGGCGTCGGCGACCCACAACCGGTCCGGGGCGGCCGCGGTGAACTGCCGGTTGACCAGATCCGGCGCCGGCGTGGCGTCCGGGTCCTGCCGGGTTGAGCCCCCGCGCCAGCCACGACGCAGGAATGCCCCCTGCCAGCCCTGGGAGGCCATCAGCCGCTCGACGCGCTTGCGGCCCACGCGGATGCCCTCACGGCGCAGCTGCTGATGAACTCGGTCCGCACCGTAGGTGAGGCCGGATGCCTCCCAGACCTCGTAGATGTTGCTCAACAGGCCTCGGTCGACCAGGTCCCGGTCGCACGGTTGCTCGACCTGGCGCAACCAGCCGTAGTAGGTCGAGGCGGTGATGGTCAGGACCCGTAGCAGGAGCGCGACCGCGTACTGGTCACGGTGTTCGTCGATGAACCTCATGACCGTCGCCGGGTCGGGTCGAGCTCCGCTGCGAAATACGCGCTCGCCGCCTTCAAGATCTCGTTGGCCCGGCGCAACTCGGCGACTTCCTTGCGCAGCCGGCGGTTCTCCTCGGCCATCTCGGTCGTCGGCCGGTCCTCGCGCTCACCGCGGTCTGCCTCGTCCTGGCGGATCCAGTTACGCAACGCCTCGTGATGCACGCCCAACTGCTCGGCCAGCCGACGGATCACCGGCTTCGGGTCCGACTCGCGATACAGCCGCACCGCGCGGGCGCGCAGCTCATCGGGGTACTTCTTCGGTGCTGCCACGAAAGACTCCTCCCCATGGCCATCAGACCATGATCAGAAGACTCCGTGAAACCGGGGGGAACTCA
>NZ_JBNCLC010000063.1:0-1335 GCF_049844475.1 Micromonospora sp. DT47 | reverse complement strand
CCAGGCCCCGTCACGTGAAACTTTGGTGAGCGTCAGCAAGGGACGGGCCGTGTTCGGGATGATCAGCGCAGGGGAACCTTCGTCGCGCGAGCCGTCCGAGGTGCTGCCATGTCCGACACAGTGAGTCATCCACGATATCCCGTGCGCGCCTGGTACCGGCCGATGGTCGCCCGCCCCACCGACGAGCCGTACCGGACGGTGACTCCGCTGGAACTGCTCTTCGATCTGTGCTTCGTGGCCGCGGTGAGACAGGCCGCCGACCGACTGCACCACAACCTGGGCGAGGCCGACATCGGCCACGGGATCGGCCTCTACCCGGTGGTGTTCTTCGCGATCTGGTGGGCGTGGATGAACTTCACCACGTTCGCTTCCGCGTACGACCCCGAGGACGACGTCTACCGCCTCACCACCCTGGTCCAGATCGCCGGGGCGCTGGTGATCGCCGGTGGCGTACCTCGCGCCTTCGATCACGGCGACTTCTCCGTCATTACGTACGGGTACGTGATCATGCGGCTGGCGATGGTCGGGCAATGGTTGCGCGTCGCCCGCAGCGACCCGGAGCGGCGGGCCACCGCACTGCGCTACGCCGTGGGGATCGTGGTTCTGCAGGCGGCCTGGATCGGTCGGCTGGCACTGCCCGAAGGGTGGCACTGGCTGTTGCCCGGCTTCCTGGCGATCGTCCTCGCCGAGCTGCTCCTGCCGTTCTGGGCGAGACGCCCCGCTCCGATCATCTGGCACCCACGCCACATAACCGAGCGGTACGGCCTGTTCACCATCATCGTCCTCGGCGAGTCGGTACTCGCGGCCAGCCTCGCCATCCAGACCGCCTTCGACCGGGGGACCAAGGCAAGCACCCTGCTGTCGATCGCCGGCGCCGGCGTAGTGATCGTCTTCGCCATGTGGTGGCTGTACTTCGACCGCCCAGTTCAGCACCTGGCGGCCTCGCCGCGCGTGGCCCTGCTGTGGGGATACGGCCAGTACCTGATCTTCGCATCGGCGGCTGCGCTCGGCGCGGGCCTCGCCGTCGACGTCGACTACCAAACCGGCACCGCGCACCTCGGGCGCGTCGCCGCAGGGTACGCGGTAGCCGCGCCGGTCGCCGTCTACCTGCTCGCAGTCTGGACGCTGCACATCCGCCCCTACGAGCAGCTGAAGATGACCGTGCCGTACTGGGCCACAGCGGCGCTCGTGCTGCTCACACCGCTCACGCCGGCGCCGGCACGCCTGACCGCTCTGCTCCTCGCCACCCTCGTCGCCACCACCGTCGTCGCTACCCGGCGCAGGCAGGGCGCCGCCCGGACCCCGACGGATCACTAGCCTCGTTCTGCCGCTAAC
>NZ_JBNCLC010000062.1:0-1345 GCF_049844475.1 Micromonospora sp. DT47 | reverse complement strand
TTGACGCTTCTATGGCTCGTCAAGTCCTTCCGGCGGTTTCCATGAGCCGGAACATGTGTCGGGCGGTGTAGCGCTTGAGGCAGCGGCGGATCTCGGCGTCGGATTTCTGTTGGGCGCGTCGGCGGGTGAGGTAATGCTGGGTGGGTTCGTGGCCGTGGATCATGCGCCAGTTGACGATGGTGTGGAGGGCTCGGTTGAGTTGGCGGTCGCCGAAGCGGTTGAGCCGGTGACGGGTGATGCGGCCGGAGGATGCCTGCAATGGGCTGACGCCGGCGAGGGCGGCGAAGGCGGCCTCCGAGCGGCATCGGCCGGGGTGGGACCAGGCGATGATGAGGTGTGCGGCGCTGACCGCGCCGACGCCGGGTTCAGCCAGTAACGCGGGCATGATGGCGTCGACCAGGTCGTGGAGTTGGCGTTCGTTGGCGCGGATCTCCTTGTCCAGCAGACGAATGCGCTGGGCCAGGCTCCGCAGGGTCTGCCGCAGGACCCGCTCGGCGGGGGTGTGGCGGGCGTGGACCCTCAGCAGGGCGCAGGCGGCTGTCTGCCGCGGCGTCGACTGTCGGCGTAGCGGCTCGCGCAGCTGATCGGGTGCGGTCAGCAGCAGTGCCTTGAATACGTTGATCGCGGCGGTGCGGGTCGCGTTGGCGTGTTCGCGGGCCACGAGCAGGATGCGTAACGCTTCCCGGTCGCCGTCGCTACGCGGCTGGGCGTGATGTGCTGCGGCCAGGGTGGTGCGGGCGGCCAGGCGGGCATCGGCCGGGTCAGACTTGCCGCCTGGTCGGCGGCCGACGCGTTGCGGCCGACCAGCTTCGACGACTTGCTGTCCCGCAGCAAGGAGGGCGCGCAGCAGCCCGGCTCCATGCGAGCGGCAGCCTTCCACCGCCCAAGTCAATCGCGGGCCGGGCGCCTGCTGCACGGCCCAGGCGATCAGGTCGCAGTAGCCGTCAGGGGTCGCCTCGACGGTGACGGTCGCGACCTCCCGGCCAGCGCCATCGACCAGGCAGGCGGTGTGCGTGTCAGTGTGGGTGTCCACGCCGATGACGGCGTCGACCGATTCTGCGAGCATGGGCATTAGTGCCATTGCTCCTTCCCAGGGGCGGTGGTTGACGTTGGCACCGGCCTGGGTGGGGACACCTACGGCACATCTGTGATGAGCCACGCCGCACGGCGGGCAAGCTTCTGATCAGGCCAGACGGTGAGCCAGGCCGGTGCCGGCGATCAGAGACGACAGGTCAACCGCAAGGCACGTCGTCGACGGCCAGATGCGTTAGGAGTCAGTCCCTGATCACCGGCACCGATCCTGGCAGCAGTCCACCCAGGACCACCACCGCGAGCCTCACAGATG
>NZ_JBNCLC010000061.1:0-1553 GCF_049844475.1 Micromonospora sp. DT47 | reverse complement strand
CGGTAGTTGTCAAGTCAACCTGAGACAGGTTGTCGTTAGCGGGCGGGTTGCTCTTGCCGGGCGGGGCTGTTGATCCAGGCGCTGTCGGGTGTCTGGGGTGCTCGCGGGCGGCGGGTGAACCGGTCCGGGTGAGCGGTGTAGGCCTGGTCGAGGGTGGTCTGTCGCTGCGCGCGGATCTGCTCGGCCGTGCCGAAGTGGACTGACGCCGGGGTGTGCCAGCCGATCCCGGAATGGCGGTGTTCATGGTTATAGGCGGTGAAGAAGCTGTCGCAGAAGGCGCGGGCGTCGGCGAGGGAGCCGAACCGGTCGGGGAAGTCGGGCACGTATTTCATCGTCTTGAACTGCGCTTCGGAGTACGGATTGTCGTTCGACGTCCGCGGTCGTGAATGCGAGCGGAGCACGCCGAGGCTCACCAGCATCTCGGACACCGGTCTGGACACCATGACACCACCGCGGTCGGCGTGCAGAGTGTGCGGCTCGATCCCGTTGCGCCAGACCGCGTCGGCGAGGAAATCGCGGGCCACGACAGCGTCTTCGCCGGCCGCGACGAGCCACCCGGTCACGTAGCGGGAGTAGATGTCGATGACCACGTAGCAGCGATACCAGATGCCTTTGACCGGTCCTTTCAACGCGGTGATGTCCCACGACCACACCTGCGATGGGCCGGTCGCGACCAGCTCGGGACGCACCCGTGGCGGGTGGGTGGCCTGCCGGCGTCGTTCGCGGACCTGCCCGGCCGTGCGGGCGATGCGATACATCGTCGACAGGGAGCACCAGTACCGGCCCTCGTCGAGTTCCCGAGCCCAGACCTGCGGAATCGCCAAATCGGCATACGCCGCACTGTTGAGCACCTCGAGGATGCGGACCCGTTCGGTGTCCGACAGCGCCGACGGCGGCGGGGTCCGCGGCAGCCACGGCCCGTGCACCGGCCCCAGCCCGCTGCGGCGGCGGTAGTGGGTCGCGCGGGAGGTCCCCGTCAACTCGCAGCCGCGTTGCACCCCTATCCCCGCCGAACCCAGGTCGGTCAACGCCGTGGTCAGGATCTGCTCGGCGGCGGATCGTTGTCCGCGCTCTCGGAGAGTTCTTCCAAGAGCGCGTGCGCTTTTCCCATGATGTCCAACGCCATCCGGGTCTTCTTCAGATCAGCCTGCAGTTTCTCGTTCTGTCGGCGCAGCTTCTCCAACTCGATCTGCTCAGCCGTCTTCCGAGCCGGCCGCCGCGATCCCGAGGATGAATCCCCGTCGCTGCCGCTGCCGGTCAGAGCCCCGGCGTCGCGGGCTCTCGCCCACTCGATCAGATGCGACGAATACAACCCTTCCCGCCGCAACACCGCCGCTTTCTCCCCATGCGGGGCATCCTCATATTCAGCAAGGATCCGCAGCTTGAACTCTGGACTGAACGCCCGCCGCGACGGCCGCGGCGCCGGATCAGACCCACCCGGCACGGGCTGGTCCGCAGAAGATGTCGACACGTACACCAGGATCTCCGATCCCGCCCTCGGTCAGCACCCCGCACTCACACGCGGTGTCTCACACCATCCTGACCAAGAGGGG
>NZ_JBNCLC010000060.1:0-1767 GCF_049844475.1 Micromonospora sp. DT47 | reverse complement strand
CTAGGAGACCCCTGAACAAAGGGTGTTGAGGGGTGGGCGGGTGCCGACAAGGCCGTCTGTGCGGCGTGAAGGTCAGACCCTGGGGGTCGACAACGTGGTCACCCGCCCACCACTGGTCAGGATGTCCCGGGTCGGCGGCGGCGGTCAAGCGGCCGGATGTGGGGGTTTCGGTTGGGGTGTCACGCGATCGGGGCGAGTGTCCAGGTGCCGTGCTGGTGGTGCAGGCCGAGGTTGGTCAGGCGGCGGAGGTTGAGGGCGGCCATGCGGGTGTGCAGCCACCAGTCGTTGGCGGCGACGCCGCGGTAGCGCAGTTTGCGGCAGCGTCCTTTGGGTCCGATCAGCCAGGCGATGGAGCGTTCGACCATGGGCCGGTGTTGGCGGTAGGTGGCTTGTAGGTCGGGGTTGGTGGACCAGTCGCGGCGGGCGGCGCGTAGCAGCGCGTCGTGTGGGTGCAGGGTCAACGATCGGCCGGTCTTCGATGTGGTGCAGCGGGCGCGTAGCGGGCAGCCGCGGCAGGCGGCGCCGAAGGTGACGGTGCGGCTCGGGGTGATCGGCCGGGTTAGCCCGTTGGGGCAGGTGACAGTACCGGCGGTCTCGTCGGTGGTGAAGTCGTCCAGGGTGAACCCGCCGGTCACCGCGGGACGCAGCGGCACAGGTTTGATGATCGCGGTGTGCCCTTTCTTGGTGAGGGCGGCGCGGGCGTCGCCGGTGCCGTAGGCCGAGTCGCCCAGCACCTCCAACTCGCCGGGCTCTTCGTCGTCGAGCAGCGCGAGGCCGACGACGGCCTCGTGGTTGTCCTCGCCGGCTGCCTCGGTGACCTCCCCGGCGGTGAACAGCCCGGTGTCCGGCTCGACCGCGACATGCGCTTTGAACCCGTCCTGGCGGTGATGCACGGTCTTGTGCGCGTGCCGCGCCTGCGGGTCGATCACGCTGATCACCCGGTTCTCGGCGACCCGGCGGGCGATGCGCCACCTGCCGTCGGTGCCATCGCTGCCTTCGGCGGGCTCGACGTCCTGACCGGCCACCAACGCCAGCAGGGCGAGCGCCCGCGACCCCTGCTGGTCCAGCTCGGCCTCGCGTAAGGCGTCCACGAGCAGGTTCGCGTCGTTGACCAGAGCCGACACCAGCGCGTCACGGGCGGCCTTGTCGTCCCAGGCGATCGCCGGCTTACCAGCATCGTCCCAGTCATGGGCATGGCAGTGTTGCGCGATCACCTGCGCGGCGGCGGGCACCTCACGACGCACCCGCCGCACCGCCGCGATCAACTGGGTGACGGTGTCCTGCGTGGCCACCGCGTCGTCGAGCACCACCGAGTCCAACGCCCGGCGGGTCTTACCCCGCAACACCCCGGTCTGGGCGGTCACCGTCCGCACCGCTTCGAAGATCCGTTCCGGCCGGTCCGAGGCGCGTAGCCGGTTACGCCACACCGTCAACGTCGTGGGATGGAACCCCTCGTGGTCGATGGGCAGACCACACGCCACCTTCCACCGCAGGTCACACCGCAGCGCCTGCATTGCCTCCGTGTCGGACAGATCCTGCAACGTCTGCAGCACCAGCACCGACGCGATCACCTCGCCGGGCACCGAGGGCCGGCCCCGCCCGGACGGGAACAAATCGGCGAACAGCCCGTCCGGGAACACCACGCCACGGTGCTGGGCCAGGAACGCGTACACACTGCCCACCGGCACCAGATGCCCGACCAGCGCCGCCGTGTCCAGCAACTCGCGGTCGAGACCGGATCTACCCTGCACCCACCAATTATCGACC
>NZ_JBNCLC010000059.1:0-2698 GCF_049844475.1 Micromonospora sp. DT47 | reverse complement strand
CGACGAACTGGAACACCGGCGCAAGCCGCACCCTGCGCGCCGCCGACATCAACACCGACGGCACCCCCGACCTCTGGACCGTCGGCACCGACGGCGTCACTACCACCTGGCTGGTGACCGGACTGTCCGCGGGTAGTGGCGGCATCTCGGCGCAGCCGACCCAGAGCCTGATCACGGCCAACCACGCGTGGCAGCTCACCAACGCCGAGAGCGGTGCCGTGACGGGGGACAACGTGGCGCAGGACGCCGTCGGCGCCCTGCACGCCACCGGCTCGGGAAACAGCATGTGGAACGAGGGTGATCTCTTCGACCGGGACGTCCTTCTGGACGGCACGACGAACAGCGCACTCGCCACGGCCGGTCCGGCGATGGCCACCGACGCCGACTTCACCGTCTCCGCATGGGTCAAGCCGACCGCCGCCGGAGGCACCGTCTTCTCCCAGGACGCGACGAACACGGCCGGTGTCAAGGTCTGGATCGACGCGTCGGACAACAGCTGGCGGGTCGCGATGCCGCAGAGCGACGTGGCCAGCCCGGTCTGGGACGTCGCCAGCGCCGGCGCGAACAGCGCCAGGCTGGGCGTCTGGACCAGGGTGACGGTCAGCTACGAGAAGGTCAACGGTCGACTCGGCCTCTACCTCGGCGCGCTGAACAAGGCGGTCGTCAGTCACTCCGGCAGCTGGAACGCCACCGGCCCGTTCCGGCTGGGCGCGCACCGGACGTCGGCCACCGGTCACGGGGGTTGGTTCAAGGGCCAACTGAGTCAGGTGCTCGCCTGGAACGCCGTGGTGAGCCCGGTCCAGGCGGTCCCGGCCGGCCCGCGTCGGGACTTCAGCGGCGACGGCTACCCCGACGTGATGGCCCGCTACACGCCCAACAACAACATCCTGCTCTACAAGGGTGATGGCGCTGGCATGTTCCAGTCCGGCTCGACGGTCATCGGCGCCAATTGGGTCGCCTTCGACAAGATCTTCTCCCCGGGCGACTTCAACGGCGACGGGAAGACCGACGTCATCGCCCGCCACGCCACCAGCAAGGACCTCTACCTCTACCGGGGCAACGGCACCGGAAGCTTCATCTCCGGCTCCACCATCATCGGCGACAACTGGGTCGCCTTCGACACCATCTTCTCGCCCGGCGACTTCGACGGCGACGGCAAGTCCGACGTCATCGCCCGGCACGCCACCACGAAGGACCTCTACCTCTACCGGGGCAACGGCACCGGAAGCTTCATCTCCGGCTCCACCATCATCGGCGCCAACTGGTCCGCGTTCGACATCATCTTCTCGCCGGGCGACTTCGACAACGACGGTAGGACGGACGTCATCGCCCGGCACGCCACCACGAAGGACCTCTACCTCTACCGGGGGAGCGGCAGCGGCAGGTTCGCCTCCGGCTCCACCATCATCGGCGCCAAGTGGTCCGCCTTCGACCAGGTCTTCTCGGTCGGGGACTTCAACATGGACGGCAACACGGACGTCATCGCCCGCTACACGACGACCAAGGATCTCTACCTCTACCAGGGCAACGGGATCGGGCGGTTCAAGCCGGGCTACACCGTCATCGGCGCCAACTGGTCGGCCTTCAACATGATCTTCTAATCAGGGCCGGTCCGGTCCGGGTGATGAGCCCGGACCGGACCGGTGACGTTCATTTCCACCTCCACCAGGCGCGAATCCGCGCGCCTCTGTCACCCACGGGGAGTTCCACTCATGCCCGACAACCGACCTCCACAGACCGGACGTGTGATCGCGTCCGGTGCCGTGGCCACCGTCATGGCCGCCGCAGCCGCGGTGTCGCTGACCTCGCCGGTCAGCGCCGCACCGGCGCCGCAGCCGAAGGCCGCCCCCAGCGCGGCAACCTCTCTCAGCATCGACCAGGCGATGGTCGAGGCGAAGCGGGCTGGTAAGCCGGTCGAGGCGACCGGGGCCGGGACGTCGACCTCGACGTACACCGCCGGTCCGGACGGCACGGTCGAGCTGACCCAGTCCGCCGTGCCCACCCGTACCCGGGTGAACGGGCAGTGGAAGGACCTCGACCCGACCCTGGTCCGGCACGCGGACGGCAGCATCACCGCCGCGGTCACCACCAACCAGGTCCGGCTCTCCCCCGGCGGCACCGGCCCCCTGGCGCAGATGACCAGCGGCGACCGCGCGCTGTCGGTCACCGCGCCGCTGGCCCTGCCGGCGCCGACCCTGTCCGGGCCGACCGCCACCTACGCCGAGGTGCTGCCCGGCGTCGACCTCACCGTCCGGGTCAACGGCGAAGGCTCGTTCTCGCACGTCTTCGTGGTGAAGAGCCGCCAAGCCGCGGCTAACCCGAAGCTCGCCGCCCTGGACCTGACCACCGCCACCAAGGGCGTCACCCTCGCCGCCGACACCGCCGGCAACATCACCGGCCGCGACCGCGCCGGGCAGACCGTCCTGTCCGCCCCCGCCCCGGCCATGTGGGACTCCACCGCGACCGCACAGGCCGAACCGACCGCGCGAAGCACCGCGTCCGGCCCCGACGCCCCCGGTGAGGGCGCGAAGACCGCCGCCATCGGAGTGAAGGTCGCCGCCGGCAAGCTGCGCCTCACCCCGAGCCAGGCGATGCTCACCGACACCAAGACCGCCTACCCGGTCTACATCGACCCCACCTTCACCTGGACCCCGGTCGGACCGAAGATGTCCGGCTGGTCGAGCATCTCCTACCAGCA
>NZ_JBNCLC010000058.1:0-3647 GCF_049844475.1 Micromonospora sp. DT47 | reverse complement strand
TCAGGCTGGAGCCGCGTCGCGCCACTCGCCGAGAGGCGACCTGCACACCGACACCCCAGCGCCGCCCCCGACCCACCAGGGCCGGGGGCGGCGCTGCATCCGTACGAAAAAGATCGCCGGCTCCAGTCGCGCCACCCCGTGCGCTGTCCTAATGTTCAGGAGGTCAGCTTCCCGGCGGCGTGGTGGAGGAGGGGCGGTCCGAAGTGGGTCTGCGTACCGTCCTCGAGGGCTGGCCGGTCTACCGGCAGCTCACCGGCACCGACCCGCTGGGCCGCGGCGCCGCGGCGCAGTCCGCGCGCTCGGCGGAGCTGACCGCCCGCACCGGGACCGCCGACAGCATGGCCCGGTCGGTCTGCCCGTACTGCGCGGTCGGCTGCGGGCAGCGCGTCTTCGTCAAGGACGGCCGGGTCACCCAGATCGAGGGCGACCCGGACAGCCCGATCTCCCGCGGCCGGCTCTGCCCGAAGGGCTCGGCCAGCAAGAGCCTGGTCACCAGCCCGCTGCGGCAGACCAAGGTCCGCTACCGCCGACCGTACGGCACGCAGTGGGAGGACCTGGACCTCGACGTCGCGCTCGACATGATCGCCGACCGGGTCCTCGCCGCCCGCGAGGAGACCTGGGAGGCCGTCGACAGCGAGGGCCGGGCGCTCAACCGGACGCTGGGCATCTCCAGTCTCGGCGGGGCGACGCTGGACAACGAGGAGAACTACCTCATCAAGAAGCTGTTCACGGCGATGGGGGCACTCCAGATCGAGAACCAGGCCCGTATTTGACACTCCGCCACCGTCCCCGGTCTGGGGGCCAGCTTCGGTCGCGGTGGCGCGACGGACTTCCAGCAGGACGCCGCCAACGCTGACGTCATCATCATCCAGGGCTCGAACATGGCCGAGGCCCACCCGGTGGGCTTCCAGTGGGTGATGGAGGCCAAGCGCCGCGGCGCGAAGGTCTTCCACGTCGACCCCCGGTTCACCCGGACCAGCGCCGTGGCCGACACGTACCTGCCGATCCGGGCGGGCACCGACATCGCGCTGCTCGGCGGTGTGGTGCGCTACATCCTGGACAACGAGCTCGACTTCCGGGAGTACGTGCTGGCGTACACAAACGCCGCCACCATCGTCAGCGAGCGGTTCGCCGACACCGAGGACGGCGACGGTCTCTTCTCCGGCTTCGACCCCGAAACCGGCAGCTACGTGCAGGACAGCTGGCAGTACGAGGGGCACGAGGGCGACTCCGGCAGCGGGCACACCGCCAAGGAGCGGGACACCGCCGCCGGGCTGCTGCACGAGTCGCACGGCGCCCAGGTGGCCGGGCAGACCCAGCGGGACGAGACGTTGCAGCACCCACGCTGCGTCTACCAGATCCTCAAGCGGCACTTCGCCCGCTACACCCCCGAGATGGTGGAGCGGGTCTGCGGCATCCCGCAGGAGAAGTTCCTCGAACTGGCCCGCGCCTGGACGGAGAACTCCGGCCGGGACCGCACCGGCGTGCTGATCTACTCCGTCGGGTGGACGCAGCACAGCGTGGGCGTGCAGTACATCCGCACCGGCGCGATCATCCAGCTGCTGCTGGGCAACATGGGCCGCCCGGGCGGCGGGATCCTGGCGTTGCGCGGCCACGCCAGCATCCAGGGCTCGACCGACATCCCGACCCTGTTCAACCTGCTCCCCGGCTACCTGCCGATGCCGCACCACGCCGACCACCCGACCTTCGACGAGTGGGTGGACAGCATCCGCCACCCCGGCCAGAAGGGCTTCTGGGGCAACGCGCGGTCCTTCGGCGCCAGCCTGCTCAAGGCGTACTGGGGGGACGCGGCCACGCCGGAGAACGACTTCTGCTACGGCTACCTGCCCCGGATGACCGGCGACCACGGCACCTACCAGCAGGTGCTGAACATGATCGACGGCAAGATCAAGGGCTACTTCCTGCTCGGCCAGAACCCGGCGGTCGGCTCCGCCCACGGTCGGGCCCAGCGGCTCGGCATGGCCAACGTCGACTGGCTGGTCGTCCGCGACCTCTTCATGATCGAGAGCGCGACGTTCTGGAAGAACGGCCCGGAGGTGGCCACCGGCGAGATCGTGCCGGAGGAGTGCCGCACCGAGGTGTTCTTCCTGCCCGCCGCCTCACACGTGGAGAAGGAGGGCACCTTCACCCAGACCCAGCGGCTGCTGCAGTGGCGCGAGAAGGCCCTCGACCCGCCGGGCGATGCCCGCTCCGAGCTGTGGTTCTTCTACCACCTGGGTCGGGTGCTGCGGGAGAAGCTGGCCGACTCGGACAAGCCTCGCGACCGGGCGCTGCTCGACCTGGCCTGGGACTACCCGACGCACGGCCCGGAGGCCGAGCCGAGCGCCGAGGCGGTGCTGCGCGAGATCAACGGGTACGACGTGGCCACCGGCCGCCCGCTGTCCGCGTTCGCCGAGGCGAAGGACGACGGCTCCACCGCCATCGGCTGCTGGATCTACACCGGGGTGTACGCCGACGGCGTCAACCAGGCCGCCCGGCGCAAGTCCCGCCACGAGCAGGACTGGGTGGCCGCCGAGTGGGGCTGGGCCTGGCCGGCGAACCGACGCATCCTCTACAACCGCGCCTCCGCCGACCCGGAGGGCCGACCGTGGAGCGAGCGGAAGCGCTACGTCTGGTGGGATCCGGAGAAGGGCGAGTGGACCGGGTACGACGTGCCGGACTTCGAGAAGACCAAGCCGCCGACGTACCGGCCGCCGCAGGGGGCCAGCGGCGTCGAGGGGATCGCTGGCGACGACGCCTTCGTCATGCAGGGCGACGGTAAGGGCTGGCTGTACGCGCCCAGCGGCGTCCTCGACGGCCCGCTGCCGACGCACTACGAGCCCGCCGAGTCGCCGATGCGCAACCCGCTCTACGGGCAGCAGGCCAACCCGACCCGCAAGGTCTACGACCACCCGGTGAACTCGGTGAACCCGAGCCCGCCCGAGGAGCACAGTCAGGTCTTCCCGTACGTGTTCACGGTCAGCCGGCTCACCGAGCACCACACCGCCGGCGGGATGAGCCGGACGGTGCGGCCGCTGGCCGAGCTGCAGCCGGAGATGTTCGTCGAGGTGTCGCCGGAGCTGGCCGCCGAGGCCGGGCTGGCCCACCTGGGCTGGGCGCACATGATCAGCGGGCGGGCGGTGATCGAGGCGAAGGTGCTGGTCACCGACCGGCTCACCCCGCTGCGGGTGGACGGCCGGGTGATCCACCAGATCTGGCTGCCGTACCACTTCGGCTTCGAGGGCCTGGTGACCGGTGACTCGGCCAACGACCTGTTCGGCATCACCCTGGATCCGAACGTGCTGATTCAGGAGAGCAAGGTCGGCACCTGCGACGTACGCCCCGGCCGGCGGCCGACCGGGCCGGCGCTGCGCGACCTGGTCGCCGACTACCGGCGGCGGGCCGGCATCGTCCCGGGCCACCTGCCCGCGAGGGTGACCACCACGGTCCGGCATCCGGCCGGGCCGAGCGACGACGGGTCGAGGGAGAACGGCGACGATGCCTGACGCCAACAGCCTCTACGGCCCACTCGACCCGGCCCCCGACGCGGGCTGGGTCGAGGCGGGGCCCCGGGTGGGCTTCTTCACCGACACCAGCGTCTGCATCGGGTGCAAGGCCTGCGAGGTGGCCTGTAAGGAGTGGAACGG
>NZ_JBNCLC010000057.1:0-4237 GCF_049844475.1 Micromonospora sp. DT47 | reverse complement strand
CGGCTACTCCACCGCCTCCTGACCCCACCCACACCGACAAGGGCCGACCCCCAACCGGGGGCCGGCCCTTTCGTCGTCTCCGGATCCGGTGACGTCGCCGTGGCCCGCTACGGCAGGATGGCCCCCGTGGCGAAACGAGCATCCCGCCGGAGCGCGGCCGAGGACCCGAGCTGGGCCTGCCCGTGCGGCACCGGACTGCCGTACGCGGACTGCTGCGGCCCGGTGCACCGCGGCGAGGGCACGGCCGGCACGGCCGAGGCCTTGATGCGGTCGAGGTTCAGCGCCTTCGCCGTCGGCGACACCGACTACCTGCTGCGCAGCTGGCACTCCTCGACCCGGCCGGCCCGGCTGCGGCTCGACCCCGGGCAGCGGTGGATCCGGCTGGAGATCGTCGCCACCGAGCGGGGTGGCCTCTTCGACAGCACCGGCACAGTCGCGTTCCGGGCGCACTACCGGGAGGCCGGCCGGCCCGGGACGCTCGACGAGCACAGCCGCTTCGTGCGCGAGGACGGCCGCTGGGTCTACCTCGACGCCCAGCCCGACTGACCGGCGCGACATCCTCGCCCGCCGGGGCCCGCCGGGGTTGGCATGACCTCGGCGCCGTCCCGCGCCTCACCTCCTTTCCGGTGCTCACGCCACCGGCGTCGCGGAGGCAAAGGGGACCTCGGGTCCTCGGGGCGCCGTGCCACATGCCCAGGCAGCGGCGGGTCGACGGGAGCGTGGGTCCCTGCGGCCACGCCGTCGACCGGGAGCATGTGATGACGCGCCAGAAATCCTTCAAGTCCCGGGTCCGCACCCGGATGGACAAGACCGGCGAGAGCTACACCGCCGCCCGCCGGCAGCTGCTCACCGCATCGGCGCCGGCGGAGCCCACCGACCCGGCGCCCGTGGAGCCCGCCGACCCGGCGCCGGTGGAGCCCACCGCCGGTGCGCCGGTTGGCAGGACCCAGCTGGACCGGATCTCCGACCCCCTGCTCCGCGAGCGCACCGGCCGGGGCTGGGACGAGTGGTTCGCCCTGCTGGACGAGTGGGGCGCGGTGCGGCGCACCCACACCGAGACGGCCCGGTGGCTGGTGACCGCGCACGACGTGCCGGGCTGGTGGGCGCAGGCCCTCACCGTCGGGTACGAGCAGGCACGCGGCCTGCGCTCACCCGGCCAGCGGCGGGGCGGCGGATGGGAGGCCACCGGCAGCCGGACGGTCGCCGTACCGGTGCACCGGCTCTTCGCCGCGTTCGCCGACGGCGAGCTGCGGCGGCGCTGGCTGCCCGACGTGGACCTCCGGGTCCGGACGGCGACCGCACCGAAGAGCTTCCGCGCCGACTGGGACGGCGGCCCCACCCGGATCGTCGTCGGGTTCACCCCGAAGGGCGACGCGAAGGCCCAGGTCGCGGTGGTGCACGAGAAGCTCGCCGACGCCGAGGAGGCAGTCCGGCTCAAGCAGTGGTGGCGGGAACGGCTGGCCGCGCTCAAGCAGCTGCTCGAGTCCCAGGAGGCAGGTCGATGAGCACGAGCTAGCCGTCGGCGTCGACATGAGCGACCCGCCGGGCCGGCGCCCTACGACCGGGCCACCGTCCGTCGCGCGAGGTCGCCAGCCAGAGCGCCACCCCCAGGTACGGCACGGCCGCCGCCGCGAAGGCGACCGCGTTGCCGGCCGCCCCGGCGACCAGGGCGTACCCGCCGTAGACGGCGATGATGGCGAGTTCGGTGGCCATGCCGGCCACCGAGGTGACCGTCGCCCGACCCGGTCCGGTGATGCGCGCCTGCAGCCGGGCGTCGGCGAGCACGGTGGCCAGCTGCAGGGCGCAGAATGCGACGCCGAGCAGCGCGAAGCCCGCCGGATGCCGCGGCCCCGCCCCGACGGCCAGCGCGACGGCGGCGACGCCCAGCAGTACGGCGTACCCCCGGGTGCTCAACCGTTCCCCCGCCGGGGCGAGCAGGCCGCCCACGGTCACCCCGGCCCAGATGAGCAGGAGCAGCAGCGGCACGGTCGACCCGGCCACGCCGGTGTCCCGGGCAAGCAGCGGGGTGTACTCGTCAAGGGCGCCCCAGACGGCGGTCACCGCCGGGACGAGCAGCAGCGCCGCGCGTACCCGTCGGTCGGCGCAGGCCTCGGCCAGGCCGGCCCGCAGGCTCGCCCACCAGCCCAGGTCGTCGTCCCCCTCCCCCGCCGTCGGGTCCGTGACCACGGGCCGGTCGGCGCGGTGTTCGGGGAAGCGGGTGGCGACGGCGGCCGCGAGCAGGCTGGCCAGCACGCTGGCCGCCCCGACGGCGGGGTAGCCGCCGACGGCGAGCACCGGCCCGGCCAGGCCGATCGAGCCGAGCACGCCGAGCACGCCGGCGGTCCGGGCCCGGCCCATGGTGCGGGCGTAGCGGCCGGCCGCGTCGAGCCGGTCGAGCTCGGTGAAGACCAGCGCCTCCAGGGCGCCGGAGCTCAGCGCGCCGCCGGCTCCCCAGAGGACGAAACCGGCGGCGAACGCCCAGTACGAGGGGGTCAGCACCCACAGGGCGTAGCCGGCGCCGGCGAGCAGCGGCGCGAGGCAGAGCAGCAGGCGGCGGGAGACCGCGTCGGCCCATGCCCCGGAGGGCACCTCCAGCAGGATGCCGGTGGCCGACCAGATGACGAAGAGCGAGGAGATCTGCCCGACCGACAGGCCGGTGTCGCTGAACAGCAGCGCGTAGACCGGGTAGAGCAGGACGAGGTCGCCGAGGAACGTGTAGCCGTAGAGGGTGGCCGCGAGGCGGCGGACGCGGGTGTCGGGCACCCGCGCGGAGACGAGGGTCATGAGGGCCTTTCCACGGGGACGGGACGGACGCGGCAGGTACGGCGTCCGCGGCGGCCCGCGGTTTCGGCCCTCAGCTAGGGATCAACATCGCCAGGTCATGGTGCCGATGCTAGTCGCCGGTGCTGGCACCGGCGACCGCGTTCGGCGGGTACGCGAAGGGGTGGGACCCGAGTGGGCCCCACCCCTTACGCGGCGGCGGTCGTCAGCGGCGGAACTTCTCGGAGTCCGTCGGTGGGATGACCATGGTGGTGTCGCTGTCGGCGGGCGCCGGCTCGTCGTGCGCCGGGGTCGCCTGCTGCGGCGGGGTCACCGTGCCGGTCGGCGGGGTGACGGTGCCGGCCGGGTCGGTCCGGTCGGCGGCGTACGGGGCGACCGGCTGGGTCAGGTCCGACTCGTCGTAGCGGGACACCACCTGGGTGCGGTCGGCGTCCTCGTCGCGCGGCACGGGCTGGGTCCGGTCCGACTGGTCGTAGCCGGTGACCGGCTGGGTCAGCTCCGCCTCCCCGGTGGCGGCCAGGTGGGCACGCACGTCACGCCGGCCGGCCTGGTAGGCCCGCGCGTGCGTGGCGATCAGCTGCGACTCCTGCTCGGCCCGGGTCAGCCAGGACTCCCACCGGCTCTGCATGGGCCGGACCAGCCCGCCACCGACGCCGACGACCAGGATGCCGCCGACGGTGGCGAGCACGGCGATCAGCACCGGGGTGGTCACCGCGGTGGCGACGCCGATCTGGTTGAGCGCGGCGATGATGCCCAGGCCCAGGATGAACACCGAGGCGATGTTGGCCAGCACCCGGCCGTAGGAGAGACCGCCGAGGGCGCTGCCGATGATGTCCTTGACCGCCGTGGCGATGGCCGCCGCGACGACCACGATGACGATCGCGACGAAGGCCCGGGGCAGCCAGGCGATGACGCCGGCGATCAGGTCGGAGATCGGGTTGGGGCCCCAGATGCCGAAGGCGAGCTGGAGGGTGACCAGCAGGATTCCGTAGTAGGCCAGCTTGGCGACGATGTCGCTGGCGTCGTAGCGGGACCGGGCCAGGGCGGTCTTGATACCGCCCCGCTCGACAACCTTGTCGAAGTGCACCCGCTCCAGGACCTTGTCCACGATCTTGAGTACGGCCTTGGCGATGAGCCAGCCCACCACGAGGATCGCCACGAAGGCGACCGCCTTGGGCAGGAAGAGCATCACCGCGCGGAGGGCGTCACCCACCGCGTCGCCGAAGTTGTCTCTCATATGGGCCCTCCACACTGTTCCGTCAGGTCGGTCGCCCCGACCTACCCCGACTGGCGTGTGGGGAAACGCCGGTCGGTCAGGACGGCTGGCAGGCTTGACGATCTCTTTGCCCTGAAGGGCGGGGATTCCCTCCACGCTGCGCGTGGAGCACGCGGCGTTCGGGCGGATTCCTGCTTCTCGGCGCGGTGCCGGCACGGGTGCCGGTCTTACCTGCGCTCC
>NZ_JBNCLC010000056.1:0-4531 GCF_049844475.1 Micromonospora sp. DT47 | reverse complement strand
CGAACAGTTCATCTACGGCATCTGAACTCGTCAAACACGACGGCGGGGCCCGGACACCACACCGGGCCCCGCCGTCGGCCGGCCAGGTTCAACCGACCAGGCCTCTCACGTGATCACGATCAGTTGTGCGATCCGTGCCTCAAGGGCGTCGCACTCGCGCGCTCGGTCAGGTAGAGGCGTCGTCCCAAGCAGCTCACGGACAGCCCGGCAGTGCTGCGCGGCCGTCTCCGTCTCGCCCAGCCAGATCGCCGCCTTGGCCTGCACGATGAGGGCGTCGCTGTGCAGTGCTCGGTAGGCGTTGCGGGAGGCGATGTGCAGCGCGCCCGTCGCCAGACGGTAGGCCTCCTCGGCGGCACCAGCCGACAGGGCGGCCTCGGCGAGGCCGATGCCCGCCTGGCATTCGAAGTACTGGAAGCCGTTGTTCCGGCTGATCGACAGGCTTTCGGTGAACCGGGCGTGGGCGTCGTTGGCGGCGCGGGTTCCCAACAGCGCGTACCCCAGTGTGTTGAGGGTGGCCGCCTCGGCGCGCAGGTTGCGTTGCTGCCGGGCGAGCCGCAAGGCCTCGGCCGCGTTGTTCACCGCGGACACCCACTCGTTCAGCTGCCGGTCGAGCTGGCTCAGCTCATCGAGTACCGACAGCTCGCGCAAGGCCGACCCGGTGCGACGGTAGTACTCGAGGGCGGCGTCGAAGTGGGCGCGTGCGGGCTCGAAGTCTTCCAGCTGCCGCAGGACCATCGCCAGGTTGTGTCGGTTCGCCATTGCCGAGAGGTGACGCGCCGACTTCTCGTTCAATCGTTGAGCCGCCTTCAGGTGACCAACCGCCTCGACGAGCTGTCCCCGCTCGTGGCACATGGTGCCCAGGTCGTTCAACGTCACCGCCCGAACGTGGTTGAATTCGGGACCGGTACCGAGATCAAGTGCCCGCTGGTAGAGCTCCTGCGCTTCGTCGAGGTGGCCCAGCTCGGCCTGCACGAGCCCGAGGTTGTGCGACAGGTAGGCCTCGCCGACGAGCCAGCCGCTGGTGCCCGCAGCGGCGATGCCGCGGCGGTAGGCATCGGCGGCGAGATGATGCTTCCCGGCTGCCCAGTGCGCCTGGCCGATGGTCTGATACATGGCAGCCTGAGCGCGGACGTCCCCTGCCGCCTCCGCGGCGGCGAGTCCTGCCTTCCCGCTCGTGAGCCAGGCGACCACGTCTCCCGAGACGAAGAAGTAGCCGCGGAGCTGGTCGGCCAACTGCCAGGACCGCGCGCCGTGTCCGTCAGCCGTGGCGGTTTCGATCGCGGCGACGAGGTTTCCCGCCTCCTCGCTGAGCCATGCCGTGGCGGAACCGAGGTCTGGGAACCGGGTCTCGGTCAGGTCGACGTCGATCGGCAACCGCACCATTTCTGCGTAGACCAGGGCCATCGCGGACACTGTCCGCGCCAGGTACCAGGCATAGAGCCGGCCCAGGGCGGCGGTCCGATCAACGGGTGTCTGCCGGATCTCACCGGCTCGCACCGCGTAGAGACGCAGCAGGTCGTGATACCGGTAGTGGTCCGCACCGCCGGGCTGGAGCAGGTTCTCCGCGACAAGGTGGTCCAGCGCCGGGTGGACCAGCCGCGGCTCGGCGCCGAGCAGCGCGGCGACCGCGTCGACCGAGAAGCCCTCACCCGGGATCAGCGCGGCGGCCTGGAAAACCTCGACCGCCGGCGACGGTAGGTCCCGGCAACTGATCGCGAAGCTGCTCGTCACGGTGCGGTCGCCGAGGCTCAGCTGTTCGAGCCGCGACCGCTCGTCGGTGAGCCGCTGCAGGACGTCGGCGATCGTACTTCTCCGGCGGCCCGCCACCCGGCCGGCCACCAGCCGCACGGCGATCGGCAACCGGCCACACGCGTCGACGAGGGCCTCGGCGTCCTTGCGCTCGGCGTGGACCCGGGCCGCCCCCAGCTTGACTCGTAGCAGGTCCAGTGCCTCGTCCGGCTCGAACACCGGCAGGAGCATC
Organism: Micromonospora sp. DT47; assembly: GCF_049844475.1. Lineage (NCBI taxonomy): Bacteria > Bacillati > Actinomycetota > Actinomycetes > Micromonosporales > Micromonosporaceae > Micromonospora > Micromonospora sp. DT47. The sequence continues at coordinate 2,550 of NZ_JBNCLC010000056.1, read as the reverse complement.
GTGACGGCGCCGTCCAACTCCTCGCACTGGCTGCGGCTGGTGACCAGGACCGCGCTTCCGCCAGGACCCGGCAGCAGCAGACGGATCTGGGCGGCGTTGTGCGCGTTGTCGAGCACGATCAGCACCCGTCGGTCGGCAAGCACGCTCCGGTAGAGCGCGGCAGCCTCGTCCTCGTCACCGGGGATGGCGCGGACCTCGACGCCGAGGGCTCTCAGCAGTCGAGCGAGCGCGTACGCGACCGGGACCGGTCGGTCATCGTTACCTCGTAAGTCGATGTAGAGCTGGCCGTCCGGAAAGTCTCGGCGTACTCCCCAGGCCGCCTTCAGTGCCAGGCTGGTCTTGCCGACACCGGCCATGCCGGAGATGACGCAGACGACTGGTGATCCGCTACTCGGATAGCGCAGCGCCCGCTCGAGCCGATGCAGTTCCTTGGCGCGGCCGCAGAAGTCCGATGGCGGCGCCGGCGTCTGCCACGGCGTGACGATCCCGGTGCCTTCCACCGGAATGCCGCCAAGTCGATCGCTCTGCCCGCTGACGATGGCCTGCCGTGCCTCGATCAACTCGGTGCCGGGATCCATGCCCAGCTCCTCGGCGAGCCGCTGACGGACACTGTCGAAGGCCTCGATCGCCGCGGCCTGCTGCCCCGCCGCAGCGAGCGCGACAACCAGCCGCGCGTGCAGCGACTCGTGCCACGGGTGCCGCCCGGCCAGTCGTCGCAGCAGCGGAAGGACCTGCCGCTGTTGGTGCACCACCTCCCCGAGGCGCGCCAGACGGACAGCAGTCTCCACGCGCTCCTCGGCGAGCGCCGTGACCAGTGGATCGCCGCTGAGTTCCAGCACGTCCTCGACGGCGTCGTCGCCGCGCCACAGGTTCAGCGCGTCGAGGAGCAGGTCGAAGGCGCGCTGGGGTGGGAGGCCCGACGAACCTGCCTCGGCCAGGCGGGACCGGTACGCCACAAGATCAAGCTGATCGCCGTCGACCTGGAGCTGGTATCCGCCCGACTCCAGCGTCACCGTCGGCGGCCGGTCCGGCTGCAGCTTCGGCTCCAACAGTCGACGGATCCGGCTCACGTGGGTCTGCACCACGTTGGCGGCGGACGGCGGCGGACGGTCTCCCCACAGCAGATGGGTCAGCTCGTCCCGGCTCACGGGCCGGCCGGGAGTCAGCGCGAGGCGCGCCAACACGACCCGGTGCCGTCCAGCACGGAGATTGGCGGGCTGACCGATCCGGGTGACCAGCAGCGGCCCCAGCACCGAGACCTGAGCCGGACCCGTCGCGTCGACACTTTCCCGCTGCGGCGGTCGCGCCAGCTGCTTGATCCGCGTGCGGTCCTCGTGGTGAAGACCCAGAGCATCCGCGAGCGCCTGCAGTGAACGTCCTCGCGGCCTCCCGCTGCGCCCCTGTTCGAGGTCGCGAACCACACCGACGCTGACCCCGGCCTGATCCGCGAGACCGGCCTGGGTCAGGCCGCGGCCGAGCCGAGCGTTCCGCAGAAGTTCAGCGAGGCTTTCATGTTCCCGATCGTCCATAACCGACTCCCCGTGCCGACGGATCGTCAGCCTAGAACCCCGCCCTGCGGGTTCTCCAGTGGCCGAATCGTCAAGACCCGCACGACGATCGATATCTGACGCCGGTATCACGGTCTGACTCCTGCGTCTGTCCGGACGGATCGGAGTACGAGATTCACTACAGGATCTGTCCCTCCAGCCGTACGTCAGGAGCGCTCTTCAGACTCTTGGCAGGCGAGGCCGTAGCCGGCCGATACACGGGAGGAGAGCACATGCAGTCTCACGCTCGACGGAGCGGTTGGTTGGCGCGTCGGTCACTTGTGCCGATCGCTGTGCTGGCCGCAGCCCTGGCCTCGACGCCGGCGGTAGCGTCAGCGACGCCTGACACTTCAGCGGTGGACGCGGCGGGGCTGGCCGCTGCCACCGTGCCGGGCGACCCGGCGCTGCCCGAGTACCCGGGCCTCTCACCGCAGGCGGGAGTGTCCGCTGCGGTGAGCACCACGCCTGTGCCGTGTGGTGACAACGGCGCCGACAAGGACATGCGCCGATCGGATGCGATCACCCGGGCACGTAGCTGGCTCAGCGTGGGGGGCGTCCCCTACAGCCAGTCTCGCTGCTACCAGAACCAGTACGGTGACTACCGCACCGACTGTTCGGGCTTCGTCTCGATGGCGTGGGGTCTCGGCGGTTCGGGGAGTGACTTCTGGACCGGAAACCTGGACACCCGATCGCACACGATCGCGCGCAGCGACCTCGCGCCGGGCGACGCCCTGCTCCGGCACACCGGGGATCCCAGCGAGAACCACGTCGCCCTGTTCGTGAGGTGGGGCGACTCCGCGCACACCGCGCCGGTGGTCATCGAGCAGACGGGCAGTGCGGACACCATCGAGCGCACCTGGACGTCCAGCTACGCCAGCCGCTACACCCCGGTCCGCTACGACAACATTCTCGAGGACGTGTCCGCGGAGGACGTTCCGATCTCGGGTGACTGGAATGGTGACGGTGTCGACACCGTCGGCGTCTTCCGCCCGAGCAACTCGAC
>NZ_JBNCLC010000055.1:0-4803 GCF_049844475.1 Micromonospora sp. DT47 | reverse complement strand
GATGCCCGACCAGCGCCGCCGTGTCCAGCAACTCGCGGTCGAGACCGGATCTACCCTGCACCCACCAATTATCGACCCCGATCAAATCGGTAGACCTGCACGCCGCATTATTCAGGGGTCTCCTAGAAGAACTTCGCCAACGCCTGAGCGGAGTATCTACGCTGAGGCATTGCGTGCCAGCGGGTCCCAACGGAAGGGGTGTTGTGAGGGGATCGACATGGAGGTGAGAGCGATCTTCGAGCTGCCGGTGCACATCTGGGTGATGTGCGACGCGCTCGATGCGTCGTACCCGACCGGCTACGACAAGCTCCGGTTCAACGTCGTGATGCCCGATGACCGGTCACCCGTCGGCGGGCCCCCTCCTGTGCCCGGTGTGGAGTCGCGCCCCGAGTTGGTCGGCGAGCAGGTCGTATGGGTGCAGGAGTACGGCGCCCACATTCCCGAGTCGCTTCGGCCAGCCACGGCGCTTCATCGGTTGGCCGTGACCGACGTCGAGGGCCCAAGCTACGACCACGTGTCGTGGTTCACCCCCGAGCATCAGCTCGCTGAATACATCAACAAGTGGTTCAACGACGTGCGCACCTGGACTGAGATCGTGACCGGCCAGGACCTCGACCCCAATCACCGTGTCTACGACGCAGAGTCGGTCGGCGCAGGGCTCACGTTTATCGAGCCGCCCCACGACGGCGCCCTAGGCCTCACGATCACTACACCTCGCGTCCTTCCACTCCGCGCGCAGGAATGGGCTGACATCCTCGGGTTCGTCCGTGACGGCAAGGAACCGCCGCTCGAAGAGGTGCTCAGCCGTGACGCACGGGCCGCGCACAGACGCGACGCTAACCGGCGCGCAATCATCGACGCAGCCACCGCCCTCGAGATTGCCCTCGGCCGGCACGTCCGCAGCCACGCCGACCAACTGCCCGAAGAGCAGAGAGGACGCATCAGCGAGCGGACAGCTCTCGGCGGCTACATCGCGATCGCCGAGGACTCCGGTATTCAGCTCGCTGTTCCGGTCGATCGGCTGCGCTGGCTTAACAACCTTCGCAACGACGCCGCTCATCGTGGTGCGGCACCAGGCCACCGGGAAGCCGGCGACGCGGTGCAGTTGATGATCGATTTCCTCGGCGCTCACGGACGACTTCGCAGGACAGGCGAACGCGAGCCTGACGGCGGGGAGTGGGTGCTGGCCGATCCTGAGAGCGACAACGTCGACGATGCTCAGCTTGTCGAGGAGGGATCGGAAGCTGAAGGTGGCTTGTCGCCGGGCTGAGCGTGCGGCACGAACGACGAGACCAGGCGGCTTCAGGCACCGGCGACGGCGGCTGGTGGCGACTTCCCTGTTAGCGACCCCGTGTGCCCTGCACGAGGACGGGCTTACCGCAGCTGGTCGTAGGTCAATGAAACAAGTAGCCGCGATCCGCTCGCCGCCGGCCTCGCGACGTGTCGGGCTGGCTGGCGGCCGGGCATGCCGGTGAGCGGGTGTGTCCAAGTTCCGGACTTCGGCGCGGCATACCGGGTGGCCGATCAGCGGCAAGCTTCAGGCCGCGCGCGTAGGGGCTCTGCGAGCATGGCGAACCGGCCGGCCGTGTTCATTTCGTTCGACAGATCGAGGATTGGGCCGAGCGCGGCGGCCCAACCGTGGCAGAACAGGTGCCAACCGTCGTGGACGACCAATCCCTCATGAGCGCGGGCTTGCCGCAGCATGGCCAGGTCACCCCGGTAGTTCAGGTCCCACACCAGGGCAGCGGGTGGGAACTGGACGACTGGCGACAGGGGGCTACCAGGACGGTCCTTGCCGAGTCCGGTGGCGTTGACGACGAGCGTTCCGGGCGGACCGGACGCGACGAGGTGATCCCATGGGTCTGCACCGAGATGTACCTCGAGGCGCACTCGCCGGGACTCGGCCCACGGACCGAGCACGGCCTGCAGATGGCGGCCGGCCGCGCCGCTCCGGTCGGTGAACACCAAGCTGGCCGGCGGCACGGGACGGGCAAGCAGATGACGGCCGAGTGCGATCGCGCTACCGCCGGCTCCCAGACATACGACGTGTTCTCCGTCGGGCCAGATTTCGTCGACGACTCGCCCGATCGAGATCGGGTCCCGGGCGAAGCCGGCCAACCTGTCCGCCTCACGGCGTAACGCGTTGACCTCTCCGCACTCGGCCGCCAACGGGTCGAGCCAGTCGACCAGGTCGCCAGCCTCGCGCAGTACGGCCACCTTGTGTGTCGTGATGACGGCGCCGAGCACGTCATCGCTGCTGGCCAGTTCGGTCATCAAGGCGCGGTATGCCTCAGCAGGGGCGGCCAAGGGCATATCGCGACCGACCAGACGTACATCAAGGCCAAGGTCGCCCATCCAGATCGGGAACGCCTCATGGATTAGCGACTTGCCTGTCGATACCCCAACGAACCAAACCGTGGACGCCACCGGCCAAGGGTAATCGTCACCCCGCAGCAATTTTCATCTAGCCGCGCGGCGAGCGCGGGGGGCTCAGTCGAACCAGTTGAACAGCAGGTCACCGAGCCGGCTCGGCTGGTGGTAGGCGACCTCCCGGCGTTCTTCTTCGGTAAGAAGATGCAGGTGTCGGTCGTTGAGCGGCTGATTCAGCTCTGCCGTGGTGGCGACCCGCAGCCCCTCCCGCCTGGGATGTCAACGAACACCGCGTTGATCATGTGGGGATCTTGCTGTTCGGCTCCAGCGACCAGGAAGGCCGCAGCGTTGAAGAGGATGCTCAACGGCTTGCCATCAGGGAGTCGCATACCGACCCGGTAGTGGTTTCGGCCGACCGTCGGCGCCTCGACCGAGGTCGTGACCACACCGTCGAGTGTCCTGGTGCTGTCGTACACCGAGGCCAGCCAGGTGGCACTGGCCGCCCGATCAGGGTGCGGTCTGGTCACTCCCGGCTGCAGCAGATGGATGATCTCCACGCAGGGATCATCCGGCATCGCGACGCAGACGGCGAACAGCACCGGACCCCTCCACCTGTGTTGAAAGCCAGCCACTCGTATCCGCATCTGGCTTCCGCTCGATGGCCTCTTGAACCTGCCCCGGGTGACGGGTTGACGTGCGGAGCGTCAGGTTTGCGGCGGTGCCGGCCGCTTGTTGGTAGGGCTTGGCCGTCCGGGTGGGGCCATCTGCAGACCGTCCGAACCAGGTGGCGCTGTCGTGGCGGATTACGGGGTTTCCGTGACGTCTTCCGCCGCGGCTTCACCGCGCCTTCACCACGTCTCACCACCGCGCCCCGCTGACGGGCGCCCGGATGCGGCTGTCAGCGCAGCACACCGCCCGTGACCAGCCTCCTTGATCGGCGGCGAAAGTTTCAGACTCCCTCCCCACGGGAGGGAAACCCTTCCTCCTACTCCCTGAGGAGATCCCTGATGTCCAGCGAATCCTTCAGCTCCCCGTCCCGTCCGTCGTCGCCCCGCTCTCCGTCCAGCAAGGCTCATCGGCTGTCGCAGCTGCGTCGGCTGACCCTGCGCGACCGTCAGCTCCTCGCGTGGCTCGCCGAGCACTACGTGCTGTCCACCGCCCAGATCACCCACGCGCTGTTCCCGTCGCAGCGCTCGGCCCGGCTACGCCTGGCCACCCTGCACCGCATCGACGCCGTGCACCGGTTCGTCGACGTCACCACCGGCGACAGCCAGCACCTCTACACCCTCGGCCCGCTCGGCATGCTCGTGCACCCCACCACCTACACCGACCCGCAGCGTCCGGATGCCCGGCCACCGCGCAGCAGCATCGAACGCACCGAACGCATCATCGGCAGCCCCCGCCTGCGGCACCTGCTCGGCACCAACCAGCTCTTCGTCGACCTGCACGCCTACACCCGCACCGACCCGCACGCCCGCCTGCTGCGCTGGTGGTCCGAGCAGCACGCCACCGCCGCGTACGCCTTCGCCGAGATCCGCCCCGACGGCCACGGCATCTGGACCGCCGCCGGCCGGACCGTCGGGTTCTTCCTCGAACACGACAACGGCACCGAACCCCTCGCCAGGGTGCTGCGCAAGCTACGCGCCTACGAACGCCTCGCCGAGTTCGGCCCCCGCTACCCCGTCCTGCTGCGCATACCGAACCGGCGCCGCGAGGCCAACCTGCTCGACGCCCTCGCCGGCGTGCCCACCGCCATGCCCGTGGCCACCGGCCTGCACGACGAGCACCCCGCCGGCCCCGCCTGGGCGCTGGCCGCCGAGCCCGGCCTGCGCCGGTGGCTGCATGAGCTTCCCTCCGACCACGGCCCCCACAACACGGCCACCAATCCCCACCGCTTCACCGACCCCGACACCTACTGACACCGAGGCGCCTGAGGGCCCCAGTCGCTCACACCGCAGGTCAGCAGCCCGGGCACGTCGCACCACGATCCGCGGCTGTCAGAAAACAAGATCGTCTGTGAGTGCGTCGGTGCTCACGGCACCAACCTCCCCGACCCGCCCGCCAAGCCCTGTGATCGCTCACAGTGCAGGTGAACGCCCTGCATCGCGGATTCTCGGTCGGGAGGCGCTGTGAGAGCCGGCCGCTACCGTTCTCGTCAACACCACACCCCACATATCGCTCCACCCGGTTCGGTCCCACCTCAGGGATCCCTCGCCGCACCCACCCGGTGTGCTACGCCCACCCGCTTCGGCCGGTCGGCACGCCCACCGCCCGGCGACCCCTGACGGTCGCACCCACCACCGGCGCCACCGCATCCCTTCTGTCTCTGACCTGACCCATGTACCCGGTGGGCCGGTCGGTAGTTGTCAAGTCAACCTGAGACAGGTTGTCGTTAGCGGGCGGGTTGCTCTTGCCGGGCGGGGCTGTTGATCC
>NZ_JBNCLC010000054.1:0-5359 GCF_049844475.1 Micromonospora sp. DT47 | reverse complement strand
GGTGTGTGGTTGTTCTTTGAGAACTCAACAGGGTGCTTGATAAGCCAGTGCCAATATGATTTATACCCCGGACTGGTGGTCTTCTTCGGAGGGCTGCTGGTTGGGATTCCTTTGGCAACACTTTTTGTTGTCGGGATGACTGTTTCAACAAGTTTTTGTTGGAGAGTTTGATCCTGGCTCAGGACGAACGCTGGCGGCGTGCTTAACACATGCAAGTCGAGCGGAAAGGCCCTTCGGGGTACTCGAGCGGCGAACGGGTGAGTAACACGTGAGCAACCTGCCCTAGGCTTTGGGATAACCCCGGGAAACCGGGGCTAATACCGAATATGACCTGGCACCGCATGGTGTTGGGTGGAAAGTTTTTCGGCCTGGGATGGGCTCGCGGCCTATCAGCTTGTTGGTGGGGTGATGGCCTACCAAGGCGACGACGGGTAGCCGGCCTGAGAGGGCGACCGGCCACACTGGGACTGAGACACGGCCCAGACTCCTACGGGAGGCAGCAGTGGGGAATATTGCACAATGGGCGGAAGCCTGATGCAGCGACGCCGCGTGAGGGATGACGGCCTTCGGGTTGTAAACCTCTTTCAGCAGGGACGAAGCGAAAGTGACGGTACCTGCAGAAGAAGCACCGGCCAACTACGTGCCAGCAGCCGCGGTAAGACGTAGGGTGCGAGCGTTGTCCGGAATTATTGGGCGTAAAGAGCTCGTAGGCGGCTTGTCGCGTCGACTGTGAAAACCCGCAGCTCAACTGCGGGCCTGCAGTCGATACGGGCAGGCTAGAGTTCGGTAGGGGAGACTGGAATTCCTGGTGTAGCGGTGAAATGCGCAGATATCAGGAGGAACACCGATGGCGAAGGCAGGTCTCTGGGCCGATACTGACGCTGAGGAGCGAAAGCGTGGGGAGCGAACAGGATTAGATACCCTGGTAGTCCACGCTGTAAACGTTGGGCGCTAGGTGTGGGGGACCTCTCCGGTTTCCTGTGCCGCAGCTAACGCATTAAGCGCCCCGCCTGGGGAGTACGGCCGCAAGGCTAAAACTCAAAGGAATTGACGGGGGCCCGCACAAGCGGCGGAGCATGCGGATTAATTCGATGCAACGCGAAGAACCTTACCTGGGTTTGACATGGCCGCAAAACCGGCAGAGATGTCGGGTCCTTCGGGGGCGGTCACAGGTGGTGCATGGCTGTCGTCAGCTCGTGTCGTGAGATGTTGGGTTAAGTCCCGCAACGAGCGCAACCCTCGTTCGATGTTGCCAGCGCGTTATGGCGGGGACTCATCGAAGACTGCCGGGGTCAACTCGGAGGAAGGTGGGGATGACGTCAAGTCATCATGCCCCTTATGTCCAGGGCTTCACGCATGCTACAATGGCCGGTACAATGGGCTGCGATACCGTGAGGTGGAGCGAATCCCAAAAAGCCGGTCTCAGTTCGGATCGGGGTCTGCAACTCGACCCCGTGAAGTCGGAGTCGCTAGTAATCGCAGATCAGCAACGCTGCGGTGAATACGTTCCCGGGCCTTGTACACACCGCCCGTCACGTCACGAAAGTCGGCAACACCCGAAGCCGGTGGCCCAACCCCTTGTGGGAGGGAGCCGTCGAAGGTGGGGCTGGCGATTGGGACGAAGTCGTAACAAGGTAGCCGTACCGGAAGGTGCGGCTGGATCACCTCCTTTCTAAGGAGCACCTTCACCCGAAAGGGTGCAAGGAGCCCGCGACCTGCGAATGTCGGGTCGGGGTGCTCAATGGCGGAGACACTGGCGAGTTTTTCCTCGGCAACGGCCGGGATACCTGGTACGGCCACCTTCGGGTGGTGTGGAACGGTTCCTTCCGGTGCGGCTGAGTGGAGGCGTAGAGCACCCTGTTGGGTCCTGAAGGAACAACCGTTGGTTGTCTTTCAGAGCCTTGATGCGGAGCCCTGTGGGGTTTCGCGGGCTGCCAGGCATGACCTGGCCTCGCATACCGTCGGCGGATTGTCGGGCTGGTGTGGGGTGGATCTGGTTGTGGGTTGGTCGTTTGTTGAGAATTGCACAGTGGACGCGAGCATCTTTGTGGTCAAGTTGTCAAGGGCGAACGGTGAATGCCTTGGCACCAGGAGCCGATGAAGGACGTGGGAGGCCGCGATAGGCCTGGGGGAGCTGTCAACCAAGCTGTGATCCCAGGGTGTCCGAATGGGGAAACCCGGCACCAGTCATGTGGTGTCACCCACACCTGAACACATAGGGTGTGTGGAGGGAACGCGGGGAAGTGAAACATCTCAGTACCCGCAGGAAGAGAAAACAAATAGTGATTCCGTGAGTAGTGGCGAGCGAAAGCGGATCGAGGCTAAACCGGCTGCGTGTGATACCTGTCAGGGGTTGCGTGGTCGGGGTTGTGGGACCTTGCTCGACAAGCTGACACTTGTCGGAGGAGTTACAAAGCCAGTTGCTAGCCGAACAGTCTGGAATGGCTGACCGTAGGCGGTGAAAGTCCGGTAGGTGAAAGTGGCTGGCCTCCTGTGAGTGTTCCCGAGTAGCGGCGGACCCCTGAAATCTGCCGTGAATCTGCCAGGACCACCTGGTAAGCCTAAATACTTCCTGGTGACCGATAGCGGACAAGTACCGTGAGGGAATGGTGAAAAGTACCCCGGGAGGGGAGTGAAATAGTACCTGAAACCGTTCGCCTACAATCCGTCGGAGCCTTACGGGGTGACGGCGTGCCTTTTGAAGAATGAGCCTGCGAGTTAGTGGCATGTGGCGAGGTTAACCCGTGTGGGGGAGCCGTAGCGAAAGCGAGTCTGAATAGGGCGATTCAGTCGCGTGTCCTAGACCCGAAGCGGAGTGATCTAGCCATGGGCAGGCTGAAGCGCGGGTAAGACCGCGTGGAGGGCCGAACCCACCAACGTTGAAAAGTTGGGGGATGACCTGTGGTTAGGGGTGAAAGGCCAATCAAACTCCGTGATAGCTGGTTCTCCCCGAAATGCATTTAGGTGCAGCGTCGCGTGTTTCTTGCCGGAGGTAGAGCACTGGATGGTCTAGGGGGCCCACAAGCTTACCGAAATCAGCCAAACTCCGAATGCCGGTAAGTGAGAGCGCGGCAGTGAGACTGCGGGGGATAAGCTTCGTAGTCGAGAGGGAAACAGCCCAGATCACCAGCTAAGGCCCCTAAGCGTGTGCTAAGTGGAAAAGGATGTGGGGTCGCACAGACAACCAGGAGGTTGGCTTAGAAGCAGCCACCCTTTAAAGAGTGCGTAATAGCTCACTGGTCAAGTGGTTCCGCGCCGACAATGTAGCGGGGCTCAAGCACACCGCCGAAGCTGTGGCATTCACATTTCAACCACGCAACGCCTTGATGTGTTGTGCAGGTGTGTGGATGGGTAGGGGAGCGTCGTGCCGGGGGTGAAGCAGCGGGGTGACCCAGCTGTGGACACGGCACGAGTGAGAATGCAGGCATGAGTAGCGAAAGAAGGGTGAGAAACCCTTCCGCCGGATGACCAAGGGTTCCAGGGCCAGGCTAATCCGCCCTGGGTGAGTCGGGACCTAAGGCGAGGCCGAGAGGCGTAGTCGATGGACAACGGGTTGATATTCCCGTACCCGCGAAAGAGCGACCCTGACGAACCTCGTTGTGCTAACCACCCGAACCGGTTGATGTCTTCGGACTGATGCTGGGGAGCGTGGGACCCCGATGGGTAGTAGTCAAGCGATGGGGTGACGCAGGAAGGTAGCTGAGCCCGGCCGGTGGTTGTGCCGGGGTAAGCGTGTAGGCCGCACCATAGGCAAATCCGTGGTGCACGAAGGCTGAGACGTGATGCCGAGCCGATTCAGGTGAAGTCAGTGATCCTATGCTGCCGAGAAAAGCCTCTAGCGAGTTCTTAGCGGCCCGTACCCCAAACCGACACAGGTGGTCAGGTAGAGAATACCGAGGCGACGGGCGAACTGTGGTTAAGGAACTCGGCAAATTGCCCCCGTAACTTAGGGAGAAGGGGGGCCGGAGACGTGAAACCCCACGCGGGTGGAGCGTTGTATGGCCGCAGAGAGCAGGGGGAAGCGACTGTTTACTAAAAACACAGGTCCATGCGAAGAAGTAATTCGATGTATATGGACTGACGCCTGCCCGGTGCTGGAACGTTAAGGGGACCGGTTAGCTCTTCGGGGCGAAGCTGAGAACTTAAGCGCCAGTAAACGGCGGTGGTAACTATAACCATCCTAAGGTAGCGAAATTCCTTGTCGGGTAAGTTCCGACCTGCACGAATGGCGTAACGACTTCCCCACTGTCTCAACCACAGGCCCGGCGAAATTGCATTACGAGTAAAGATGCTCGTTACGCGCGGCAGGACGGAAAGACCCCGGGACCTTTACTATAGCTTGACATTGGTATCTGAATTAGCTTGTGTAGGATAGGTGGGAGCCGGTGAAGCTCATACGCCAGTATGGGTGGAGGCAATCTTGAAATACCACTCTGGTTGATTCGGGTTTCTAACTTCGGACCGTTATCCGGTTCAGGGACAGTGTCTGGTGGGTAGTTTAACTGGGGCGGTTGCCTCCTAAAGAGTAACGGAGGCGCCCAAAGGTTCCCTCAGCCTGGTTGGCAATCAGGTGTTGAGTGCAAGTACACAAGGGAGCTTGACTGTGAGACTGACAGGTCGAGCAGGGACGAAAGTCGGGACTAGTGATCCGGCACTGGCATGTGGAAGCGGTGTCGCTCAACGGATAAAAGGTACCCCGGGGATAACAGGCTGATCTTCCCCAAGAGTCCATATCGACGGGATGGTTTGGCACCTCGATGTCGGCTCGTCGCATCCTGGGGCTGTAGCAGGTCCCAAGGGTTGGGCTGTTCGCCCATTAAAGCGGTACGCGAGCTGGGTTTAGAACGTCGTGAGACAGTTCGGTCCCTATCCGCCGTGCGCGTAGGATACTTGAGAAGGGCTGTCCCTAGTACGAGAGGACCGGGACGGACGAACCTCTGGTGTGCCAGTTGTCCCGCCAGGGGCACGGCTGGTTAGCTACGTTCGGAAGGGATAACCGCTGAAAGCATCTAAGCGGGAAGCCTGCTTCAAGATGAGGTATCCCACCCACAATGTGGGGTAAGGCCCCCAGCTAGACGACTGGGTTGATAGGCCGGAAATGTAAGCCCGGTAACGGGTTCAGTTGACCGGTACTAATAGGCCGAGGACTTGACTACAAAGCTGCTACGCGTCCACTGTGCAACTCCCGACAAACGAACAACAGACCACGTGTGGTGTTGTTTGACATGTCGATAGAGTTACGGCGGTCATGGCGGAGGGGAAACGCCCGGTAACATTCCGAACCCGGAAGCTAAGCCCTCCAGCGCCGATGGTACTGCACTCGTGAGGGTGTGGGAGAGTAGGACGCCGCCGGACAATC
>NZ_JBNCLC010000053.1:0-5850 GCF_049844475.1 Micromonospora sp. DT47 | reverse complement strand
CCACCGTCGTCGCTACCCGGCGCAGGCAGGGCGCCGCCCGGACCCCGACGGATCACTAGCCTCGTTCTGCCGCTAACTGTTGATCACGGGTGGCTGACCGCTGGTTGATCTTTCCTTATGGTTCGTCCGGCGTGTGGGCATGGTGATTACCCGGCCCGTGGCCGGGTTCTTCCTCCGGGACGGTTGTCGGGGGCGGGTAGCGGTGTTCAGGTTCAGCGGCCCAGGACCATCCGTCGGCGGTGCGCAGGACGGCGCGTCGGGCGGAACGGGTGAGGCGGGCGGGGACGTGTAGCAGCCGGTGACGGCGATGTTGTGGAGGTGGGCGATGGCGGACGAGGTATCGGTCAATCTGCGGGGCGGCGCCGTCGTCGTCGCGCAGGATCTCCCAGCACAGTGTCCGGCCGCTGCCGTCCAACGGTGATCTCGACCGAATGGTGTGTTCTTCACTGAAGCTCCCGGGCGCCCGGTATCGGCCTCAACCGATCTAGGTCATGTGCAGCGGTGCCCGCGAGGGCCTCGACCCGGGCGCCGCGGAAGCGCACTCCATGCAGTGCCAGGCGGCGGAGATCCTCAGGTAGGTGTGGGCGCACGGCCATAGTGTCGGGCTCCGGATCGATGCCGAGCATCATGCGGAGCAGCATCATCGGCGCACCGGCGGCCCACGCCTGCGGGGAGCAGGCGGTGGGGTAAAGCACGGGCACCAGGGTGCTTTCTCGTGGGTAGCCTGCGAGTGCCTCGGGCAGTCGATGGCGCAGATGATGGCCGGCCTGCAACAGCCCCATCGCGAGTTGGTTGGCCTCGTCGCGGTGTCCGTACCGGGCAAGCCCGGCTGCGGCGATCGCGGTGTCGTGCGGCCAAACGGTGCCGTTGTGGTACTCAAGCGGGTTGTAGGCTGGCTGCTCGTCAGCGAGCGTGCGCACGCCCCATCCCGTAAACATCCGGGGCCCGCAGAGCAGCGCGGCGAGCGCGTCAACGCGTTCGGGCGGCACGATCCCGCTCCACAGCAGGTGTCCGATGTTGGAGGTCAACGTGGTCACCGGCTTCTTGTCCCCGTCCAACGCGAGTGCGTAATAGCCGAGGTCGGGTAGCCAAAAGTCGGTGTTGAACCGGCGATAGAGTTCCTCGGCGTCGCGCTCCAGACGCTCGGCGAGGCCGGGGTCGTTCCAAATCTCCCGCGCGAGCCGCGCCGTCCGGCGGCGCGCGTCGTAGGCATAGCCCTGAATTTCGCAGGTGGCCCGGGGAAGCTTGGCGAGGCTGCCGTCGGGGTGGACCACCGAGTTCCAGGAGTCCTTCCAGCATTGGTTGACCAGACCGCTGCGCGGGTTGCGAGTCTGGTATTCGATGTAGCCGTCGTGGTCGAGATCGCCGTACGTCTCCAGCCACCGCAACGCCGCGCGGGCCGCAGGCTGGAGGTCCTGTACGGTCTGCGTGTCACCGGTCCACCGTTCGTACTCGTCTAGGACGATCAGGAACAGCGGCGTGGTGTCAGCGGCACCGAAGTACGGGGACTGCGGACGCTCGCCGAAATGGGCACGCTCCCCGTTGCGCAGTTCGTGCAGGATCTTCCCCGGTTCGGCATCGCGGTGGTCGTCCTCATGGATCGCCTGCCGCTCGGCGAGGGCCCGCAAAGTCGTATAGGCAAGTTCGGGGTGGAACGGCAGCATCTGATAGCTGACTAGGAGGCTATCGCGGCCGAACACCGCCATGAACCAGGGCAGCCCGGCGGCGGGCAGAGAGGCTCTATCTCCGACGAAGGGGTAGAACCTCAACGCGGCGAGGTCGAGAAGGCTGCGGTGGTAGATGTGCAGCAAGTCGTCCCAGTCCGTGTCCAAGATGGGTGACGCGTCCAGCCATTCTCGGATGCTGTAAGGCATGTCCGGGTGGTGGTGGCGGCGCTGTAGCGCCGCGTCCACTTCGACCCCAACCCGGATCTGGATGTCGATGCCCCACTCTTGTCCAGGTGGTAGCTCGTGTCGGAAGGTGAGCGATTCCTCGGTAACGAAGGCACCGGGGGCGTCGATGTGGGTTTCGCGGCAGAAGTCGGCGCGGCTGTAGCCCAACGAGATCCCGCCGTCGCGCCGATGGCGGTACAGATGGCCGGTTTTTGACATCTGATCCTTGACGTCGAAGATGTCGGCGAAGTCGGCGTCGAATATCATCGTGAGTTCGAACGCGACCGGCGTGTTGCCGAAGTTGTGGACCGTGATGCGCTCCTGCATGCCAGTCGCCACTTCGCGGCGGCGGGTGACCGACAGCGACGGGTTCCGGTAGATCGTTCCGGTCGGCTCGATCAGAAAGAAAACAACTTCGTCGTACTCGAGGTTGTCCGCGCTCAGCGCCTCCAGTTGGTGGCCGTTGAGGCGCAGCTGCCACCGCGATAAGTGCCGCATGTCGCGATAGAACAGCCCGTCGGGGACGTTAGCGGCGGGGTTGATGTCACCCTGCCGGTCGCTTACAACGAAGGCGTCTCCCTGCAGGATATTGATCTGGTCGAGCCGCACGCTTCCCCTCCGCTCTGGCCACGCGAACCGCCGCTGCTGGCAAGCCCGGTGCGTTGGTGGGGTTTCCCTTCTAGATGCGGTTACACCACGACTTTTCCAAATCGGAATGTTAGCCGGATAGGCGACAACCTGCCCACCGCCTAGTAGTGCTTTGTCATGATCGGATGCGGTTCCGGGGTTTTCGTCTGGTGGGGAAGCGGGTTTTGCAGGTGGGGCAGGCGCCGGCGAGGCGGACGAGGAGGTGTTGCAGGTCGCGGAGGACTGCGTAGAGGCTCAGGCCGGCGCTGCTGCTTTTGGGTGGTGCAGGCGTTGCAGGGTGCAGAAGGCGTGGGCTGCGGAGACGAGGGTGACGTGGTGGTGCCAGCCTTGCCAGGTGCGGCCTTCGTAGTGGTCCAGGCCGAGGCCGGTTTTCAGTTCGCGGTAGTCGTGTTCGATGCGCCAGCGCAGTTTCGCCCAGCGGATGAGGGTGCGTTTCGCGGTAGTGGTGGGAAGGTTCGACAGCCAGTACTTGGTCGGCTCGTCGCAGCCGGGTGGCCATTGCGCGATCAGCCACGCTTCGGGCAGCTCCTGGCCGCGGTGCGCGGCAAGGAGGGTTCGTCCGGCGCGGGTGCGGTGCGGGGCGACCCGGCGGCGTACGGCGGCCGCGGGTCGTACTCGATGCCGAGCTGGAGGGTCTGGGCGAAGCCGTCCCCGACGATCCGGCCGGCCAGCGTGAGCGCCATGTCGATGCCCGAGGAAACCCCGGCCGCGGTGACGTACTTGCCGTCGAAGACCACCCGCTCGCCGGTCGGCTGGGCGCCGAAGGCGGGCAGCTGGTCCAGGGCCAGCCCAGTGCGAGGTGGCCCGCCGGCCGTCGAGCAGCCCGGCCGCGGCCAGCAGCAGCGAGCCGGTGCAGACCGAGGTGGTCCAGGTGGTGGTGGCGTCCACCGCGCGGAGCCAGTCGAGCAGTCGGGTGTCGGTCATCCGGGTGATCTGCCCGGGACCGCCGGGCACCACCAGCACGTCCGGGCGAGTCACCTCGTCCAGGGTGGCCATCGCTCGCCAATGACGCGGCGAGAGCACCCCCAAGCTTGTCGGCTACGTCGTCCGCCGCCTCGAAGGCGAGAAAGGTCCAGATGGCTGGCTGCGTCTCCGACGCCGAGCCCGACACATCCTTCCGGGTCACACGCGTAATGCTCAGCCCCGCTACCCGGAGGTCGGCACCCGGGCGCAGGCTTTCGGCTAACAACGTCCCGCGAATCATGAAGCGAGGGTGCCAGCCGCCTACGACGACCTCAGCCGGAGACCGGGTGAGTTGGACTGCCACCTCCCATGGGCCATCATGTCGGCCATGAACTCACCTGCACGGGATCGCGCCCGGCCTGGCGGAGAGCAGCTCGTCAAGATCTGGTTTAGGTTTGTCCCGCGGGAAGGGTGGCTTCCCTACGACACAGAGGGACTGTGGGGCGTTGCCGTTGGCCCTGACACGGTTCGCATCTGCAACGTGCCGTTCCTGCAAGACGGCGTGGCCGAGGGGGACGTCGTGCGCTTCACGACGCGCCCTGACGGACGTCGCTGGGCAACCGAGCGGGTCGAGGCGTCGGGCAACTGCACGATAAGAATCCTGCCGATCCCAGACGGCCCACTGGGGCGAAGCGCCAGAGCCGTGCACGACCGCTTGGCGCCGTTCGGCCTCGGGGGCGAGACGTTCAGTAAGGACCTCCCTCTCGTCGCCCTGACCGTGCCGGCGAGCGCAGACCTTCCATCGATTAAGGCGACGCTGCTCCGCGGCGAGGCGGAGGGCTGGTGGCAGTTCGAGGCCGTATGCGTCACCGACAAATGGGGAGCGGCCTAACCAGCTGACCATGTCACGCAGGTCCTGATACCGGTCCGTCACGCAGGTCTTGAGACCAGACATGCCGGCCTGCCGGCTGTCGGGCTCCACTTGATCCGTTACGGATCAGCGTCGGATGATGCGTGACACCGATGGCCCGGTGTAGTGCCGGACCGTTACTCAGCGCGATCGGATCTGTAGAAGGCCGCGAGGCCGCCGGCGTCGAAGGACAACGGGATGCTCTCGGACTACCAACAGCAGCTGCGGGCGAAGTTCCTGGCAGCCCCGGTCGTCGCGCCGCCAGAGCCATGGCGACACCTCGACCAGACGTGGCGCTACATACCGGTGGGCGGGCTGCAAGGCGTCGGCTTCGGTGTCCACCCGCAGACCGGCGTCGACCTGCTGATGGTCGTCTCGATGGACGGCTTTGGTTTGATCGACGCCACAACGGGTGCGAAGATCGCCCGGGACCGTCACCCCGACCCCGACGACGCGTCACCGTCCGGGCCAGACCTGGCCTGTCCGGGCATCGGTGTGCTGGCGGACACGCGGGTACGCATCGCCGGGTTGTTCGGCGGCGGCCTGCACGCCACGACGGACGACGGCTGGACCACCGACGTGGTGGCGCCCGAGTGGCCGAACGATCGCATCCTGCTGTCCGCCGACGGTGGTGCCTATAAGGGCCCACCGGGTACGTCCTGGTGGCACGTCTTCCATGCTGACTACTCCGAACTGCGTGCCGCCGGATTCTCCCCGTCCGGCCGCACCTTGGTGATCGCGACCAGCAGCGATGTGACACTCATCGTCCGCCCTGATTTCGCCTGACCCCATGCGTCACGGCACGTAGCGACGCGCCTCGGCGGAGCGTCACGCATCATCTGACGTCAACCTGTCACGCATCAAGCGGAGTACGACATGCCGGCCTGCCGGCCCGTGGGAGAACTTTCTGTACATCTATCAAGGCGGCCCTTGACGGGCCGCACGCGCTGCCGCCTGGGCGCGCGCCGGCCGCTGCCGCTGTCGCTCTGCGGCCGTCACGCCAACGCCCGGCGGCTGGCGCGGAGAGCGGGAAGCCCGGTGGGCCGCCGCCGAACGACAGGACGTTGATCGGTGGTGTGGTGGGTCGGCAGCCGGCCGGGCCGCGCGGCCAGGACCCGCGCGGCGTAGGGGAGCGCACGCCGGCCGCGTCGGCGAGCTGGCGGCGGTGGCGGGGTTGCGGTTAGTGCGCCTCCGGCGGGGGCGCTCCGGCTCCAGGATGGCCGAAGATCGTTGGCAGCCGCCGGGTCCGTGGGTGGTTGCGGTAGGCCATCCCGCCAGCCATCGACCCGGGCGAGCCGAGCAGACCACCGCCCGGCCCGCCAGCGTCCGTACGAGCCGTCAAGGTCCGCTTGACGTGGCGGGCCGGGCAGCGGCCTGCTCCCCGGAGGGCGGGTCGATGGCAGACGGGATGGCAGGACCGTCTAAGAGCCTGGTAAATAAGGGTTTCAGGTGTGTTGGTGACGGGCGAGGCGGCGGGTCATGACGATGATCATGGCC
>NZ_JBNCLC010000052.1:0-7210 GCF_049844475.1 Micromonospora sp. DT47 | reverse complement strand
ACGCCCGTACGGCCGCAATCATCAATCTCCACGAGGCCAGCCGACGCCCGGAACCCCTTATTTACCAGGCTCTAAGTAGTGAGGTCTCCGGTAATGGGTTCATCGACCAAGAAGAACCTCAGACCCGGAGACCTCGTGGCCACCCACACTCCACCCGGGCGCGGCCTCGTTGCCGACGAGGGCCGTCAGAGTGGGTCGAGGCGGGGCTTGAGCAGGCAGAACTCGTTGCCTTCTGGATCGGCGAGGACGTGCCAGGACGCCTCCGCGGGCTGACCTATGTCGACGAGTTCGGCCCCGACGGCCAGGAGGCGTTCGAGCTCGGCGTCCTGATCGCGGTCGGTGGCGTTGACGTCGATGTGCAGCCGGGCATGCCCGTTCTTCGGCTCGTCGTTGCGGATGAGGAAGATCGTCGGCTGCGGGCCGCCGAACCCTTCGCGCGGACCTATCTCGATGCAGCCCTCCTCCTCGCGATCGAGCACTATGAAGTCCAGGACCTCGCACCAGAACCGCGCCAGCACCTCGGGGTCGCGGCACTTGAGCACGAGCTCACTGATACGGCATGCCATTGACGAAACCTACTCTCAGCGTGGGAACTGCCGGGGTGGCCGCACGCGCATCTCATGGGCTCCCTGCAGTGAGAACACTCTCGCGGACCGTACCGGGCGAGGCGAGCAGGGGCGAAGTGATTTCAGGCCCTCGCCTGGCCGGGCTGCCAGGCGAGGGCCGTAGGTCGCGCAGTAGGGTAGCTGACTTTGAGACACACCCTAGGCCGGGTGACCTTCACCGCCTCGGGCCGTCTTTCGGGCCAGCCACGACCCGTACCGGGCCGAGTTCACCACCGACCCAGCGGTCCTGTGCGGCGGCGACGGCGGCTCGGCACTCTGCGGTGGCTACGGCAGCTTCTTGACCTGGCTCGCCCTCGCCACCGCCTACCGCGACCCAGACCTGGCGGAAGCCGTCTGCGACGGCGGCCTTACTGGAGAGACCCCGGTGCGCCCCGTCCTGCAGATACCTTGATCGGATAACCGCGTCTGCGGCGGGACAAGGTCCTCGTCGGAAGGTGGGGCTCGTTCGTGGTGGCCGTCACGGCGTGATTGGGCGCCTGCCGTGGGGACCAGGTCCGGGGCAGCGAGATGGGAGCAGGGGGGTGCGCTGAACGGCAGTCAACTGCACCCAACGGCACCGAACAGCAATCAACGGCATCCGCGCCCACCTGCGGCTCTGCGTTTCCGCAGGTCAGAGTCGGTGCAGCGTCCTGCTTCACACGCAGTGCTCAGCTGCACTGAACGGACTTCAACGGCACTCTATGCCGCCTGGTGGGGGAGTATCCGCAGGTCAGGGCCGTGACGAGCTGGGGGTCGCTCGGTCCTTGCTCTGGGTGCCATCTGGGAGCACCTCAGCGATGTGGTCGCCGCGTCCTAAGTGCTCAACTTCTCCGGCGTGCGCCGAGTCGCTGACCAACAACTATGTGGCGATCCGGTGGCCTTGACCTCCCAGTGAAGACCGAAGTGGCCACACCTCTGCCGCTACGGGGCTGCCTCGCGCCGGTGGTCCCGTCGACTGTCCTGGCTGGCCAGCGGCGAAGCTGCCCGATCGACCTCCGGGTATGTGTGGCATCGCTCAAGCACCGACACGTGTCCCACTTCCTGAGACTCCGATCCCACCGGGAGCGCGGTGACCAGGGCTTCCTGGCTGGTGACCTCTTCGGCGGACCCGATGTTGTCATATCCGTGCTCGGACGGGCTGGTGCGGTGTCCACTAACGTTCGCCGGGTTGTCGCCCCTGTGAATTGTCGTACGGGTGGTGTTGGCTTCGGTTTATGCCTCGTCGTCGGGATCCGTCTGCGCCGCCGGTGGTGCATCGCACCGCGCGTGTGGCGGTGCGGGTGACGTCGGGGCAGCGGCGGCGGTGCTTCGGGCTGCTCCGGTCGGCCGCCGATGTGTGGGCGTGTGCTGGAGGTCAACGCGTGGCGTCGTCGCCGACACGACGTGCCTCTGGTCGGCTATCAGCAGTTGTGCCGGGAGTTGGCGGCGTCCGGGCCGGGCACGTTCGCCGAGTTGGACACCACGGGTGCGCGGTCGGTGTTGCGCCGGTTTTCGGAGGCGTGGTTCGCGGCGGCGAAACACCGCAAGGACGGTGACCTGTCGGCGCGGTTCCCGCGTCGCCGGCGTGGGTTGGTGCCGGTGCGCTGGTATCACGGCACGTTCACCCTCGACGGGCGCCGGGTGCGGATCCCCACCGCGAGAGGCACCGCGCCGTTGTGGGTGCGTCTGGGGCGGGAGGTGCCGTATCCGGCCGGGCAGGTCCGGTCGATCACGCTGCTGTGCGAGGGCGGCCGGCTGTTCCTCGACGTGACCGCCGAAGTCCCCGTCATGACCTACCCGCCGGGTGTGGAGCCGGATCGGGTCGGGGGGCTGGGGTGGATCTGGGGATCATCCACCCCTACGCCGTGGCCGGCCCGGACGGGGAGGGGTTGCTGGTGTCGGGGCGGGCGATCCGCGCCGAGCACCGCATGCACCTGGCCGACACGAAAGCCCGCCGCCGTGCCGTCGCCCGCCGGGCGCCAAAACCTGGGCAGAAGGGGTCACGGCGGTGGCGGCAGTACCGCCGTCGGGCCCGCATCACCGTTCGGTTGGTCGACGAACGCGGTACCTCGTCCACCTGCCCCGCCTGCCGAAGGCGGGTGCCGAAACCCCGCGGTCGCACCCTGTCCTGCCCGCACTGTACGTATTGCGGGCATCGCGACGTTGTCGCGGCGGCCATCATCGCCACCCGCACCCGGGGTAGCGGATCCACCACCCAGGCAGCCGTCGTGCTGCCGCAGGTGGTCACGCACCGTCGAGCCGGCCGGCACCTACCCGGTGCCGGCCGGTCCCGACGTGACCCCCGCCGCCCCACGCACCACCGGCGGCGTAAGGATCAAGTTGGCCCGCGGAGGCCCGCCCCACCCAGTGGGGAGTCGCTCGCCTACGGCGAGGATCCACAACACCCACCGCAAACCCGGTGAACGTTAGTGGACACCGCACTAGGTGTACTGCCCAGCTGCTGGGGGTGCGGATGCTGCGGCCGCTGTTCATCGACCACCCGGATGGCGTGTCGATCGACGAGATTCCGGTCTACCGCCGAGTGACGTGACACATTGGCCGCCGGCGAATCCCTGCACCCGGATGGACATCGCCGTTGGCCCCGGCACGTGCGGTCAGCCCACCTTGGGTGCGGCGCGCGAGATGATCGCGGCGAAGTCGACACCGCTCGGCAGTGTGCCGTATGTCTGGCCGTGGTCGCCGCCGAGCCGGGAGGCGCAGAAGGCGTCGGCGACGGCGGGGTGGCCGTGCCGCACCAACAGCGAGCCCTGCAGGACCAGCGCGAGCCGCTCGACGACGCGGCGGGCCCGTAGTTCGAGGTCGTCGTGGTCGGACAGCTCGGCCTGCACCTGGCGTACCGCGGCGTCGAGCCGCGCGTCGGCACCGGCGGCCGCGGTCACCTCCGCCCGGAACGCCTCCATGACCTGCGGTTCCTTGGCGAGAGCGCGCAGTACGTCCAGCGCGGCGACGTTGCCGGAGCCCTCCCAGATCGAGTTCAGTGGCGACTCGCGGAACAGCCGCGGCATGCCTGACTCCTCGACATAGCCGTTGCCGCCCAGACATTCGAGGGCCTCGGCGGCGTGCGCCGGCCAGCGCTTGCAGACCCAGTACTTGCCGACGGCGAGGGCGAGCCGTTTGAACGCGGTCTCGCTGGCGTCGCCGCGCGCGGATCGGTCGGTCGCTCCGGCGAGCCGCATCATGAGGACGGTGGCGGCCTCGGACTCGACCGCGAGGTCGGCGAGCACGTTGCGCATCAGCGGCTGGTCGACGAGGTACCGGCCGAAGGCCTGCCGATGGGTGACGTGGTGGGCCGCGGTGATCACGCCTTGGCGCATCCCGGCCGCCGCGCCGATGACGCAGTCGAGGCGAGTCAGGTTGACCATGTCGATGATGGTGCGCACGCCACGGCCCTCGTCTCCGACGCGCCAGGCGACCGCGTGCTCGTACTCGACCTCCGCCGAGGCGTTGGACCGGTTGCCGAGTTTGTCCTTGAGGCGCATCAGCCGCATCGGGTTGCGCGTGCCGTCCGGCAGTACGCGCGGGACCAGGAAGCAGGTGAGCCCGCCGGGCGCCTGGGCGAGGGTGAGGAAGATGTCGCACATCGGCGCCGAGGTGAACCACTTGTGCCCGAGGAGCCGGTAGGTGCCGTCCGGCTCGGGGTGGGCGGTGGTGGCGTTGGCGCGCACGTCCGAGCCGCCCTGCTTCTCCGTCATCGACATGCCGGCCAGCAGCCCCTGCTTGGTCAGCGGCGGACGCAGCCCGAAGTCGTACGTCCTGGCGGTGAGGAGCGGCTCGTACTGCGCGGCCAGCTCCGGGGTGTGCCGTAGCGCCGGCACCGCCGCGTAGGTCATCGAGATCGGGCAGCCGTGGCCGGCGTCGGGGCGCCACGTGTAGAACTTTGCAGCCCGGGCCACGTGCGCGCCTGCCCGGTCGTCCGCCCACGGCGCGGCGTGCAGGCCGTGCGTGACTGCCGTTCGCATCAGCTCGTGCCAGGCCGGGTGGAACTCCACCTCGTCGATTCGGTGGCCGTAGCGGTCGTGGGTGCGCAGGACCGGCGTGTGTTCGTTCGCCAGTCGCCCGTACTCGATCGCCTGCTCGGTACCGCCGATCCGGCCGAGCTCGTGCAGCTCGGCGGCGGCCCAGCCGGCGCCCTCCCGCTCGAGCCCGTCGAGCAGTGCCGGGTCGTCCGCCGCGTCGTAGCCGGCCAGCGGGGGAACCTGGTTGAAGACCTCGTGTGTCGTCACGGCGATACTCCAAGCGCGCGGTGGATGAACGTGATCAGGCTGGGGATGGTGCTCGGCCCGGCGACCCCGGCGGCCAGCGGACCGACCATGGCCTCGGCCAGGGCGCCGACCAACGCGGTGGCGGTCAGCTCGGGATCCTGCGGGGGTAGTTCACCGTTCGTCACACCCTCCGCGACGTAGCCGGCGATCAGCTCGGCGTACGCACGGCGGAAGACGAGCCGCTCGGCGTCGACCGCTGGGTCGACCGGCTCGGCGAGCAGGGCGTACGCCAACCGCGGGGACTGTAGCGCGCGACCGGAGAACGTCTCGATGACGGCTGACACCCGCTCGGCGATGGTGGTCTCCAGCGCTGCGGCGCGCGCGACCGCGTCGACTTCGCGCTGCGAGGCCGTGCGAAACACCTCGGCGAACAGGTCTGCCTTGGTGGGGAAGTGGCGGTAGACGCTGCCGGTCGCCATGCCGGCCCGCTCCGCGACGGCGGCGATCGAGCAGCCGGCGTACCCGTGCTCGGCCATGATCTCCAGTGCGGCGGCGGTGATCCGCTCCCGGGAGACGCTCAGCCGAGCTTTCACCCGCTCGGTGCTCCGGTAGACCACGCAAGGATTGAACCACCATTCAATCCTTGGCTGCAAGGGCGCTCGCGCGACTTCAGTGAACGCGGCGGAGATCCGTTTCGCGGGCGGGGCGTCGAGTGCGAGTTTGTAGTGTTCGCGGTGCAGGTTCTGCATGAACGCGTGCCCGGCGATGATCACCTGGGCTGTCCCGTCGGTGCGCGACCCGCGCATGGGTCGTAGCCGGTGTTTGAGTTGCCTGTGATCTGCCCCGATCGGGTTGTTGGCGTGCTGCTCCATGTGGTGCCAGGCCGGGGGGACGAGGCCGTCGAGCACGGCGGGGTAGACCGGGCGCGTCGGTGACCACCTTGCTGGGCGTCACCTTCAGCATTGCTATTGCCTGTCGGAAGCACCGCCGGGCCGCAGCGGCGTCACGTCGAGCCGATATCAGCACATCGATCGCCTGCCGGTGTAACCGACTCTCGAACGCTCGCTCGCAAGTAACCGATGTGCGGACGTGGCGGTGGAGCACGACGAGAGGCGACCGTGGCGGTCTTGCCAGTCAGCCGGGCAGCTTCTCGAAGATGTTCGGGTCGCTCAGCTGCCCGGCTCAACGCCGCGATGCGGTGTCAGCGGCCGTCAGCGGCCGCCGGCGACATCGGCACTGCGGTTCCGGAGACGGTGATCCTCGGGTCCCGCGGGTCCACTGTCACGGACAGCTCACTGGGTCGGCCCATGTCCTCGCCTTGGACGATGAGGAAGGAGGGCTGCCGCGGCAGTCGGCCGATCTCGCGCAGGTAGGCGCCCAAGGCAGCGGCCCCCGCACCCGTGGCCGGGTCCTCGACGACGCCACCGGTTGGGAAGGGGTTGCGAGAGTGGAACACCGAATCGCCGTCATGCCAGAACAACTGGAGCGTCGTCCACCCCTCTCGATCGCTGATCTCCTTCAGGCCAGCGAAGTCGTAGTGCAGCTCGGCGAGCCGTTGCCTGGTCCTGGCGGCAAGCACCAGGTGACTGTTGCCGGCGAAAGCGACGTGTGCCGGGTAGTCAGGGTGCAGGTCATCGGGCGACCATCGCAGTGCCCCCAGCGTTTCGCGCAGAGCATCTGAGGTGACCGGTCGGCTGTGCCCGGGCACACTCTGAAGGCTTGCGCGCATGACGCCCGCCTCCCGCGCCGTGGAGACCCGAATCTCACCCGCTCTGGTGTCGAACCGAAAGGGTCCGCGGGCTCCGGACTCAGCCAAGGCGACACTGGTCGCAATCGTCGCGTGCCCACAGAAGGCCACCTCGGCCAGTGGGCTGAAGAAGCGGAGCCCGAAGTCAGGTGCCTGCCTGCCCGTGCGCAGCACGAACGCGGTCTCGGAGTAGCCCACCTCGGCGGCGATCTGCTGCATCCGGGCACCATCCAGGTCGTCTGCCTCCAGCACCACTCCGGCCGGGTTGCCCCCGGTGGGGTCAGAGGTGAACGCCGCGTACCGCTGTACTTGACTCATGAGAACCAACCTTCTACGGGGGCGCCCGTGGCGCCAGCTAGTGCGGTGTCCATTAACGTTCGCCGGGTTGGTCGCCGCGCCGTGCGACTCGTGCAGTTCGGGCTGCTGCGCTCCGCCGGTGATGTGTGGGCGTGTGTGCTGGAGGTCAACGCGTGGCGGCGCCGCCGCGGGGACGCGCCTCTGGTCGGTTATCAGCGGTTGTGCGGGGAGTTGGCGGCGTCGGGGCCGGGCACGTTCGCCGAGTTGGACACCACGGGTGCCCGGTCGGTGTTGCGCCGGTTTTCGGAGGCGTGGTTCGCGGCGGCGAAACACCGCAAGGACGGTGACCTGTCGGCGCG
>NZ_JBNCLC010000051.1:0-8421 GCF_049844475.1 Micromonospora sp. DT47 | reverse complement strand
AACCACAGCCAGCTATCGTTCAGCCTGAGCCAACCGGCGCCAGGTAACCACCGCTCCGCGAAAGCGGGGGGACCTCAGAGTCGCCAAGGTCCCACCACCTCGCTGGAATCCGCCGCATCAGCCCACGGTCGCGCAGTCATCGCGCTCTGGCCAGTGGTGGCCGTACATGGCCTTCGGGGCGATCACCCTCCTGGTGGTGTGCATTGCCATAGTGACCGTCGCCCTCAGCCGCTGACTGCCTCTCTCCCACCCGGCCGGCCTTGGCCGGCCACAGCCGCCGTTCCTTGCCCTACGCCGCTGCACCCGGCTCGGCGGTGCCACCCCGGTTATGTCGGTGTCAGTCGGGACGTTGCCTAGCGTGCTGGTTGTAACCGGCCCAGGCCAGTCGTTTGGCGAAGCGCAGCAGTGTGCCGGTGCCCGTGTTGGAGACGACGTCGAGGTCATCGACGAGTGCGGCGACGATAGGCAGGCCCCGTCCGGAGGTGGCGGACTGGCCGGGCATGGCCGAGAGCGAGGGGACAAACCCGCCGCCCTGGTCAGAGACCTCGATCACGCACCGGTCGCCGTCGACCGTGACGTCGACCGTGTAGTCGACCGCGGCCACCGCGTGGGCGATCACGTTGGCGCAGGCCTCTGACAGTGCGAGTTGGATGTCGCCCCGGCAGTCGTCCTCAAACCCAACGCCGGCTAGTGCGCCGTCGAGGGCACGCCGGGCCATGGCGACTGTCCCGGCGTCACGCGGCAGGTCCAGCGACAATCGCAGAAGCACTTGGGTCACCACGTTCCGGCGTCGCTGATCAAGGGTCGATCTCGCAGTACCCGAAGGCGACATCGAGAAACTGTCATGGCGGCCGATGTAGGTCCTCGGCTGAGGTCACGCTGGCCGGCACACCGGGAGGTTCCATCCGATCCACCTGCTTGTAGCCGTGCCGGGCGGCTTGGGGGCGACTTCGCCAGTCGGCCGCCGGCGTTGCCGCATGGTGCGTCCGGCGATCGGGAAGCAGCTGTGCGCGCCGGCGCCGGTCTGCCAGCGCGGGAGGCAATTCGTCTTCGGGGCGCTCGCGGTGTAGTCGCTCCACTCAGACGGTGCTGGCGCCGTGGATGGTCAGCACGAGCCTCGGCGTCGGGCGGGCACCCTTCTCCGTCCGCATCCGCACATCGAACGGCTGATCCTGAACAACCACGGTGAGCAGAGTTTCCCTGCTGAGCGGACGACGTACCCAGGTCTCCGCCTCACCCGTCAGCGCCTGCGAGCAGCGGATCGCGTCACGTGATCCTGGCCCGGGCTGTCCAGACTCCCTGTGCGGTTCGCACGGCCGCCGCCGCCGGGCGGCGTCCGGCGCCGCGATGTAGAGCGCTGGCAGCACCGCGGATCGATGGGTTGACGGCTGTGGGTTGCCTGTCCGACAAGCGCGGCAGCCCGGGGCGAAGCTGGCACGGCGGGTGGTGCCGGGCGGCGCCGGCCAGGCAGACTGAACGACCATGTCGCCGTTTTCGCCCACCCTCCGGTTGCACGATCGGTACGTCCTGCGCGAGCGCATCGGGCTCGGCGGGATGTCCGAGGTGTGGCGCGCCGACGATGAGGTGCTGCACCGGCCAGTCGCGGTCAAGGCGCTCGCGGGAGAGTTCGCCACCGACCCGCAGCTGCGGGCCACCATCCAGCGCGAGGCCCGCGCCGCCGCCCGGCTGACCCACCCGCACGTCACGCAGGTGTACGACTACGGCGAGGCGACCCTGCCCGGCGGCGCGGTCGTGCCGTACCTGGTAATGGAGCTGGTCGAGGGGCGCAACCTGGCCGACCGGCTCACCGGCGGCCCGCTCGCCTGGCCCGAGGCAGTCCGGGTGGCCGGGCAGGTCGCTGCCGCGCTGGCCGCCGCGCACCGGATCGGGGTGGTGCACCGGGACATCAAGCCGGGCAACGTCATGCTCACCGAGACCGGCGCGAAGGTGCTTGACTTCGGCATCGCCGCACTCGCCGGCCCGCACCACCCGCTCGCCGGGCAGACCGGCGAGCTGCTGATGGGTACGCCGGCCTACTTCGCCCCGGAGCGGCTGGCCGCCGGCCCGCCCAACCCGGCCAGCGACGTCTACGCCCTTGGCGCGCTGCTCTACCGCACCCTCACCGGGCGGGCGCCGCTGCCCGTGCAGACCTGGCAGGATGCGCTGGAGGTGCAGGCCCGGCACACTCCGGTGCCGCCGCTGCGCATCCCCGGCCTGCCCGCCGACATCGCCGAGCTCACCCTTGCCTGCCTGGCGGCGGACCCGGCGCGACGGCCGACGGCAGCGCAACTCGCCGCCCGGTTCGGCGCCGGCCAGCCGGCCGACCCGCCCACCGCGATCCTGCCCACCCTGCCGGCCGGACAGGCGGCCCCCCGGGTGGCGGCCGCGGCGTCCGCCCAGCCGCCGACCCTCATCGACCGCGACCCGGCGGCGCGACTGGTGCGCCCATCGCCCGCCGGCTCGTCGCGCCGGTCGAATCGGCTGCTCGCGGTGCTCGTCGCGGCCGGCCTCGCCCTCGTCGTCGGGCTGGTCGGAGTGCTCGCCCTCGGGGACGAGCAGGATAATTCGCCTGCCGCGCCATTCGGCGTCACGCCGGTCGAGCAGCCGGCGTCGGGGTCGCCGAGCCCGTCGTCGGAACCAACCCTCCCTGCGCCACCCACGGGCCGGCTCACGCCGGTTACCCTGCGGCAGCTGGCCGCCCAGCTGGCGGCGGTGATCGACCATGCGGAGAGCCGGAGGGAGATCGACCCGAAGACGGCCGAGCAGCTGCGGGACAAGCTCGCCGAGCTGGACCAGGGCAAGTCGAAGGACCGCGCCAAGCGGATCCGGGAGCTGAGCGAGCGGGTCGCCGAGGCGGCCGACCAGGGCTGGATTAGCGCGGACGCCGCCAACCGCCTGCAGGACCTGCTCGCCGGGTACTCCCAGGTGCGCGGCGGAGAGGACGACGACTGACAGCTAATGTCGCGTGTCTGAGGTCTTTTGACGGTTGGCTTTGGTCAGGATCTGATCGGCGGTCTTGGTCCAGCAGAACGGCTGGCAGCGTTGGTTGTAGGCGTCGATGAACGTGCGGATCGCGTGGGTGAGGTCCGGGACGCTGGTGAAGGTTCCGCGGCGGATGGCCTGGCGGGTGATGATGCCGAAGAAGATCTCGACCATGTTCATCCACGAGGCGCTGGTCGGGGTGAAGTGCATGGTGATCCGCGGGTTGCGCGCCAGCCAGGCTTTGACGTTCGGGTGGTTGTGGGTGGCGTAGTTGTCCGCCACGACGTGCAGCTTCACCCGCGGGTGGGCCTTGGCGACCTGCTTGAGGAACCGCAGGAACTCGTTGTTGCGGTGCCGGTCGTAGCAGGCGTCGGCGGTGATCTTCCCGGTGGCGACCTCCAGGGCGGCGAACAGTGTGGTCGTCCCGTGGCGTTTGTAGTCGTGGGTGCGGCGTTCGGCCTGGTCGAACCGCATCGGCAACAGCGGTGCCGTCCGGTCGAGGGCCTGGATCTGGGACTTCTCGTCGACGCACACGACGACGGCGTTGGCGGGCGGGTCGAGATACAAGCCGACGACGTCGCGGATCTTCGCCTCAAGCTGCGGGTCGGTGGAGAACTTGAACGTCTCTACCCGGTGTGGCTGCAGGTCCCAGGCTCGCCAGATCCGGGCGACCTCGGCGAAGCTGACTGGCATGCCGTTTCGCGTCAGGTGATCAGCCAACAACCGTGCTGACCAGTGCGTCACGCTTCGCACCCCTGCTCGACCAGCTCGGCGACCTCGGCGAGGTCGACAGGTCGGCCCGCCCGCCGTGATCGAACTTGTCAGCGAAGAACCGCCCCAGCTCGTCGGTGCGGCCACCGTTCCAGACGCACTCCACCAGGTCGCGTATGAGTCGCTCCACGGTCATGATCGCGGATGCTACAACAACAGCGACCGCCTTCCATGACCTGCTGCCAGTGTCATCACCTCGCTGGGGCTGTCGACAATCGCCACGGTTGGGCGCTTTCAAGCACGCGTTCCTGAACTTCTGCGGGGTGCTTTCTGCCGGGCGCCACCCGGTCGGACTCATCGCCGCCGACCTGCGCGGGCGTTCGGCACGGCACCGGCCACGGGGGTGCCGGTCGGGTGAGCACAGGTGACCGGCGGTGTGGCGGGGGAGGGGCGACCCGATGCACCCGGCGTGGTATCTGAGATCTCCAATTCAGCCGGCAACCTTGTAGCATGCGGCGGACGACGGGCGGCAGCCGGAGCGCGGCTCTGGTACGACTCGGCGGGCGGCACCGCCGGGTCGGGCGGCCGCGGCGCCGGTCAGGCCGGGGCCGGAGTGAGAGAGGAACCTGCTCGGCGTGTTCCAGGAATCGGACCGGACCCGGATGGCCGGCGGAAACTCAATTGGCGGGGCGCCAGGCGCCTCGGGCGGGGCGCCAGGCGCCGACCCGCCGGAGGTGTGGGACGCGGAGCTGGCCAAGGCGGTGCGGCACGTCGCCGTGCTGCGCGCCGGGTTCTACGTTGTCGTGCTGCTGATCGCGCTCGGCGGCCAGGTGTCCGGGGCGATGGAACGGCTCCGCATGCCGTGGTACGTCGCCCTTCCCGCCGTTGGGGCGCTGGAGTTGGGCGGCGTCGTGGTGCTGGCGAACGCCGACGTACGCCGTCGACTAGGCGAACGGGCGATCCTGTCCCGCGTGCTGTCGGCCGGCATCGCCACCGCCGCGGTCGCCTTCAACTGGCTGGCTCACAGCAACCACCTCGAAGGCGGTTTCTACGCGGGCATGTCCCTGCTCGGTTATCTGGCGTGGCTGATGAACACCGAGAACCAGCGGCGGGACCGGCTGCGCGCCAGGCAGCAGCTGCCACCCACGACGCCGGCGTACGAACCGGTCGGGCACTGGTTGCGACACCCGTGGCTGACCCGCCGTGCCCGCTCGCTGGCCAAGGCCGACCCCGGCCTCGGGCTGTACGGCTCGCTCGACGCGGCCCGCGCGCAGATTCGCGCCGAGCGGCGGCAGGCGGCGCTCAGCAAGGTGTTGCACCGCAAGATCAGCCGAGCACTGGACGCCACCACCGCGGACATCGCCTTGGCGGTGTACGACCTCGACGAGATCGCCCGGCGGCTGGCCGAGCAGGCGGACTACGACGGGCTCACCGCGCTGATCGCCGCCGATCTGGCACCTGCGCGCGTGCTCGCCGGGAACCTGCCGGCGGGCGGCCGCCGCCGGCGGTGGCGTCGGGCCGGTCAACCCGACCCCGTCGCTCTAGCCTCGGCCGCGCGGCTGCTCGCCGACGCCCCGGAGCGGCTGCTCGCCCACGCCCCCGAGCCGCTCACGGTCGCGGCCCCCGCGCCGGACGCGGCTCCCGTAGCCCCTGCGGCGGACGCGGCCTCCGGCGGCTCAGCGCGGCCAGCGTCGGCCGAGGACGCCGTTCAGCAGGCGAACGCCACCGAGCAGGCGGGAGACGGTGCCGAGCGACCGGGATCGGAGCGGTCCCGGGCGGCGACGCCGGACCGTACCGACCGGCAGTTGAAGCGGTCCGAAAGCACGGACCAGCCCATCTCGACCACGGATCAGCCCGACCCGCCCCGCGCCTCCGACTGGGCGGCGCTGCACGCGGAACTCGCCCCGCTCCTGCCGGCAGCCGCACCGCGCCGAACGCCGCGCAACACACCAGACCGGTCGGCCACCAGCCGGGCGGACGCGCCGTCGACCACGGACGCGCCAGGCTCTGCCGCGGAGCCGGCCGACACCGCGCCGCCGGCAACGACCCGCAGCGCGGCACCGATGCCGCGAACCGCGACGGGGCAGGCACGTGTGGCCCGAGTCGCCGACCCGGCGGGCGAGCCGGGGCCGATCGCGGCAGTCACGCGAGAGCTACCCCTGGTGGCCGGGCGGGACCTGCCGGACCTGGTAGACACCGCGGCGAGCCGTACCACACCACCCGTCGCGGCCCCCGACGCCGTGGAAGGGGCCACCGAGCAACGATCAGCGTCGCGATCGCGGCAGCGCCGGCGGGACGACACGGACCCGCGACCGGGCTCGGAGACCGTCCGGCGTCGGTCGAACACCCAGTCGGCCGAGGCCGGTCGGCCCTGACCGAAAGATCCTCAACGGCCTGATCAACGAATACTCCCAGGCCGCATAGCCGAAACCGAGTTTTCGAGCGGTACAGGCTGACGAACTCGCGTACGTCCGCGCGGACCGCAGCGTCGTCCCACTTCACCCGGGTCAGCAGGTCCTGCATCCCCGTCCGGCGAGGCGTCCCCGGCGTGCTCAGCCATCGTCCAGCAGTTCATCGGACCGGCTGTGCGCCGCGATCCCGGTGTACCCGGGGTACGGTCATCCGATGGTGCATGTGCCTTCCCTGCCGCGGCGGGAGCGGCAAGTGCTGGCCGCGCTGGCCGCGGTAGCCGGGCGTTACGGCATCGGCGAGGATCGGCACGCCCCGCGCGCCGAGGCGATTGCCGCAGTGCACGAGGTGACCACAAGCCCGTGGCTGCTCGGCATCGAGGCCGGGGTGGCGCTGGCCGACCCGACGGGCATTAGCGGGCCAACTGTGAGGCTGCTGGAGGCGGCTGGCGCCGATATGCAGGTGGCCGCCGGGCACGCGGTCGAGGTCCGAGGGTTGGTGCACCGGTGGGTAAAGGCGCACGCGGTGCCTCCCTACGACCAGGGGCTCTACCGCAGTGTGACGGCGAGGGAATCACTAACGCCGGGTCAATAGTGGACAGCCAAGGTGCGTTGCTGTCCATGTCTCGGGCGGGTCGGCCCCCACCTCGCGGTCCCGCCCGGTTCGACCCGAACAGCGCACAATGACGCCCCGCCGGAGGCACATATGATGGCTGAATCGACACCCCGCACCCCACCGCCAGCCTGGCCGGGCCGCAATAATGGCGTAGCTGCGCCTGCGGTTGGAACCTGCCAACTCAGCCCCTTCGACAGGTACGGCAGCGCTCCGGCGAGTGGTGGGCGTAAGCCGTGTTCGGCGGAATCACCTTGCTGATCGCCTGCTTTGCCATGATCGTGGTCGCATTGGCCCGAGGAATTCGGCCTGTGCTGACCCGCCGCAGAGCGCGGCGAGGTGCCGTTCGATGGCCTGCTTGTGCGTCGCCACAGCTCGCCCAAAAAGTAGTTCCAGACGGCTTGGTGGTTGTGGTCGTTGCGGACCCTGTGGCGGCCAACCGGCTCAGAGTAACTCGAACTCGTGCGCGCCTCCGGTTGGAAAGCCTGGCCACCCGCCTGCCCGGCCAGCCGATCTTCTACCCGGTCCTCAACCGGCGATACGCCATCATGATTGCCCGAGATCGGCCGAGACTGCTGATGCCGTCCCTAAGAGCCTGGTAAATAAGGGTTTCAGGTGTGTTGGTGGCGGGCGAGGCGTCGGCTCATGACGATGATCATGGCCCACTGGACCATCGCGGCGTGGTGGTCGGGTAGCCGTTCGTAGTCGCGGACGGTGCGTCGGCACCGGTTGATCCAGGAGAACGTGCGCTCGACCGCCCATCTGCGGTGCAGCACGACGAAGGTGGTCTGCCCGGTGAGCTTCGCGACGATCTGTACGGTCAGGGCGAGGTGGGTGGCGGCCCAGTCGACGAGCCGGCCGGCGTAGCCGCCGTCGGCCCAGGTCAGCCGAATGGTGGGGAAGCAGGTTCGTAGTGCCCACAGCAGCGGCCGGGCGGCGTCGCGGTCCTGCACGCTGGCGGCGGTGACCAGGACAGCGAGTAGTAGTCCGCAGGTGTCGACGGCGATGTGACGTTTCCGGCCGTTGATCTTCTTGCCGGCGTCGTAGCCGCGGGTTGCCAGGCCGACGGTCTCCGCGCCGCGTACCGACTGGGAGTCGACCAGCGCGGCCGTCGGCTGCCGGTTACGTCCCTCGACCTGGGCGCGGACCTGTTCCCGCAGGCTGTTGTGCATGCGGTTGAGCGTTCCGTCGCGGGTCCAGGTCTTGAAGTAGTGGTAGACGAGCTTGTGGTGGGGGAAGTCGGCGGGCAGCGCGTCCCATTGGCAGCCGGTCCGGTCGAGGTAACGGATCGCGTCCACCACGTCCCGGCGGGGGTACGTGATCGGCCGGCCGCGTCCGGTCCCGGCCGGCACGTGCGGGGCCAGGATCCGCCATTCGGCATTCGTGGTGTCGGACGGGTAGTGCCGTGGCCGGGCGGTGGGCAAGTGATCGTCGAGGGTGGCCGGCGTGGCAGGTGCGGCGACGCCGGCGACAAGGTATACAGACAGGGTTGGGCCTTCGGTCGTGCTGGTTTAGTCACCTTCGCTCGTACCGAAGGCCCTTCCCCATGTCACGCCGCCACGCCGGCCCGGCGGAATCATCGATCTCTTGCCCGGCCATCCAGCCGACCCAAACCCTTATTTACCAGGCTCTAAGAGGCCGCGCAAATAGGTCAGTGAGGATCGGGCGGGTAGGAGACGGGCACAGACATCAGTGATCATGGTTCCT
>NZ_JBNCLC010000050.1:0-9240 GCF_049844475.1 Micromonospora sp. DT47 | reverse complement strand
TCTGACCTTCACGCCGCACAGACGGCCTTGTCGGCACCCGCCCACCCCTCAACACCCTTTGTTCAGGGGTCTCCTAGGGGCGCGTCTGGACGCAGGGTGACTGAGACGACAACTGAGACGAGAGCGACCGTAGAGACGACGAAGGGCCGGTCCCCGGTGGGGCCGGCCCTCGCGTTCGTGCTGCTCAGAAGAGCGGAGGATACGAGATTCGAACTCGTGAGGGTGTAAACCCAACACGCTTTCCAAGTCTGCTCGGCCCCATACGCGCTGACAACTTCGAGCCCGCCGAAGAGCTCACCAGGCAGGACAAGTCCCAATCGGGCTCGCAGTCTGTTGCGCACGCAACGTTTGCCCAGGTGAGCGGGCACTTGGTCACCACGTGTGGGTGGTGGAAGATAGGTGAATGCGTGTGCGGAGCCGCAACAACGTCGTGCTGGCCGGTCCCGAGGACGGCCCGACCGTCGTGCTCGCGCACGGCTTCGGCTGCGACCAGCACATGTGGCGCTACATCACCGCCGAACTGGAACAGTGGGCCCGGGTGGTGCTGTTCGATCACGTCGGATCAGGTAAGGCTGACCCGACGGCTTGGGACGCCGACCGGTACGCCTCCCTGGACGGCTACGCCGATGATGTGCTGAGCATCTGCCAGGACCTGGACCTTCAGCAGCCGATCTTCGTCGGGCACTCGGTCAGTTCGAGCATCGGAGTCCTCGCAGCGAACCGCGAGCCGGACCGCTTCGCCGCACTTGTCCTGGTCACCCCGTCACCGTGCTACCTCGATGACGGGGACTACCGAGGTGGTTTCACTCGCGATGACATCGACGAGTTGCTTGAGTCGCTGGACAGCAACTACCTCGGCTGGTCGTCAAGCATGGCCCCCGTGATCATGGGCAATCCGGAGCGGCCCGAGCTGGGTGAAGAGCTGACGGCAAGTTTCTGCCGGACGGACCCCGCAATGGCGCAGGTGTTCGCCCGCGCCACGTTCCTGTCCGACAATCGTGCCGACCTCGCCGCGGTGAGCGTTCCCACCCTGATCCTGCAATGCGCCCAGGACGCCATCGCGCCGCCTGAAGTCGGCGCGTTCGTGCACGCGCAGATCGCCGGAAGTCGGCTGGTCACCTTGGACGCGACCGGGCATTGCCCCCAGTTGAGCGCGCCGGAGGCCACGGCCGCAGCGATCACGTCGTTCATCAGAGCCGCTTACCGATGACCGCAGCTGCCCGGCGTGGTCCTTCCCGCCAAGGTCCACGCGATGACGGGAGCGCCGGGCCGAGCGAGGGGAGATTCCCCGCGTTGCTCGAAGACAACTTCGAGGACCTGTACGAGAATGCGCCCTGCGGGAACCTGTCCACCCTCCTGGACGGCACCATTGCGAAGATCAACGGCACCCTGCTGGCCTGGCTTGGCTACACCCGCGAGGAACTCGTCGGCCGGCGCCGCTTCAGCGACCTGCTCACCGGCGGGGGCCGCATCTACCACGAAACCCACTTCGCACCCATGCTGACCATGCAGGGCGAGATCGGCGGTATCTCCCTCGAACTCCGTACCAAGGACGGCTCCCGCATGCCGGTCCTCGTCACCTCCATCGTCAAGGCCAGCAGCGAAGGCCAACCCCAACTCATCCGCACGACCATCTTCGACGCCAGAGAACGCCGCGCCTACGAACGGGAGCTCCTCAACGCCCGCAGAGCCGCCGAACGCGAGGACGAACGGCTCCGGCAACTCGTCAGCAAACTGCAACGAAGTCTGCTCCCGGCCGTGCTGCAAACCCCGCCCGGACTTGAGAGCGCCGCGTACTACCGGATGGCCTCCACCGACGAAGTCGGCGGGGACTTCTACGACCTGTTCCCCCTCGACGACGGCCGCTGGGGATTCTTCCTCGGCGATGTCAGCGGCAAAGGCGTCGAAGCGGCCGCCGTCACCGCCCTGGCCCGCTACACCCTGCGCGCCGCAACCGTCTACAACCCCGACCCTGCCGCCGCGCTGCACAACCTCAACACCGTGCTCTGGCAGGAATACCGCGACGACGCCCGCTACTGCACCGTCGTCTTCGGCATCCTCACTCCCACACCGGCCGTCGGCGGGTTCACCGCGGTCATCGCGAGCGGCGGACACCCCGAACCACTGCTGCTACGGGCCGACGGCTCCGCCAGCTACCAACGCACGAAGGGCCGCATCGTGGGGGCCTTCCCGACCTCCCAATACACCAACACCACCGTCGTAGCGAACCCCGGCGACACGTTGCTCCTCTACAGCGACGGACTCACCGAGGCCCGTACCGCCAGCAGCGAACCCCCCGACGGCCGTTACGGAGCCGCAGCCCTCGCCCGATTCGCCGCCGATCTCGCACCCACCAACGCCGCCGACGCCGTCGCCGCCGTCACCGATCTACTCGGCACCTTCGGCGCCGGGCTCACCGACGACACCGCCGTCATGGCCATCAGCGCCCCACACAGCCATTCCACTCAGCAACGGTCCGGTAAGCCCGGCCGGTGCTGAGCCGCCCCGTCGCCCTGCCGAAGCTCGCCGCGCCCGTTGGCTCAGTGCCGGCCCGAACTCATCGTGGCGCTCGTCCCGGCCAGCCGCATGCTCGCCGGTGAGATGGTTGAGGACGCGTTCGAGGGCGACTTCGGTGGCTTCGAGGAGTGAGCCGATCCGGCGCGAGGCGGAGCGACAAAGGACGATGGCCGCCCGGGAGAGTCTCCCCGGCGGCCACCTTGGCGTGGCGAGCGTACCCGGTCAGTGTCGCGCCTTGCGCTCTTCCGCGCTGCGCCAGTTGCTTCCGGCCTTGGCCAGACCGCGGCTACCCAGGTATCCGAGGGTCAGCAGCGTGATGAAGAACCAGGCCTGGTTGGCGCGGAAGATGTCCACGCCAACCGAGTTCTTGCCGGCCAACTGCGAAGCGGCCAGCACGGCGACCACGGCCGCGATGTAGACCCAGAACTCGGTCGTCCGTAGCGACGGCTTCGTCTCCGTTCCGGGAGCCTGTACCGGGCGCTCTGCATCCCTGGTCATGGGCATGGGGCGCGGTGCTTCCTGCACCCCCCTCGCCCGGTCAGGTGCCTGCTGTCTCGATGCAGCCTGTGTGCTCATCTTTCCTCCTGGATGCGATGAGTCATTCCCTGCGCTTCCTCGCCCTGATGCCGTGTTCGGCCACGGCACGGTGTCGGTTCAGGGCGGGTCACTCGTGGCTACCCGACCCCTCGAAGCGGTAACGCCTACCACCCGACGGAGACGCGTAGAGATTGAAAGGGTCGCCAGAATCTGGTCCACGCATGTCTGGCCGGCACGACGGGGCCGCTGGCAGGGCGGAGCCCCGCCGGACCTTCGATGAAGGGGGCCGACGCTGCCGGCCTTGGCCAGGCCCCGGCTGATCAGGTAGCCGACGGTCAGCAGGGTGATGAACCACCAGGCCTTGTCGGCGGCGAAGTAGTCGCCGCCGTTGTTCGCGGCACCGTCGCCCACGGCGTTGGAGGCGATCAGCACGCCAATCACGGAGAGCAGGTAGACGGCCAGCTCGGTGGTCTTCCATGAGGCTCTCCCGATCTCGCCCCCACCTCCCGCTCTGGGGCGACCCGCCACGCCGGCCGGGGGAGAGCGCCGACGGACCGCCGTCAGCCCGGCCGGAACAGGGCAAGTGAGACGACAACTGAGACGACAGCGACCAAAGAGACGACGGAGGGCCGGTCCCTGATGGGGCCGGCCCTTCCGATTTTGCTGCTCTAGCGAGCGGAGGATACGAGATTCGAACTCGTGAGGGTGTAAACCCAACACGCTTTCCAAGCGTGCGCCCTAGGCCTCTAGGCGAATCCTCCGCGAGCCAGGATACAGGTCCGTCGGGGGTGGGCCACCCCACCACCCCCTGAAGATCCACGCCGGGTCGGGTACGCTTGGGGCACCTCCCGTGCGGCGGTACCTCGTGAACCTCCCCAGGGCCGGAAGGCAGCAAGGATAAGCGGGCTCTGCCGGGTGCACGGGAGGCCTTTCTGTCTCCGGGTGCCGGTACCGTACCTGCGGGTCAGGTCACGGGGTGGTGGGTGGTCACCCGCGCCTGACCGGCGCAGAATGGCTCGGTCGAGAGGAGGCGGTACGCGTGACGCTGGCGCTCTACCGCAAGTACCGGCCGCGTACCTTCGCCGAGATGATCGGCCAGGAGCAGGTCACCGAGCCGCTGTCACAGGCGCTGCGCAGCGGCCGGCTCAACCACGCCTACCTCTTCTCCGGCCCGCGCGGCTGCGGCAAGACCTCCAGCGCCCGGATCCTGGCCCGCTCGCTCAACTGTGAGCAGGGCCCCACCCCCGAGCCGTGCGGGACGTGCGGGTCCTGCCGCTCGCTGGCCCCCGACGGCGGCGGTTCGATCGACGTCATCGAGATCGACGCGGCCAGTCACGGCGGCGTCGACGACGCCCGGGAGCTGCGCGAGAAGGCCTTCTTCGCCCCGGCCAGCAGCCGCTTCAAGATCTATATCATCGACGAGGCGCACATGGTCTCGTCGGCCGGCTTCAACGCCCTGCTCAAGCTGGTCGAGGAGCCGCCGGAGTACGTCAAGTTCATCTTCGCCACCACCGAGCCGGAGAAGGTCCTCGGCACGATCAAGTCGCGGACCCACCACTACCCGTTCCGGCTGTTCCCGCCGAAGGTGCTCCGGCCGTACCTGGAGCAGCTCACCGAGGCGGAGGGGGTGACCGTCGAGCCGGCGGTCTTCCCGCTGGTGGTGCGCGCCGGTGGGGGCAGCATGCGGGACAGCCTCTCCGTGCTCGACCAGCTCATCGCGGGCGCCGGCCCGGAGGGGGTCGGCTACGCTCGGGCCGCCGCGCTGCTCGGCGTGACCGATTCGGCGCTGATCGACGAGATGTGCGACGCGCTCGCCGCCGGGGACGGCGCCGCCGCGTACGCCACCGTCGACCGGGTCGCCGAGGCCGGGCACGATCTGCGCCGGTTCGCCTCGGACCTGCTGGAACGGCTGCGCGACCTGATCGTCCTCCAGCAGGTGCCGGACGCCGCGGCCAAGGGGCTGATCGACGGCCCGACCGACCAGATCGAGCGGATGGCCGCCCAGGCCCAGCGGCTCGGCCCGGGCACCCTGTCCCGCTGCGCCGACATCGTGCACAACGGCCTGGTCGACATGCGCGGCACCACCGCGCCCCGGCTGCTGCTGGAGCTGATCTGCGCCCGGATGATGCTGCCCGGCGCCGACGACTCCACCGGCGGCCTGCTCCAGCGCCTGGAGCGGATGGAACGGCGGCTCACCCTGGGTGGCGCCGAGCTGCCGTCGGCCGCCGCCGGCCCCGCGCCGGTCACCCCCACTCCGCAGGTACGCCCCGAGCCCGCCCCCGCCGCGCCGTC
The DNA here is from genome assembly GCF_049844475.1 of Micromonospora sp. DT47. NCBI lineage: Bacteria > Bacillati > Actinomycetota > Actinomycetes > Micromonosporales > Micromonosporaceae > Micromonospora > Micromonospora sp. DT47. Next base: position 3,894 of record NZ_JBNCLC010000050.1, on the reverse strand, counting down.
CGCGACGACTCCGCCCGCCGCCCGCACGGCCGGTCCCGCCGCGACGAGCGGTGCCGCTCCCGGCGCTGCCGCGACGGGTGGTGCCGCCGGCACGGCTGGTGGCGACCCGGACGCCGGGTTCACGGCCGGCGCGGCGCCGACAGCAGGTCGGACCCGGGAGGGGTCCGGTCCCGGCGCCCCGGCCGACGCCGCCCCGGCAGCCGGTCCCGCAGCATCGACGCCACCCCGCCGTGCCGTGCCCCCCTCGGCCGTCATGCCTGACCCGGCCACCCCCGCGCCGCCCCGACCGGGTGGGGCGGCGCCCGGCGCGCTGGACGCGGTCGCGGTGCGCCGGGTCTGGCCCGAGGTGGTCGGCAAGGTCAACCGGACCAACAAGCGGATCGCCGCGCTGATGCGTGACGCGGTGGTCCGCGACCTCGACGGCGACACGCTGGTGCTGACGGTGAAGTCGTCGGTGCTGGCCAAGATGATGTCCGACCACGCCGCGGTGCTCACCGACGCGCTCTATGAGGAGCTCGGCGGGCGCTGGCAGATCCGGTGCGAGGTAGCCGGCGAGCGGGGCGGGGTGTCGCTCGGCGGCCCGCGCGCCGCGGCCGCTCCCGCCCCGGCCGCCGCGCCGAGCCGCCCGACGCCGGCCGCCGCGCCTTCGGCCGGTGGTGGCGCGGGACGGTCCGGTGGGACGGCCGCCGCCCCGGCCGACCCGGGCGACGACGAGGACTGGCCCGAGCCGGCCCGTCCCGGCGGCTCGGCCTCGACCCCCGCCGCCGGTGGTGGGGGAGGCGAACCGGAGGGCGACTGGCCCGAGGCGGCGCGTCCGGGTGGCGCCGCGTCGCCCGGCGGTGCGCCTGCCCCGAACCCCGCATCCGGTCCGGCCGCCGCGAACCCAGGGCCGTCCGGCAAGGCCGCCGCGACCCCGGGTGGGCCGACCGCCACCGCGGCACCGGCAGCGCCGAAGCCGGCCGTCCCGCCGAAGCAGCCCGCGCCCCCGGCCGGCAACGGCGCCACCGGCGCCCCGGTGAGCAGCGCGATCGCGGCGGCACGGGCGGCCGCGGCGGGACGCGGTCCGCGTACCGGCCAGGCGGCCCGGAAGACCGCGGACGCTGACTGGGCCGGCGAACCGCCGTACGACCCGGACTTCGACGGCCCGGTGCGCGGCGGCGGACGCCCCGGCGGCGCCCAGCCGGCGACCCCGACCTACGAGGGGTTCGACCCGGGAGACGAGCCGCTGGACGAGGTGATCGACGAGCGGACCGCCCGGCAGTCCAGCGAGGAGCAGGCGGTGCAGCTGCTCCGGGAGGCGTTCGGCGCCGAGAAGATCGACGAGGTCGACGCGCGGTAGCCGGGCCGGCTTCCCGACACCCGGCCGCCGCCAGCTCGGCCTTCCGGCACCGGCCAGCGGCGAGGTCCGACCGGTCCGCCCGGTCAGTCGGCCCAGGTGGGAAGGCCTCCCCGCACGGACCCCCCGCCCGGTCAGTCGGCCCAGTAGACGAGTGCGAGAAGGAGCCAGCGACGGCGAAGGGCGACCTCCGTCACCCGATATACGAGGGCTTCGACCCGGTCGACGAACCGCTCGACGACGTCGTGGAGCAGACCGCGCGCGAGACCAGCGAGCAGCAGGCCGTACGGCTGCAGCAGGCGCTGGGTGCGAGAAGATCGGCGAGACCGACGCGAAGTAACCGCTGGGCTGGCCTTTCAGCGTCCTGAGCCAGGCCCGCAGATCACGAATCCGGATGCTCGGGCACCAATCGGGAGAGGTTGGGCGTTCCGACATGGCGGCAAAGTCGATCTTGCTCTAGCATCGGCGGCCCCACCCAAGATCAGGCAGGTCGACGTGCGTCGGTACTTCTCGGTTCCGGAGCGCCTCGGCGTATTCGGTCTCGCCGTAGGTGTGGCGGCAGCGGCCTGGCCGGCGACGGTGTCGGCGACGGGCCTGGCCCTGCCGTGTCCACTGCGCTGGCTCACCGGCGTGCCGTGCCCCGCCTGCGGACTCACCACGGCCTCCGTGGCAATGGTCCGTGGCGACTTCGCCGATTCTGTCGTCGCCAACCCCGCGATCCTCGCACTCGCAGCCCTGGCCGTGGTCGTCGGACCGCTGCTCGGGCTGCGGGCGATCGGCGCGCTGCCGCCACCCGTGCCGTGGTCGCAGCGCGCCCGGTGGCGGGTCGGGTGGGGGGTGGCCCTGTTCGCACTTGAGAGCTGGGCTTTTCAGCTCAACCGGCTCGGCATCGGCTGAGCCGCCCCCTCACAGGAGTAACCCATGAACTACGCAAACTGGATCACGCGTGTCGGCGCCTACCTGGTCGACGCGTTGATCGCGGCACCGTTCTTCGCACTCGCCTCGGTCTTCGAACCGAAGGTCGACCCCGTGACGGGTGCGACCTCCGGCAATGAGGTCCTCTACTTCCTCTTCGCGCTGCCGGGTGTCCTGCTGTGGGGCTACAACCGGTGGTACCTGGCCGGAAAGACCGGCCGAAGCTGGGGCAGGAAGGTGCTGGGCATCTCGCTGGTGAACGAGAGCACTGGCCAGCCGATCGGTTTCGGCAAGGCATTCCTCCGGGACCTGGCACACGTCGCTGACGCGATCATCTGCTACATCGGGTATCTGTTCCCGCTCTGGGACGCTAAGCGGCAGACCCTTGCCGACAAGATTGTCAAGACCGTGGTCGTGAAGGGCTGAGACGCGTGGGCCGGTCGTGGGCGGCGGGACCGCCCGCGGCCGGCCACACTAGGCTGAAGGTGACCGTTCCCTCGACCGAGGAGTCGCCGTGCGCCCAGGTGGACAGCCGAACATGCAGCAGATGCTGAAGCAGGCGCAGAAGATGCAGCAGCAGATCGCCGCCGCCCAGGCCGAGCTGGCCGAGGCCGAGCTGACCGGCACCGCCGGCGGCGGCCTGGTCACCGCGACCGTCTCCGGCGCCGGTGAGATCAAGTCGATCAAGATCGACCCGAAGGCGGTCGACCCGGAGGACGTGGAGACCCTGGAGGACCTGGTCGTCGCGGCCCTGCACAACGCCGCCGAGGCGGCCCGGGAGCTGACCGAGAAGAAGATGGGCCCGGTCTCCGGCGGCATGGGCGGCCTCGGCCTGCCCGGGTTCTGAGCCGGCAGATGTACGAAGGTGCCATCCAGGACCTGATCGACGAGCTGGGGCGGCTGCCGGGCGTGGGCCCGAAGAGCGCCCAGCGGATCGCGTTCCACGTCCTGTCGGCGGATCCGGCCGACGTCAACCGGCTGGCCGGTGCGCTGCGCAAGGTCAAGGAGCTGGTCCGGTTCTGCACCACCTGCTTCAACGTGGCCGAGTCCGAGCAGTGCCGGATCTGCCGCGACCCGCGCCGCACTGACGAGGTGTTCTGCGTGGTCGAGGAACCCAAGGACGTGGTGGCGATCGAGCGGACCGGTGAGTTCCGCGGCCGCTACCACGTGCTCGGCGGGGCGATCAATCCGCTGGAGGGGATCGGCCCGGACAACCTGCGCATCCGCGAGCTGATGACCCGGCTCAGCGGTGGCGCGGTCCGCGAGCTCATCCTGGCCACCGACCCCAACACCGAGGGCGAGGCGACCGCCACGTACCTCGCGCTGATGGTCAAGCCGATGGGGATCTCGGTGACCCGGTTGGCCAGCGGCCTGCCGGTCGGCGGTGACCTCGAGTACGCCGACGAGATCACGCTCGGCCGGGCGTTCGAGGGCCGCCGCGCGGTCTGACCCCACTCATCCTGCGGGAGTTTGCGTGAAGAGGTGTTGTCGCGGGAGCGACAACACCTCTTCACGGGTGGAGACGTCGCTGGCCGGCACCCCGTTGTGGGGGTGCCGGCCAGCGTTCGTGTGTCTCAGTGGTGTCAGTTGTTCCAGTGCTTGGCGACGAGGTCGGCGGCCTGCTTCTCCCACTGGGCGTAGGC
>NZ_JBNCLC010000049.1:0-11810 GCF_049844475.1 Micromonospora sp. DT47 | reverse complement strand
CAGGATCTCCGATCCCGCCCTCGGTCAGCACCCCGCACTCACACGCGGTGTCTCACACCATCCTGACCAAGAGGGGGCGACGTACATCTCGCCCAGCCCGACAAAGTAGCCCTTCGTCGGCCTGGTTGTGATCGACAACCAGTCGAACTGGCGCTGGGTGATCGCCTGCACTTCGTCACTGTCGGCTGACATTCCGGCCAGATGTGCACGTGCGAAGTCCTTCGCGATGTCGAGCTGCTGTTGCTGAAATGCCGTCTTCTCGGCGTCACTGAGTGAACGCCACCACCGGTCGCCCTGCTTGTAGGCCTCGCGACCCCACCGGTCGGTCACCTCCTGCTCGTACTGGGTGTGGTCGAAGCCGTCGAATACTTCCTCTGCCATGAGCTGCTGACCTCCTTCTACCTTGCGCAGCGTCGTCTTCACCGACTCGATCTGCCGCCCGATCCGCTGGCGTTCCCGCTCCAGCAACTCCAGATGGATACGGAGCGCGGCCACGGTGTCCTGCTCTGCCCCGTTGATCACCTCGGCGATCATCGGAAGACCAAGGCCGAGTTCTCGGAGCAGCAGGATTCGTTGCAGGCGCACCAGACAGTCCTGGTCGAAGTAGCGGTAGCCATTGCCGCCGACTCGGCTGGGCGTGAGCAGCCCCATCTCGCCGTAGTGGCGCAAGGTCCGACTCGTGGTCCCGGCCAAACGTGCGACGTCCTGGATCGACCACTCCATCGCTCCGCCTCCCGTTCTCATCGGTGAAACTCACCGTAGAAGTTGACGTAACGTCAAAGTCAAGGACTTCTTTCAGGCTCGGCGGGCGCATCGAGAAAAACATCTGACTTGCGAGGGTAGGACGTCCGGCGTTCAGCACGATCGGATGCGCATGCGCGGGCCTGCAGTCCTGGGTGCGGCGCGCCCGCAAGCCGATCCCCCAACGGACACTCGGCTCTGCGGCAAATGAGGTACCGAACCATACGAGCCACTTCAACCTGCGGCTTCTCATATAGCCCGTACGCTGAAAATTCTCACCAACGGGGCCTATACGTACAGACTCGGTTGATCTCATCGACTGGTGCATCCCGGATCTGCCGCCGATGGCGTGTGCCGACCTGGCACGCCGGCAAGACCTGATAGGGGTCTCACCGGTGACATCGTGCGCGCCGTGCCGATGAGCGGCTGTGTCGAAAGGTCTGCTCGCCAGGCTTGCCGTCCTGACCTAACGGCGTGCCGCTACGTCCGCGGGATTCGTGCGCGACACTGGGCTAGTGGATCAGCCGCTGAAGGTGCTGTGGTCACGGCCTTTGCACCTGCGCTCGAGCGAGACGACGTTGGCGGCGGCGTCCGGCGCCCTTGTCGTGGCGGAGCGGCACTCGCGTCTGGTTCGGCTGGACCCGCAGAGCGGGGCGCCGATATGGGAGCAGGGCGTTGAGGAATGCTGGGGCACTACCGTCGTCGCGGGGGAACGCTGTCTCTATCTGAGCCAGGCCGGTGTCCTGCATTGCTTCGACTTGCACAGCGGGCAGCGGACGTGGTCGACACCAGATCTGGGCTTGCACCGCTACGTCAGTGTCAGTGGATCCGTCGTTCTCCTAGGCGGGTGGCGCGGCTATCGCCCGCTGATACGGGTGGATCTGGCGAACGGCGAGCATCTTCCGGGCCAGTTCCCGGGGCTCGCGCCGGGCAGTAGCTTGGCCTGGCCGTTGCCGGTGCGGTTGGACCCGGAGCGGGGCTTCACGGCCGATGCGATCCTCCTCGCGAGTGCCAGTCAGGCGGCACTGCTGCTGGTGGACGCTCGGACCGGCGTTACCAGGGGTGAGTGGTCGCTGCCGGCGCCGGTGCACTTTTCCGATTCCGGCATCGCCTCCAGTGTCGCCGAAGACGGCCGCATCGTCTTTCTCAGCGGTAGGCGCACGGTCATGGCCCTGCACCCCGCCAGCGGCGTGGAGATCCTGTGGCGGCACGACCGTGACCTGCCATCGCTGCCGCCGATCCTCACCGGCCGGACGCTGTGGCTTTCCGAAGACATCGGCGTTACGATCATCGATCTTGACCGCAGTGCCCGTACAGAGGTGACGCGCCTACCGCCCGGTGCCACCTGTGGTGCAGTGCCCGTCTCCGGAGGTGCACTGTTCGCCCGCTCCGGTGACCAACTCATCGCGGTCGACCGGGCCGGGGGGATCGCCGCCCGCGTGCGACTGCCAGCACGCATTGACCGGCTACTTCCCGACGGTCGATCCCTGGTGCACGCCATCGGCAAAGGCCACCTCACGACGATCGACATCTCGACCAAGCCGAGGTGACCACTCTTGGCTGTCGGCTGACAGCACCGAATGCAGCAGCCGAGCGTCCGCGGGCCGGTGAGGGCGGGCCGGGATGTGCCTTTGATGGGAACGCTTCGGCAAGAACGGCGGCCAGCGCAGCTCGTGCACGCTCATGCCGCTGACCGCGCGGTCGTGCCGAGTTGAGGATGCTCGACGGGCACCTGATCACGGTGTTGCAGGCGCCGCGCCGCGGCTGGGAGGATCTTGCCGTGCTGGAGAGCGATGAGTCGTACCGTGGCGGCGCCGAGAAGACCTGTGAGTGCTGCGGGCAACCCAGCCGCCGCACCTGGTGCATGGTGACTCGTGACGGCCTCGCGTACGCGGTGTTCTTTGCCGCGTGTTACAACCATGCTGGCGTACGCGAAAGCTGGATTGACGTGGTAGTCGGTACGTGGGGTCAGGACACCGACTACGACGACCACCTCACCTTCGGCTGCCGCTTCGGCCCAGGCGCCGGCAGCGATCTGCCTGGAGCTACTGCGGTAGACGCTGCCTCGGTGGCGCCAGACGGCCCCCTCTACGGTCACAAGCTCACGCGAGCCGAAGCCTTGGCCCACCCAAAACTCAGCGAGTTCTGGGAAGTGATCGACTTCGTCGTGGCGAACGATCCACTGGTACGCCAGCACCACTACGGGCATCGGGCACCTGCGAGCCAGTAACGCCGCCAACGGCAGATCGCCAACTGACGGAACGGACAGGGCGCACTGCTGATCAAACGCCCTGTCATCATGCCGCTGGCCGGGCGTTCGAAGCCGCCCGGTAGTGCCGAAGAATATTCAGGATGCAGCGGCGGGTCCTGCCGGTTCAGTCGTCGAACTCGAAGCCGTGAGTCTTGGCGAGCTCCACGAGTTGCCGCACACGACTGCCGTCGGCCGCAACCGCACGCAGCCGGACGGCCAGGTCGTCCAGTGCGGCGCGATCGCTGCTGTAGGCGAGGAAGGCACCGGCCTCCGCATCGGACGAGAAGCGCCCGTCAAGGGCGGGAGTCTCAGTCATGACGAGCAGTTCGACGATCCCTTCCCAAAAGGCGCCGTTGGGCTCGTGGCCGAGTTCGGAGATCACGTCATCCACGTCGGTGGTCCCGGCCACCAGGTAGAGGCGATGTTCGCCGGGCGCAACCTCTGTCACGTCGATCGAATCCATCAGCGGATCGTGGCAGGCCGGTGCGACTGCCACAAGGTCGCACTGCCGTCTCGACCGCAGGAACCCCTAACGCGGCACATCCGCTCAGGTAGCCGCGATGCGCGTGGCGGCTGATCGGGAGCATGTCGTCGTCACGTCCGGACTGGGGTGGTCCAGCGGCTGCCGCAATGGCCTCGACGTTGTCCTCCAGCGTGGTGGTCTCCGGGAGGACGAGTTCGTCGGGCCAGCCCAGGACGTCGTGGGCGGCGTACCAGCCGCTCATGTGCTCGGCGGTGAACTCACTGGCCTGCGGGCGGGTGAGGTGCCGGCGCGGGGTCTCGGGCAGGGAGACGTCGAGGTGGCAGAACAGGGCCCGCCCCCGGTGAGCGTCCCGGAGGAGCCAGCGATCGCCGGCCGGCCTGTCGCCTTGATGAGGCCGATGCCGTTCACGACGAGGCTTCCTCGACTCCGAAGGACCTGTTCGTGGTGGCCTTGTAAGCGCGGGTATGTCGGGCGGGCCAGCCGAGAAATCGGTCGAACATGTCAGCAGCGCTGCCCGTCACGCTCGGGTTGAGCCGGCGCAGATCGTCGATCGCGTCATGTAGGCGGCGGGCCAGATAGAGGAACAGGCTTACCGGGCTGTCCCGGTACTCGGCCACGAGAGCGAGCTTCGCCGCCCCACAGGACCACGGCTGCCCGCACCGGCGGCACAGCCACAGCGGACGCAACGGCAGATGCTCCACCGCAGCCGGCGCGACCCGATGCGCCGGGACGCCACGCCGCTCCCCAGTCATCGGCGATCGCCCTCTTGGGCCTGCTGCTCGAACAGCCGACGCCACACGTGGGTGAGCAACGGCAGATCAGGGGGCCGCGCCTGCTGCCGCGCAGGAACGTGCGCATGGCTTTCAGGTCGCCAGGACTGGTCGGCCGTCGCCCCCAGGCAACGATCACGACGCATCTACCTGCCGCCACCCAAGTCGTACCTGACGCTCGCGTCCGTCGTTGTCCACTGACGTCCGGCCGCGTCCGGGCCGATCGTCACTCGGTTAGTCACCCAGCGGTGTCGTGGTTCGGTATTCACGGCGCAGGCCGGTGACCTCGTTGCCCTGAGGATCGTAGATCACCAGGCCGTGCCGCTCGGCCAATTGACACACAGCCTGCACGGCCTTGGTGCCCCGAGGTGAGTGGCTGATGTTCATGCTCACGTGATCTATGCCGACGGCGAGGGGTGCCGACATCCAGGGCGACTCTGGGTCGTAGGGCGGATGATCGGGGAAGCTCTCTTGCAGCTCCTCGTAGAAGCCAACGATCCGCGGGTCAGGCTTGCCGCCCCGGTGCACCAGGCTGGCGCAGTGCTCGATCATTCTTCGCATGTCGTCCACAGAGGCGGCAGGTTCAACCGCGAGGACCACCAGGTCGAAGCTCACGGCGACATCGTCCCTCAACCAGGTCGGCTCCGTCGATCCCCTGCGGCTCACCGTCAGTTTGGAAGGTGCCTTGCATCGCTCTGACGGACGGTTTAGTCAAGGAGCCGACCAGCCATGTCGCCCGCCGGGGAGGGCCTAGCGGTCATGTTGTCTGTCACCCCAATGCCTCGCTGCTGGCCGATGTTGACCGCTGCATCGGGCACGGATCGGGCACGAGCCTCGGCCTGCTTAACCAGGCTCAACTGCTGGCGTCATACGAAGTAGATATTCCGGCGCCACACGGCCGTCCGGAGGACTGCGTCAGCCTCCTAACGGAGGACCGCCGCCCAGAGCAGGACGGCGGCCAGGGCGAGCACCTGACAGACACCGATCGCAAGCAACGGCGCCACCGCCGACGGCAGCCGGGCCGTCGAGGAGTAGCGGGGCCGTTCCCAGGACGTAAGGTGCGCCGGACCACCGATCATCCCGCCCAGAACCAACGCCATGAAGGCCGCGGCTGAGCCCACCCCGAGCGGTCCGAAGTCGGGGTACGCGCCCTGGAGCTCGTCGAAACCCGCATACACGATCATGAAGCCGACGGTCATCAGGCCAACGCACGCGAGCATCGCGTACTGTGCCGCAGCACCCGGGGAGAACACGAGGAGAACCAGGCTGGCCAGCACGAGCGGCCCGCCCACGACGGCCCAGCCGACGACGGCGAGGCCGACCGGCCGGCAGGTCGACTCGGTACACAACAGATCGAGCAGAGCCGCCAACATCTCGTCACTCTGGGCGCCACTCATGATCACCACTCCGATCATGGGCACCGTGAATGCGACGACCGCCGCAGGACTCATCTGCGGCCACTCATTCCTGGACACCCACCGCCTCCTCGTGATCGACGCCCCGCCGATCGTAGCGACGGACGTCGAGCATCGAGTGGATCAGCGGCACGACAGCGGCAGCCCCGCGACAGCCCGGTGCGCGCCGCATCTGGCCCAAGCGTCCACCTGGCGGTGTCAGACGTTGAAGCGGAACTAAGAGCCGCTGTCCGTCTACCAGCGGGAGCGCCTCAAGGCCCGGCTCACAGGGCGTCTGAGGTTGCCGTAGCTCCTCATTGGTTGACGACGTCGACGCTCTCTTGTGCGCCCTGTGTGCCCCGGACGACTCCCTGACCCCCAGGCAGCGATCAGGACGCATCTACCTGCCGCCACCCAAGTCGTACCTGGCGCTCGCGTCCGTCGTTGTCCACTGCAGTCCGGCCGCGTCCGGGCCGATCGTCACTCGGTTAGTCACCCAGCGGTGTCGTGGCATCAGGACGTGCCCGACACTCCGCCGAGTGTTGGTGGAGTGAGCGTGATGGAACAGCGGTACCGAGCCGTCCAGGACGTCCAGGCGGGATCGGCAGTCACGGACGTCGGTTCGCCCCTGCTCGCTTGGGTGCCTCTACGCTCCGGAGCATGGTGTCGACGGACTGGGACGGGGTCAGGGACCGCGCGACCGTGCTGGACGGTGTTTACCCCTCCTTCGGAGGTGGGACCGGGCCATGGCCGCGCAGCAGTGGTCTCGAACCCCCTTTGACCGATACTCAGGTGCGCGAAGCCGAGCAGGACCTCGGCATAGCGCTGCCCGCGGACTACCGCGAATTCCTGCTGCGGGTCGGCGCTGGCGGGATCGGCCCAGGATGGATGCGGACGTTGCGCCGCGGGCCCGACGGATGGGGCTGGGCGGGCGACACGCAGACCGACCGCTCCAGGCTCGGCCAGCCCTTCTCTCACCCTGACTCCTACCAGGTGTACGAGGACGAACTCGACGACCGCGAACCCCGCAAGGTGGACTATGCGAGCCTCGAGGACTTCCCAAGCCGCATGGCAGGAGTGGGATGCGGAGTACGAGGAATTCGAAGCGGGGCGCACGGCTGGGGCTGTCCACCTGTGCGACGGGGGATGCGGTTTCTACACCCTGCTCATCGTCACCGGGCCCGTGCGGGGGACGATGTGGTTCGACCGCAGAGCAACCGCTGGTGACATCATCCCGTTGCGAAACGACAGCGGCGAACCGGCCACCTTCACTGAGTGGTACCTGGACTGGCTGGATGATGCTGAGCGAAAGAGAAGGCGAGGCTTCTGGCGGCGGCGTCAGCATCGACGAGGCGCCCGTGTCCCGATTTGGGATCGGCGATTCAACGACTGAAGCCTTCACCGCTCCGTGGCCAATGAGACACGCCTTGGCGCGGTCTCCACGAGCGGCGTGGGCGCAGCGCGTCCGAAAGCGGGCCCAGCGACATGTACTGAACCTTTTTCAACGTGGTCAGGGCGGCAACATCCGGCGCCGGCCAATGGCCCGGATGCTCGGCCCGATGTCAGGTTGAAAAAGATTCATAGGAGCTGCGCGGCCCGCGACTCCAGATAGCGCTGCTCGGGCCGGCTGAGCGTGAGCCGCGCCGCCAGCCGGTAATGCTCCTGCGCCCCGGCCCGGTCGCCGGCCAGCTCCAGCAGATGGGCCCGCACCGCCGCGGTCCGGTGGTGCCGGGCCAGCACCGGATCCTCGGCGATCTGGTCCAGAGCGGCGAGCCCGGCTTCCGGGCCGTCGACCATGGCACGCGCCACGATCCGGTTCAGCGTGACCATCGGGCTCGGGGCGAGTGCGTGCAGCATCCCGTACAGGGCGAGGATCTGCGGCCAATCGGTGTCCTCGGCGCGCGCTGCCTCGTCGTGCACCGCCGCGATCGCGGCCTGCAGCTGGAACGGGCCGATCGGGGCCCGCGCCAGCGTGTGGGTGATGATCGCGACGCCTTCGGCGATCGCGGCCGCGTCCCAGCGGCGCCGGTCCTGCTCGGCGAGTGGGACCAGGGTGCCGTCCGGCCCGGTACGCGAGGGCCGGCGCGCGTCGGTGAGCAGCATCAACGCGAGCAGCCCGGCCACCTCGCCGTCGTCCGGCAGGCGCCGGTGCAGCTGCCGGGTCAGCCGGATCGCCTCCCGGGTCAGCTCCACCCGGTTCAAGGCGTCGCCGGAGCTGGCCGTGTAGCCCTCGTTGAAGATCAGGTAGAGCACGTGGCAGACCGCGGTGAGACGCTCGCCGAGCTCGCCCGGCGCGGGCATCTCGAACCGGGTGCCGGTGTCGCGGATCCGCTGCTTGGCCCGGCTGATCCGTTGGCTCACGGTGGCCTCTGGCAGCAGCAGCGCCCGGGCGATCTCCGCGGTGGTGAGCCCGCCGACCGCCCGCAGGGTGAGCGTGACCTGCGCCGGCACGCTCAGCGCGGGATGGCAGCAGAGCAGCAGCAACGCCAGCTCGTCGTCGCCACGGACCTGCGGCGCGGGCTCGTGCCGGACCGCCTCCTCGCGGCGCCGGCGGGCCGTCTCGTTGCGCAGCAGCTCCACCCGCCGGCGGCTCGCCACGGTGATCAGCCAGTTCCGCGGCTGCTCCGGGACGCCGGTCTCCGGCCAATGCCGGGCGGCCGCGACCAGTGCCTCCTGCACCGCGTCCTCACAGGCCTCGAAGTCGCCGTAGCGGCGCACCACGGCGGCCAGGACCTGCGGCGCGCATTCGCGCAGCAGGTCCGGCAGCCCGGTCACTGCTCCCATGTGCTCATATCGAGGATCGGGCGCACCTCGACCCGGGTGTACGCGGCGTCCGGCGCCTTCGCGGCCCAGGCGACCGCCTCGTCGAGGTCCGCGACGTCGATCAGGTAGAAGCCGGCCAGATGCTCCTTGACCTCGGCGCACGGGCCGTCGGAGGTGATCGTCCTACCGTCACGCACCGAGACCTGGGTGGCCAGGGCCGGATCGCCCAGCCCTTCGCTGACCACCAGCACGCCAGCCTCGCGCATCTCCTCGGTCAGCCGCAGGTGACCGACGCCGAAATCGGTCCGCTGCTGATCGGTCAGCGTCTCCCAGAGGGCCAGCGACTGCGGGTTCGACTGGATCAGGATCAGGTATTTCACGGCTTCTCTCCTTCTCTCTTGCCCGGGATGTCGAAACCGGCCGGCCCGGCTTCGACATCCCGGGCAAGAGAGAAAGGTAGGAACTGTGATGGACAAGATCCGGGAAGCCATCGAGGGCAAGGCCGCGCTGCTGCAGCAAGGTGACGCCAAGGCCATCATGTCGTACTACGCGCCCAGCTTCGTCGAGTACACCCTCGCCCCGCCGCTGCGCCAGCCCGGCGACGGCCGGAACCCGGCCGCGCTGGAGGCCTGGATGGCCACCTTCGAGGCGCCGCCGCGCCGCGAGGTCACCCAGCTGGAGATCACCACGGACGGCGACGTGGCGTTCGCGACCAGCCTCGACTGCCTGACCGCCGTGCCTCGCGGCTCGACCGAGCCCTTCAGCCTGTGGTTCCGGGTGACGCTGGGCCTGCGCCGCATCGACGGGCGCTGGCTGGTGACGCACGAGCACGAGTCGGTGCCGTTCGAGATGGACGGCTCGTTCCGCGCCTCGACCGGGCTGACCCCCACCGACTGATGTGATCAGGAGCGCTGGGCCCGCCGCCGGCGCCCCTCGGCGGCGGCGGGCCCAGCCGGAGGAAGGCTTTGGGCCGCGGTGGGCTTCGCCGCGGCGAGCGCCTCGCGTACGACCTGCGCGCTCGCGGTGTACCAGGAGGCACCCCGTAAGCACCGTAGGGACTCACGTAGACCCGGGCGCCCCACTGGGCGCGCCAGTTCCCGGCGAGCGGGCCGGCGTTGTAGACCGCGAGGTCGGCCTGCTCAGCGCGTCGTGGAACGCGGAGAGAGTGGTGGAGCCACGACCGGTCGCCTTGACGACGCGAATCTGGTCCTAAACCGCGGAGGTGTGCAAACCAAGCCATCCTTTACCGAGCCCTTCTCATCCCGCGTAGCGGTTGGCTTCGACATGGTGCAGTACGAGGATGGCTTGCACGATCGCGGTCGCGCGGCGCGGGCAACAGCGCAGCTTGGCCAGGACCTTCCAGGTCTTGAGGGCGAATGCGGCCTCGTTGCGGCAGCGGCCTGGGTGGGAAAAGCTGACCACGGCTTGGGCGGCACTGACCGGTCCGACACCGTACCGGTCGGTGAGACCAGGAGCGATGTCATCCACGATGGCGAGCAATTGTTTGCGGTTGACATCCAGTTGACGCCGGGCCTGCTGCAGCGCGAGCGCAAGACGCTGGATCTCCGCATGACGCACCGCATGGTCACGGCCGGCCGCAGCGGGCAGCTCACGGCGGACGAGGTCCGCCAGGACCGTAGCGGTCAACGCGCCACGTGCTGTCCGACGATCGGTGTCGTCGCCGGCCAGCAGCAAAGCGCGCAGCCGGTTGGTCTGCCCGGTACTAACCGCTGCAATCTCCTGGCGTGCGCCGAGCAAGATTCGCAGGGCCTCCCGGTCACCGTCGGCGCGTAGCCCCGGCAGCCGGTCGGCGTCCAACCGCAGCGCGGCCAGCACTGCCAGGTGGGCGTCGATCGGGTCGGACTTACCCTTGCCCCGGCGCTGCCTGCGGGCAGGCTGCTCACACTCGATCACCAGCAGGCCGGCGGCCGACAGCGCCCGGGCCAGCCCTACCCCATAGCTGCGGCTACCTTCGAGCGAGACCGCCACCCGAGGTCCCGGCGCCATTTCGGCGACCGCGGCCAGCAGCTGGGTGAACCCCGCGCTGTCGTTGCCGATACGCATCGTCGCGATCGGTGTTCCACGCGAGTCGGCGATCTCTACCTCATGGCTGTCTCGGTGAGTGTCGACCCCGATGGCGGCGTCTACCACCTCTGCCAACATGGGCATACGGCCTCGTGCTCCTTCCAGGGTTCGGGCCGAACGTCGGCACCGGCCTGGGTGGAGTCACCGAGCGGCACATCTGTGAGGGGTCACGCCATCGGCGGACAGGCTTCTGATCAGGCCAACAAGGTGGGCCAGGTCGGTGCCGGCGACCGAGGACAGGTCAGAAGAAGGGCACGCAACGCGGCCAGATCCGTAGCGAGTCACCCGGTACGCCGGCACCGATCCTGGCGGCAGTCCACCCAGAACCACCGCAGTGACACTCACAGATCCGTAGATTCCCAAGGCCATGTCAAGGCCGTCCGATGCCGTCCGCCTGGTCCTGGTCCTCAAGCGCTCGGCAACTCCATCGGTCCCGTACCGTCCCGTCCAGTCCGCCCCGGTGGCTCCCACGCGTGGCTCCCAGACTGCCAGCATGGGAGTTGTCGATCTAGCCGACTTGGCTGCTAGCGCTCCACAAAGATCAGGCAGGCCACAGAGGCCGTCAAGGTGATAAAAGCCGCTGCGTTCAGCGCTACTGCGACCGGATGCGGCACCGGCGGCACCGATGGAAACATCGCTGACGCTCCCAGGACGATGGTGCCACCGTTCAGGGCGTGGAAGCCGCCTGTACGAGTCGGTTGGGGTGGCGACGTAGGGCTCCCGAAGAGGCCGAGGAAGCTGTCCTGAAGTAGCCAGGGGACACGCCGCGTGACGATTATTCCGATGCCTAGAGCTATGCCAGCGATGCCGAAAAGCACAAAGACCAACACGACGGCGGCACCGGGGGATTCTGACGAGGTGAGCACGGCGCGATCTTTACACGCCTGAATTCCAGTGGCTACCCCGACTGCGCGGCGAGATTAGCGTTGCCCCCAACCGGTACCTGACCCCCTGGCATTCTCCCGCCCTGCGGGTGACAGCGGGGTCAACGGCATGCTGGCTTCAGCGGATCTCCTCGTCGGGCAGTCGCCAGACCGTCCAGCCTCCCCGAACGGGGACCAGGTGGAGCGCCCTACCGGACGAACGACCTGGTCCCCGTTCGGGGAGGCTGGTAGCCCTTGTGGTGACCGGCGAGGTGAGCCGCGGCGGCATCTCTGAGGAGGGTCGGGGTTCGGGGCGGAGCCCCGAGGTCTTCTGAGTCCTGGTCGTCCGTCAGCGTGGCCGGCCGGCCCGGCCGATGCCGGCCGGAGGTCGCCAGCAGGCCGGGGCCGGGCCGGCGCGGGGCCGGGGGGGGGGCGCCCGGGGGAGAAAAAAGGCGAAAA
>NZ_JBNCLC010000048.1:0-12204 GCF_049844475.1 Micromonospora sp. DT47 | reverse complement strand
CCAGGATCTCCGATCCCGCCCTCGGTCAGCACCCCGCACTCACACGCGGTGTCTCACACCATCCTGACCAAGAGGGGATGGCCATCGCCGGGCCGGCAGGGCGGTCAGAACTGTGATGGTGCCCTTGTTGCAGCAAGGCCCCTATCGGGACACGCCCACCGGTCCGGCGACAGCTTGTACTCCCGGAACCGACAGCCGACAGATCGGCGCGAAGGCATCGACTGAGCCAGTTGCGTTGCGGGTCAGACCGCGGCCCCCGGGAGAACGGCTCCACAATCTCAGAGCCGCAAACCGAGACTCACAGTTGCGTTGAGCGTTGGCATGATCGAGGCAGGCTTGAGCAGTGAAGTACCGACGCGTCCTGGACCGCGGCTGAGACCGATGCGCGGGCTACGAACCGACGAGACAGCACAGGTGATCATCGCCGGACCTGCCTTCATGCAGAACCGCTCGTTGAAAGCGTCCCAATCCTGGACAGCGTCCGCGGCCTCTTGTTCGCGCAGCTCTAGGTCGGATTCCTGCGTACGGAGCCGATCGAGATTACCCAACAGACGCTCGGCTTTCTGCTGCTCGCGCAGCAGGGTCTCCAGCTCGGCGACCCTCTCCTTGGCGGCCTCGATGCGCCCCGCGACCTCGTCGTGGGCCTCCGGTAAGCGGGCGCGCACGTCCTGGGCCTCGTTGAGCGACAATCCCATGCGTCGAGTTTCATCGTGGGCGGCGTACTGCTCGGCCAACTGCCTCTCGGCCAGACGCCACACCTCGGTGACATCGTTCCTGGCGTTGCCGACAATCGGGATGCCGAGCACGCGCTCGATCGACTGCTCCAGGGCCGCGCCCTCTACGGATCAGAAGGTCGGGCGGGGTCCGCCATGGAGGACGTCCTAGGGAAACGGCAGCTTGAGCAGCCAGAGTGCCGACCCCGACGGTGGGGCGAGTTCCAGCCGGGACCTGTCCTGCATGTCGCGGTCAAACAGCGACTATGCCCGCGCCCCGTACCGATGTCGCGCCTGTCGACCGGCCCGGTCCGCCCCGCGATGCGGCGTCGCGGAGCAGACCGGACGGTTGGAAATCACTCAGACGGCTGTGCGTCCCCCGTCGACCGGCAGGACCGCGCCGTGGATGAAGCTCGCCCGGTCGCTGGCCAGGAAGGTGATTGCGGCGGCGATTTCCTCAGCAGAGCCGGGCCGTCCGGCCGGTCCGCCCTTGGCCAGTTGGTCGAGCGCGTCGCCCATGGACGCGGTGCCCTCGGTACGGGTCGGTCCGGGGCCGACCGCGTTGACCCGTACGCCACTGGGCCCGTACTCGGCAGCCCAGGACTTCGTCAGCAACACCATCGCGGCCTTGCTCGACCCGTACAAAGCCATCCCCGCAGCGCCGAACTCGGCGACCATCGTGGTCACATTGACGATCGCGCCCCGGCCGCGCTTGGCCATGTCGGGTGCGAGCTCCGCGACCAGGAAGTATGGCGCCTTGACATTGAGGGCGTACACCGAGTCGAACGTCTCCTCGCTGGTCTGCTCGGTAGGACCGAACGGGAAGATGCCAGCGCTGTTGATCAGCACATCCACCTGCCCGAGCTGCTCCTTGCCCCGAACGGCCAGCGAGCGCGCGGCGGCCTCGTCGTGAAGATCGGTAGCCACGAACCAGGCCTGACCCCCGGCCGAACGAATTTCCTGCACCACGTCGTTGCCCCGGTTCTCGTCCCGACCGGACAAGACCACGTGCGCACCAAGCCGGGCCAACTCGGTAGCCGCGGCCTTCCCGATGCCACTGGTTCCACCGGTCACCAAAGCCTTGGTACCCGAGAGTCCTGACGTCATGATCTGCTCACCGTCCTGTTACGCGAACATCGACTTCGGTCGAGAAGGTCCGTGCGGCACGCCCTGACCGGTTGGTGCAAGGGACGGAACAGCCGACAGACCCGTTTGGGCGATTAGGCAGGCTTATACGGCCATAAGGAAGATTTTGCCGTACCAGCTACCAGCAGGGGCGCGAACTGCCACACGAGAGGCAACCTGTGGGGTTCCAGAATCCCGTCACCCTCGTTGACCTGGCCGGACCTGGTGCCCGCCAGCGACCGTCCGGCATGATCGAAATTCGTGTTGCTGCGACTGCTCCACCTCATGTTCTGCCGCATCGCTGGCTGGCTTGCCCTCATCGCCCGGACCAACGCTGCCAAAGATCTCGAGATCCTGGTCCTGCGTCACGAGAACGCGGTCATCGGCTCGTCACCCTGGCCACCGTCCTGTCCTGGCATCGACGGCTCGTGGCCCACCACTGGACCTACCCGAACCGGCCCGGTCGCCCGCCAATCGACCCAACCATCGCCTGTCTGGTCGAGCGGACGGCCCGGGACAATCCCAGCTGGGGCTACCAGAGAATCCAAGGCGAACTGCTCGGCCTCGGACACCGCGTCGGCGCCTCCACCATCCGCCAGATCCTCAAACAGCTGGGGATACCACCAGCGCCGGTACGCCGTGACCGCACCACATGGCGGCGATTCCTGCGCACGCAGGCTGCCACGATGCTCGCCTGCGACTTCTTCCATGTGGACTGCGCGCTCACGCTGCAGCGCTTGTACGTGTTCTTCGTCCTCGAGGTCGGCACCCGCTACGTGCACATCGTCGGCGTCACCGTACATCGGGACGGGCCGTGGACCACCCAGCAGGCCAGGAACCTGCTTATGGACCTCGGTGACCGCGCCGACCAGTTCACAGTCCTGATCCGAGACCGGGCAGGGCAGTTCAGCGCCGCCTTCGACACCGTGTTCACCGACGCCGGCATCAGCATCTGCAAGATCCCACCACAGAGCCCGCGCGCGAACGCCTACGCCGAACGGTTCGTCGCCACCGCCCGCACCGAGCTCACCGACCGCATACTCACCTTCGGCGAACGGCATCTACGCCGATCGCTCGGCGAATACGCTCTGCACTACAACGGCCGGCGCCCGCATCAGGCCCTGCAGGCTGGTGCTCGGGACCCCGGCCGAAGCGTCCATGCGGGGCTCCGGCTTGACCTCTATGCCCTTGTCGTCCGTGATCCGCACGGCGCTGATCCGACCACCGGTGACGCGGGTACCGACCTCGGCGGTGATCGGCACGTCCCGAGCCCGGTCCGCAGGCGTCACCGTCAGTTCCGGCAGCCCCGCCGGTCCCTCAGCCGTCCGGGCGCCCGGGATGCGGTCGGCGGTGCACCCGGCGAGCACCAACGGTGTGGCCGCGGTGGTCAGCGACAACTGCCTCAACCGCCGCCTCAGCTCCATAGTGTCCCCCGTTCCGTGGCTTCCCCGCCACATTCTCTCCACGGCGCCCAAATATTCGCGCAATTTCTGGAGATTCAGAAACCCCTTTATGGGCTACATTCCCGTGGATTGCGCGATGGCGGGAATGGACCGACCGTTTCCGTCCGTTCCGGTTTGGTCCGAATGGGTAAGAGGCGTACCGCATCCCGTCCATGACCCGGTTGCGCCGCCTGGGTGATTCGATCCACGGGGTAGGTCGGCCTCGTCTGTGTCCGGGACCTACGCCTCCTGGCGCTCATCGAGTCGGGTTCGCCGGCGTGGCCCGCTGCGGCGCCAACGGCACCTATCACCGCCCATGATCCGCCACCCGGATCACCCGGGACCAAGGGGTGCGTGGCACGAGCTGGTCAAAGGAACGTTCCCCGGCTGTGAGGACAGCAAGGGCCGTTATCGCGGCATTCTTTGCCTAACCCAACCGCGCCCACCTCGTTGACTATTACCGTCCTTCAACATGACTACTTTCCGCGTTGCTGCCGCGACGTTGAGTGCCATGGTGGCCGTGCCCGTTGTGGCGGCCGCGCCACCGACACCGGCGACCGCTGCGCCGTCCGTGCCGTGCCCGAAAGCACAGCCGCCGGTGCCCCCACCCGCCACACCGCCCCCACCACCGGTCGACCCCGCCCACCGCAAAGTCGGGGGCGACGCGCTGGCGACGTCAGAACTGGCGATCCACGAGGGTGCGCCGTCGGCGCCGGCCGTGACCGCCACCGCCTGGGTGGTGGCGGACCTCAACAGTGGTGAGGTCCTCGGCGGCTGCGCCCCGCACGAGCGCCGAACGCCCGCTAGCGTGCAGAAGCTGCTCCTCGCGGCGGCGCTGATGCCCCGCCTCGACCCGAAGCAGGTCGTCGAGGTGAAACGGGAGGACCTCGCCGATCTCGACCCGGCCAGTTCCTTGATGGGCGTGCTCGATGGTGGCCGGTACTCCATCGAGAACCTGTGGCTGGGGCTTCTCATGAAATCGGGCAACGATGCGGCCAACGTGCTGGCCCGCGTCGGCGGCGGCGAGAAAGGCAGGCAGGGCGGAGTTGACGCGATGAACGACGAAGCGCGCCGGCTGCGGGCGAACCAGACCCACGCCGCGACGCCGTCGGGCCTGGATGGCCCAGGTCAGTACACCAGCGCGTACGACTTGGCGCTGATCGCGCGGGCCACGTTCGCGCGGGAGGACTTCCGGCGATACATGCAAACCAGGGTGGCCGAGGTACCGGCACAGCCGGGAAAGCCGGCTATCGAGCTCATCAACGACAACACCCTGCTGGACCGCTACCCGGGGATGCTGGGCGGGAAGACCGGCTTCACCTCACTCGCCCGGCAGACGTACGTCGGCGTGGCCGAACGCGACGGCCGACGGCTCACGGTGACCCTGCTCGGAGCGGAAACCGCACCACTGGGGAGCCTGGGCGAGGCGATCGCCCTGCTCGACTGGGGCTTCGCTCTCTCTCCCGACGCGTCCGTTGGCACCCTGGTAACACCCGAGAAAGAGAAGAAGTCCTCATCGTTGTGGTTGGTGACCGGCCTCGGCCTCGGCGTGGCCGTCGCACTCGTCCTGGTCGTGTCGACTCCCCGGCGACGGCATACAGGTGCGCGCCGAGAAACCAGCCAACAGTAGGGAGTTGAGACCTCGCATCCGGGACTGTCCGATATCTTGTGTCGCCCCCTGGCCACGTCCATGGGCGTGGTTGTCGCCCTCTACGACCCCATCTGGACCACGAACGACCTTCCCGTCACGGGCGAGGGCCAGCAGGGCTTTCCGGCCGGCATCGAGGCGCCGCCATCGAGATCGATGCTGGTGGCGGTGGGCGCGGATGCGATCGGCGAGGTGATTCAGGGTTCGGGTCGACAGCGGGATGCTGGCGGGGTAAGGCAGCACGGCGAGGCTGCCGGTCGGGGCATCGGATCTTGGTCGACCGCTGTCTTACCTGGAGCCTCGCCCTCATCGATCCCCGGACCGCTCGCGCACACCGCGAGCAGCATGATCACGATGGTTTGGCTCATTTGGTGGAGAACGAACGGGGCGCCGTGGTTGGACGACATCCCGAGTTCGGTGGGTGTGGGTTACGCCGGTGACATGAGTTCGTAGAGGTTGCGTGCCTCGTCGATGAAGTAGAGGCCGCGGGCGCACAGTGGGTGGTCGATACGGCCGTTGTCGGGTTCGTCGGGTTCGCTGCCGTAGGGAATGCCGGCGGCTTGCAGGCGAGCAAGGACCTGGTCGAACGTTGCCGGGTCGACGTCGAACGCCAGGTGCAGTCCGACCGGGTTTTCCACGGTCATGAAGTCGAGGGTGAGTTGGTGGTTGACGCGCACCGGGGCGAAGTGGTGGACGGGACTGCCCCGGGTTTGGTTGACTCGCGGGGTTGAGTGGTTCAGGCCGCGTGTGCGTGCCTGTTGATTGTCTCAAACTCGATGGGAGTGAGCCGTCCGAGGCGTCTTTGCCGTCGTCGGCGGTGGTAGGTCCGTTCGATCCAGGTCACGATCGCCAGGCGCAGTTCCTGGCGGGTTGTCCAGCGTTGCCGGTCCAGGACGTTCTTTTGCAGCAGGGCGAAGAACGACTCCATCGCCGCGATTGTCGCCGCAGGCGCCGACCCGGCCCATCGATCCGATCAAACCGTTGCGGCGTAGCGCTTTCACGAACTTCCGGGACCGGAACTGGCTACCCCGATCCGAGTGCACCACCGTCCCGGCCGGGTCCCGCAGCCGGATCGCGTTTCGCAGCGCGGAGACGGCCAGAGACGCTTTCATGCGGATGTCGATGGAGTAGCCGACGATTCTGCCGGAGTACACGTCCTTGATCGCGCAGAGGTAGAGCTTGCCCTCGGCGGTGGGGTGCTCAGTGATGTCGGTCAGCCACACCGAATTCGGGACGTCGGCGGTGAAGACCTTCTTCACGTGGTCGTCGTGCACCGGCGGTCCGGCCCGGCGGGTCAGGGCCCGTTTCTTGGCGAACACCGACCAGATGCTCTGCACCTTGCACAGCCTGGCCACCCGGTTCGCGCCGGCGGCGATGCCGTGCGCTGGCAGTTCGTCGGCGATGAACCGGTACCCGAACGCCGGATCGTCGCGGTGGATGACCAGGGCGGCGTTGATCAGATGCGCGTCGTCCCAGTCCCGCTGCGAGACAGGATTCTTGCGCCAGGCGTGGAACGCCTGCGGGGTGAAGCCCAGGACCCGGCAGGTCACCGCGACGGGGATCCCGTCCGCGGCCAGGTCGAGGACCAGCGGGTACATCATTTTGGGGCGATCTCCCTGGCGAAGAACGCCGCCGCCCGGCGCAGGATCTCGTTCTCCTGCTCCAGCAGCTTGTTCCGCTTGCGCAGTTCACGCAACTCGGCGGACTCGCTGCTGGTCGTGCCGGGGCGGACCCCGTCGTCGACGTCGGCGATCTTCAGCCAGCGGTGCAGACACGACTCGGAGATCCCGAAGTCCTTCGCGATCTGCGACAGCGGCGCCTCACCCTTACGGGCGACCGCGACCACGTCACGGCGGAACTCCGGCGGGAACGCTTTCGGCATGGCAGACATCCTTCCAGCGAGGAACACATCCTCACAGGTCAGGAGTCAACCGAACCGGGTGCAGTCCCGACGTTGCCGGAGTAGGTCAGTCCCATGATGCCGGCGAAGAACGTGGCGGCTTTCTCGTTGTCGACTGCGGGCACGATCGGGTGGTTTAGGATGATGGTCATTCGTTGCCTCCCGCGGTAGTGAGGGCCGGAGGGCGGCGGTTCGGGTCATGGCCGGGATCAGGACGGTGGCGACCGCGACGTGCAAGGCGCCGAGGGTGATCCGGGTCGCGGCATCCATGCCGGGTGCCAGAAGTGACGCGAAGGGCACGAGCAGAACCGCGATCGCCGTGATCGTCCAGACGCGGTGGGGCGGATCGGGGCAGCAGCCGCTCCAGGAGTGCGAGCAGCGCCCAGCCGGCCACGGCGGCGGCCAGCGCGATGATCACGACTGGGGCAAGGCCGATCTCCAGTGTTTCCCGGCCGGGTGGTCCACCGGTGACGGTGAGCCGGTGTCCGAGCAGCGGGACCGCAACTGTCCAGAGGGCCGCGGCCACGCCAACGGCACCGATCACCGCTCGGATGCGGTGGATAGGGCTCATCGGGCACCTGCCGCGGTGTCGAC
Organism: Micromonospora sp. DT47; assembly: GCF_049844475.1. Classification (NCBI taxonomy): domain Bacteria; kingdom Bacillati; phylum Actinomycetota; class Actinomycetes; order Micromonosporales; family Micromonosporaceae; genus Micromonospora; species Micromonospora sp. DT47. The sequence goes on along the minus strand of NZ_JBNCLC010000048.1, from coordinate 4,782 downwards.
CACGCCGTGCAGGAACACGTCGACCAGCGTCTCGGTCGGGGTCTCAGCGCCGCCGGGCGCTCCCCGCCGGCCGAAGAGAATGCCGAGGAAGATGACGGCGAGTTGTTCGGGCGGTAGTCGCAGCGAGGCCCGGTCGGGTTCCAGGAGGCGAATCACGGCTCGATGGGTGCGCTCGGTCGCTGTTGCCCGGTCGCCGGTCACACTGCGATCACCCGGCTCGCCACGCCCACCGCGACCGCTGGCGTGCACGGCGCCGATCACCGCGCCCAGCCGGTCGAGGTAGGCGTGCAGGGAAGCTGCTGCCTCGGTCAGCCTGGCGGCCAAGGGCTGATCCAGCGGCACGGCGTCGAGTTCGGCCAGAACATGGTCGTTACGCAGAGCGGCGGCCACGCAGGCGTCCAACAGTTCGTCCTTGTCAGCGAAGGCACGAAAGATCGTGGCCTCGCCGATCCCGGCCGCCTTGGCGATTTGCAGGGTGGTGACGGCGGACCCGTGCTCGACCAGCAGGGGCGGCGCCGCGGCCACGATCATCTCTCGTCGGTGTTCCGTACTCATTCCCGGCGCTCTCCGCCGGGCTGGCCCTGATCACTGCTCGCGCGTTGCCCGAACCGTCCTGCATGCCGTAGTCGTCTGACGCCTTCCAGGGCGAGGCGCCGATCTACCGCGGAGCCGGTTGACCGTCCGCTGCCCACCGGGACCGAGGCTCGGATGAAACACACGTCGATCTACAACAACGGCACTCTGTGCCGATCGCGACCTGCACCTTCATCATGCAAAGGGCTCACTGCGGGGGGCCCGACGCTGAGCCCGTTCACCGATTAGTTCGGGGGTTAGAACCGGGGGCCAGGGGTAGTCGCCCAGTGCTGAGAGGGAACGCGAGCGCCTTTGGGGTGATCATGTTCGGTCGGTGCAGGGGTCCTGCGGAAGGGCCGGTCGGGATCTGTCCGCAGTCGCGGGTCGTTCGGTGAGCAATGAGCGGATCGGTGAGCACGGGTTTCTCGCCGACGGCCTGACCGCGGCGCTCGTCAGTCGCGACGGGTCGGTGGATTGGTGGTGCCCTGCCAGGTTCGACGGGCCTTCGGTGTTCGCCCGGCTGCTCGATGACGACGGCGGACACTGGTTCGTGCGGCCGGGCGACCAGTTCGACGCCGACCGTTCCTACCTGGGTGACACCCTGGTCCTGCGTACGGTCTTCACCACGCGGCAGGGCACGGTCGCCTTGACCGACGCGCTGGCCCTGGAACCCGGTGCTCGGGTGCACGACATTGGGCTGCGGTCGCCCCGGGTCCTGCTACGGATGGTGGAAGGACTGTCCGGCAGGGTCCCGGTCGTCATGTCGTTCGCCCCACGGTTCGAGTACGGTCGGGTGATCGCGTATCTTGCGCAGCACGACGGCGGCGTGGCGGTCACGGCCGGTTCGACGACGTTGACGATGAGTGCCAGCGTTCCCCTGGAGTGCCGCGACGGTGGCGCGTCAGCGCAGTTCACCGTCGGTGAAGGGCAACGGGAGACGTTCGCGCTGGCCTACACCCCGACGTACGGCGGGGGGCAGCCGCCGATGATGGACGTTGGCGCGGCGCTCGCCGATACGATCGAAGCTTGGGAATCGTGGAGTCGGGCGCATAATTACCCGGGTCGGTACCCGGAGATTGTCCGGCGCAGTGCGTTGGTGGTGCAGGGCCTGACCTATCAGCCGAGCGGGGCGGTCGTTGCCGCGGCGACCACGTCGCTGCCCGAAAAGCTGGGCTCGGACCGCAACTACGACTATCGATATACATGGGTGCGCGACTTCGCCCTGACCCTGCGCGCGTTGAAGGTGGCGGCCTGCCGTTACGACGCGGTCCGGCTGTTCACCCGGGTCGCCCAAGCTGTCGGCCAGCCGGGCAACCAACCCATTCCGATCATGTACGACGTCGAGGGCGGACGCGATCTGACCGAACGCAAGCTGGAGACCCTGCGCGGATACGGCGGCAGCGGACCGGTATGGGTTGGCAACGACGCTTGGCGACAGCGTCAACTGGACGTGCCCGGCGAGGTCCTCGATGCGGCCTGGACGCTGCGGAACCAGTTGGATCCGCTGCCGGCTGACGTCCGTCAGCTACTGGCGGCGCTGGCCGACACGGCCGCCAGGGATTGGAGCCAGCCGGACGCCGGGATGTGGGAGGCGCGGGACGTCGAACGGCACCACGTGTCGTCGAAGGTGCTGTGCTGGGTGGCACTTGACCGGGCGGTGCGGTTCGGCACCGCGCTGGGCAGTCCCGAGGATCTTGCCCGGTGGGCATCGGCCCGAGACGAGGTCCGCGCAGCGGTCCTGCAACAGGGCTGGCGCGCCGAGGTCGGCGCCTACACCGGGGCGTTCGGCTCGGGCGAGCTCGACGCCTGCGTGCTGATCATGCCGCTGGTTGGCTTCCTCCCCGCGACCGACGAGCGGATGCGCGCCACGATCGACCTCATTGAAAAGCGACTGTCCAGCGATGGCCTGGTGCGGCGCTGGCCCGGCGATCCGGCGGGTTTCCTCCTGGCTTCCTTCTGGCTGGTGCAGTGCCTGGCCCTCGTTGGCGAGGGTGAACGGGCCATCGCGATGTTCGAAGGCCTCGCCGGACGGGCCAGTGATCTGGGCCTCTTCGCCGAGCAGATCGACCCGCGGACGGGCGAGCAGCTGGGCAACTTTCCCCAGGCGTTGTCGCACATCGCCCTGATCGACGCCGCTTGGCTGCTCACCAATACCACGTGACCCCTCCGGATTACGCCACTGACGTTCAGGTGAGCGGCATCCGGGGATCGGAGGGCTTCACCGGCTGGCGCGGCGCCCAGGCCAGGAAGCACTTCGTGGATCTACATGGAACGTGACCGACACTCCGGTAGTGTTCCCGCGCGGCCAGCGGACCCCTCCACGCGGAGGAACGGTGGGCAGGATGCCGAAACGGGCGCTCTGGCACTGAATCCTTCGCGAAAGCTATACGACCAGATCCTATTTCTGGTAGAGCCGAGGGCACTCGAACCCCTGACCCCCACACTGACAGGGGGATCTCTCGAATTTGCCTGACCTGGCCCGGCGCTGACCGGCGGCGAGTCCACCACTTTCCCCGCCAGTCCCCGCCAATCCCCCGAGATCACCTGTCGAACTGGCACGGATCTGGCACGCCTCCGGTCCCCGGCTCGCCTCAACCTCAGGACCATCGGCAGTGCGGCCGCATACGATCTTGTGTGAGGCGAGAAGCAGTGCAGCGATGGCTCATCGTCCGGCTCGGTCGCGGCGGTTGCTGTACTTCGTTGTTGGCAAGCGGGTAGCACCGCTACGTTGATCACCGTTTCGATCTTGGAAATTGTGGCGGCTCGCGATCTTCCGTGAACGAAGAGGGGCTGCCACGGTATGGCAGGTTGCGTTCATCCAGCAATCACGAGTGCAGGCACGCACTTTTCCGCTAACAATCGGATGGTATCTGAAACACTTGGGTGGGTATCTTGGGTCGCTTTCCTCACATGGTGGCCCGAGCTTGTCACATCCGCCGCCACCGGCATTTCATCGAGTGCGTGGGGTGAAAGGAGATGATCATGCAACCAACATGGCTACTGATGCTCTCGTGGGCTACACTCTTTGTGGGGTTAGTCAGTGCCGTCGTTGTCGTTGTTGACGACTTGGTTGGTGGATATCGTCAGCCAGTTAAGGTCATGGAGTTAATCTGGCCGGTCACCGCCCTCTACTTCGGCCCAGCAGCCATCGCGACTTACAATAAGTGGGGTAAACCCCAGTCTCCCCGGTGGAGGGAGCGGCACGGCAACCCGCCCAAGAGGTCGCGACGGGCTGCTGTTGTAATCGCAACCTGTCACTGTAGTACCCACTGCACCCTAGGTACCATTATTGCTACGGTGACTATCTTCGGCGTTGGCAGCGAGATAGGCGGCCACACGTTGTGGCACGAATATATCGGCGACTATGTAGGCGCAGTGTTTGTAGGCGTCTTATTCCGCTATTCTGCTGAGGCTCACACAGGTGGCCGAAGAGTGTGGACTGCAATAAGGACCTTTGCCAGAACCGACCTGCTGACCGTGTCCGTCTTCGAGTTCGCCCTACTTATTTGGCTGACGCTGGTGCATCATCTTGTTTTCCCGGAGGCCCCGAAGCCTAGCAATCCGGTGTTTTGGCTCATTGTCCAGATCGGGTTGATCATCGGCTTCTTTGCCGCTTTGCCGGCAACCTCGTGGCTGATCCATCGCGGCGTCAAAGTGGAACCGCGGGGCACGCCCCAGTAGGTAGCAACGCGCCGACACCGTTGGCGTCGATGCGCGGGCCATTTGACCCCAGCTCGCGGCAGACCAGATGCTTGAGATCGCGTACGACGTCAACCAGCACCGCCAGGTGCTGTACGGCTCGTTGCAGTCCGGCGGGTTGCTGTACTCCGCTGCTGTGCCGACTCCGACACCGCCAGGGGCGGTCTCACAAAAACGGACGACCTGCAAAGGTCTTCAACGGGCTGGGAAGTCAGCCACTCCCCGCTACTCCCGTCCTTGTCCGTCGATCACCAGCCGTCCTGGCGCGGATCTGGCACGGCACGGACCGCAAGTCCGCACGGCGGTTCCCGCACGGTCCGGATCTTGAGGTCAGGGGACCCATCCGTGCCAGTGGATCTGTTGTCCCCGAGCGCCCTGCCGGGGATCATCGAGGGCGGGCGGCGCGCAGCGACTCGGCAGCTGTCAGGAGAGCGGCACCGAGGAGCACCGTGTCCTTCAACAGGAACTGCCCCAGCAGAGAAAGGCTCAACATCCCCTGACCTTCCTGCC
>NZ_JBNCLC010000047.1:0-12836 GCF_049844475.1 Micromonospora sp. DT47 | reverse complement strand
CCACGCCCGTACGGCCGCAATCATCAATCTCCACGAGGCCAGCCGACGCCCGGAACCCCTTATTTACCAGGCTCTAACAGAATGATCATCTGGGAAGCCTGCGGTAGCAGATGATCGCGCAGGCCAGGCTCATGAACGCTTCGTGGATGTCGTCGCGGATTTCCCACCGCACGCGCAGCCGGCGGAACCAGTGCAGCAGCGCGATGGCCTGTTCGACCACCCACCGATGCGCGCCCGGGCCGGAGCCGTGTTTGGTGCCGCGGCGGGCGATGTGTGGGGTGATGCCGGCGGCGCGAACAGTGCGGCGATGGATGTCGTAGTCGTAGGCCCGGTCGGCGTAGAGCCGCTCGGGTCGGCGGCGGGGCCGTCCGCGGGCTCTGTTGCGTCGAGGGTTGGCATGATCGAGGCAGTCTTGAGCAGTGAAGTCATCGACCCGACCTGACTCGTGGCTGCCTCCGAGGTCGGCGTTCGCCGGGTTCGGTTCCCGCCGGAGGTGATCGTCGTCGCGGTGCGCTGGTGTCTGCGGTTCAACCCGTCCGGTGGGTGCAACGGTTCACGCCGCTGCTGGGCGACGCCGCCCGATCCTGCCGTCACTCACCAGGCGACAGGTGGGACGTCGATGAGGCGTACGTCCGGGTCAACGGGGTGTGGCGGTACGTGTACCGGGCGGTCGACCAGTACGGGCAGGTCATCGACATGCTGGTCTCGGCCCGCCGGGATGCCGACGCGGCCCGGCGGTTCGTCCGACGAGCGCTGTCGACGTTGAAGATGACACCCAGCGAGGTCGTCACCGACGCCTCGCCGGTCTACCCCGGCGTGCTCGACGAGTTGATCCGGCAGGCATGGCACCACGTCGAGCAACACGCGAACAACCCGATAGAAGCCGACCACAGCCAGCTCAGACACCGGTTGAGACCGATGCGCGGACTACGAACGGACAAGACAATCCAAGTGATCATCGCCGGACACGCGTTCATGCAGAACCTGCGCCGCGGATAGTACGAACTCGCCGTCGAGACCCGCCGGCCACGCGAGTCGCCGCTGCGTTTACCAAACTCGCCCAAGCGATCCGACCTCGGACCCGACACGCGTTCAACACGTCCGTCGATCCCACAACGCAACGGCACCCTTCACCTACTGTCCCTATGGGGCGGGTTCCTCATCGTCGCTGTTCTCAACAGCGGTCTGCCGCGGGTTGGCCCGTCGCGGTCACCGCAGTGGGCATCCCGCTGCTCGGCGAGCCGATCATGTCGCGCTATCGGAGGCGGTGGATGTGGCAGCGCGTCGACCCGACGTCCTTGGTTCCGTGGCGGGGAGCGGAGTCAGGACCGTAGCCTGGCAGACAGGGCGCCGATGGGTGTTGTCCCTGCACGGCTGGCCGCAGTCGTGGTACGCCTTGCGGCGGTTGATGCGGCGGGCATACTCGTAACCGGGCGATACCGCGAGAGGAAAATGCGATGTCCTTGACATTCGGGCACGCCCCATTCGCCAGGCAGCGCGGCGGGTTCGACTTCCCCGCCCCGGAGCACGTGCGCTACTGGGAACCCTGGCCCCGCCGGATGCGGGCGGTGTTCGCCGGGCGGACCGTGCTGGACAGCCAACGCGGAATCGTGCTGCACGAGACCGGGTGCCTGCCCCAACACTTCTATCCCCTCGACGACCTGGACCAGGACCTGCTGTCAGCCGCCGAACCCGACGCGCACGGCCGGGCACAGTTCAGTGTGCGGGCGGGCCAGCGCACCGCACCTGGCGCGGTCACCGCCTACATGGACAGCGACGACGCGATCCCGCCGCTGCACGGATACGTCTCGGTGGCCTTCGCCGCCATGGATCGCTGGTTCGAGGAGGACGAACCTATCTACGGCCACGTCCGCGATCCCTACCACCGCGTCGACGTACGCACCGCATCACGCCACGTCGTGGTCCGCCACGCCGGACGGGTAATCGCCGAGTCCACCCGGCCAAAGCTGCTGTTCGAGACGAGCACCCCGATCCGCTACTACCTGCCCTTCGCCGACGTAGATCTTGGTGTCCTGGAACGCAGCGACACTGTCTCGGAATGCCCCTACAAGGGCGACGGGCAACACTGGCACCTGCACGCCGAGGGACAACGGGTATCCGATGCGGCGTGGAGCCTGCCACACCCGCTCCCCGAGGGCTTGGCCGCCGCCGAACACCTCTGCTTCTACCCTCACAAAGTCCACCTCGAGGTCGACGGCCGTCAGGTCACCGCGTAAGACGGTGCCAGGGCCCGTGCCGGCCACAGGAGCAGTCGACCCTTGCCGCCGCGGCGCACCTCAGGGGCGACCAAGACCGGACCCATACTGGTGGTGGGACTGGGTCCGGTGCGGTCCTTCGCGTCACGTAGATCTGACGCGGGTGGACGGCAGCAGGAGAGCGCCAGTACCGCGGTGATCAGCCACACGGCGGGCAGGCTGGTCACCGCGAGCAGGAGGCCGGCGACGCGCGCACGAGGCACGGCATCCCTCCAGCCTGTAGATCCAACCCACCCCGAGCCGACGTCCGCATCGCCAAAACGGCGCGACGCGCCCGCATCCGCAGCGATCGTCAACGACGATGGGGCCATGCCCTGGCTTCAGCGGCAGTCTGATCCGACACCGTCAGCGACGCCGCCGCCAGCCGGCCGACCACCCGGGAGGCTCGGTAAGGAACCCGGACGGCCCGGCCGGTGTCCTGATAGTGGGATGCACGAGTCGAGTCGTCGGCAGGCACGACGCTTATCCGGAGGCGCGAGATGGGTTCAAGGGGCAGGTTAGTGCTGGGGTCGGTGGTCCTGCTGGCGGGGTGCACGACCACGGGCCCGTCAGCCACGCCGGTCGGCGCTGCGGCCACCACGGCCTTGGCGAGCGCGGCGGCGAGCGCCGCGACAGGCTGCGGCTCGCGGGTCGAGACGGGGTCCCTGCCCGACTGGGCGGACGCCGGGTTCAGCGGGGACGCCCGGATCCCGCACGTCTTCGGCGCGAAGGGCGACATCGTCGCGGTGCTGTTCGGTTACCCGCTAGCGCAGGCCAGAGACGACGGGTCCAACAACAAGATCCTGTGGGTCTCCCGTCCTGCCACGACGTCGTCCGACACGACGTCGCCGGCTACCTTGGCGATCACCGCGACGCTGGACGGCACCGACACGCGGGTGACCCGGGAGGTCACCGGCGGTCCGGGCCCATCGATCATCGACATGCCGCGGGCGGGCTGCTGGCACCTCGAACTCCGCTGGTCCGGGCGCACGGACACCATGGACCTCGTCTACGCCGACAGCTAGGGCGCCGCCGGGCGTTGACTGTGCCCGCGGCTTTGGCCGCAGCACGCAGGCTTCGACACTCATGCCGAGTCAATGCGGTTGAGCGCAGTTGCGCCCCGTTCGGAGCACCCCACTGCACCCAGTCCGCTCCCCCAATTCGCCCGTCGAACCAGCCCTCCACAGGGGCTCGGAGGTCCCGAAAACCCCGACCCTCGCGCGTCTCGCCCGGCGCAGAGCTTTCGTTGGCCACCTCCGTCCAGGCGCCCGACACGCGGACAAGCACGAGCACTGCCGCATCTGCGCAGAGACCTGCCACGCCTGCGAGCAGGCATGCCGCGGCCTCCTGGCCACCATGAGCTAAACCGCCAGCAAGCGCATCCCGTACGCAGACGCCAGCACCGCCAGTGCTGGCGTCGGCGCGGGCGGGTCAGCGCTTGGCTTCCCGTTTCGCCATCTGCGGATCGGCGCCCTTGCCGACCTTGCGCAGCGCTTCCCGTAGCTGGTTCTCGGTCATTTTCGAGTTGCCCTCGATGCCCGCCTGGTGTGCCTGCTGGCGCAGGTCGTGAAGTTGCTCCCGGTCAGCCATGTCAACCTCCCCCTGTCCAATCACCGCCCGTCGTCCGCTGGCTTCCCGGGCTACCCACGCGCAAACCCGAGCCGGCATATGCGCCAAGGCGGCTCGGCACAGCCAACAGCGAGTAAGTGTCGACTTGAACCTCTCGTCGAGATGCTCCCTGCTCAGAATCGGCCATGTCTGAGCGCTCCCGCTGCTTGCCAGCGATGTTGGCCAGCACGTCGATGCAGCCGACGTGGTGTGACCCCCGTCCGCCGGACACGGTTGGCCTGCCGAGCAGAGAAAAGATGGGCTCCTTCGGGTCCGCCGAAGAGGTCACCGAGCAGGGAGGCCTGGTCAGCGCACTGCTGATGGGATCGGAGTCTCAGCGTTGGGACCTACACCGGCACCTGTGCTGCAGGCTGCAGAGTCAGGCGTCGATTTAGCAGCTTCGCTCCTGACCCGCCTAGGGCTTCGACACGGCTGTCGACGCGGGTCGATTGCCTGCCCGAAGCAGAGTGGCCACTGTGGTCTTCACTGGGAGGTCAAAGGCGTCGGATGGCGATATCGTTGCTGCTCACGGCCTCGGCAGGCGTCCGCCGGCTGCCCGGCAACGTCCCCGTCGCGGCGTCGACCAGGGTCGGCAGGATCACGATCGTCTCATCGACGCGGCCCTGCCCGGCGAGCAGGCTGGCCAGGTGCCGGGCGTTGGTCGAGACCCTCGGCGCGGTCATGGCACGGGCGGGCGCCATAGCGCTTCTCCCGTCCCGGAACTGGCCGGATTCGCGAAGAAGGTCCGTCAAGTTCGGGTACAGACTAGTGTGAGAACTGCTCGGACACTTGGTGGGTACGAGCCCGCGATCTCGTTGCCGCGTCCATCCGCCGGCCGGGCCACCACGCGCACCGTGGCACCCGGCGACGGGACGGCCGCCCGACGCGTTTTCCACGACTCCTCGTCAGGCGACGCGCCTGGCGTGAATCGAGCGAGGCCCTGGTGCTCTCCCCATCCGTGACTTCCCGGTCCGACGTCCGACCGCTGGCAGCGGTATGCGTGATCTTCGCCGCCGCGTCCCTGATCGCTGTGCCGGCGACCCTCGACCTCGGCTGGGACGAGGTCGTCTACGTGAGCCAGTACGGCAGTCATGCGCCGGCAGCCTTCATGAGTGCCCCGCGTGCCCGCGGCGTCACCCTGCTCGTGTGGCCGGTCGCGTCGTGGCTCGATTCCACGCTCGCACTCCGCCTGTTCCTCACCGCCACGGCGGCGGCAACGCTCGGGCTCGCGTTCTGGGTGTGGTCCCGGCTGTCGCGGCGGCCGGGCATCGCCGCGCTGGCCGCCGGGTTGTACGCGAGCCTCTGGATCGCCCTCTTCTACGCCAACGCCGCGATGCCCAACCACTACACCGCGATGGCGGCGGTCGCGGCGGTCGGGTGCTTTCTGCTCGCCGCTTCCGAACCAGCCCGGCCCAGGGCGTACCTCGGGCTTGTCGCGGCTCTCGCGGTGGCCGCCCTGATGCGTCCGGCCGACGCCTTCTGGCTCGGACTTCCGCTGCTCGGCGCCACGGTCGCGGTGCAGACGTTTCGGCGGTGGCGGCTGGCCGCGGCGGTGCTCGCGGGCCTCGCGGTGGGCGGCGCGCCGTGGGCGGTCGAAGCCGAGTTGCGCTACGGGGGGCTGCTGGAGCGCATCCGTCAGGCCGGCCACGTGCAGGGCGGGACGAGCCTCCAGTTCTCCCTGGGGCACGTGATCAGCACCCTGGACGGGCCGATTCTCTGCCGCCCGTGCGACAGCCCATTCCGGTGGCCGGCCGCGCTGTGGTGGGTGGCGCTCGCCGTGCTGGTGCCACTCGGTGTCCGGGCGGCCCACCGGGCGGGCACGGCACGGACCGCGTGGCTGCCCGTCGTGGTCGCGGCCTCGATGGCCTTTCCCTACCTGTTCCTGATCGGCTACTCGGCACCCCGGTTCCTACTTCCGACGTACGCGGTGGCTCTCGTCTGCGCCGCGTCCGGGCTTGCCGTACTCCTGTCAGCGGCCGCTCGCAGGTGGCGACGGTTGGTCGCCGCCGCCGCCGCAGTGGGCCTCGCCGGCCACCTCGCCATCCAGGCCGGCATCCTCCACCATGTCGTGTCGGAGCAGTCCCGGGGCCGCGGGGACTGGACGCGCGTCGTTCAGACGCTGCAGTCGCACGGAATACGACCGCCCTGCGTGATCTCCGGCCACGAAGCCATCCCCGTTGCCTACTACGCGAGGTGCCGCGCTCTGGAGGACCGGGGGTACAACCGCAACGTGAGCACGGCGCAGTTGCGGGAGGCTGCGGCGACCGGGCCCTTCGCGCTGCTGGTCAAGGACGCCGCCCCGCCCGACTGGGTAGCGGGCTGGCAGCGGGTGCCAGTAGGCGGTCTGACCACCTCCGGCTTGACGCTGTACCTGCCAAGACGACCGCCGCGAGCACCGAACTGACCGCCTGGCAGGGGAAGCCTGCGGTGAGGATGTCAACGGGTGCGACGCCGCTCCAGTCGACGGTGCGGATGTCGCCGAGGTTGGGTACGCCGGGCCAGTGATGCTCGAGGACGGCGCGGGCGTGCCGGTCGGTTTCGGCGTACCAGGTGAGGCGGCCGCCGAGCACCAGCTCGACGGCCAGGTCGAGTCCGCCGTATCCGGTGCACAGCGATCCGATGCGCGGCCCGGGAGGGTGGTCACTCACGCCACCTCCCGGGGCAGGCAGACGCGGATACCGATGTTCCGCAGGGAGGCGTCACTCATCTGCGGCGCCGTGCGGGTCGGGCTCCGGCTTGCGGACGATCAGCACGTCCTCGTGCGCGATCAGGTGCAGTGGGGTGCCAGCGATGCGGGCCGTCCGGACGGCCTGGAGCTGGAAGAACGATGGGCGGGCGACGAGCTGCCCATCGCGGACGGCCGCGAGGAGGCGGGCATTTGGCCTTCTCACAGCACCGGTTGTGGCGGGCGAGGGCCCACGTATCGCGAATCCGGCCGAATGATCTTCGAGTCCTGGGCCTGCTCCAACACATTCGCACACCACCCGATGACGCGGCTGGTGGCAAAGGTCGGTGTGAACATTTCCCGGGGCAGCCCGCACAGGTGCATGACGACGCCCGCGTAATACTCCACGTTGGTGTGCAGTTCCCGGCCAGGCTTCAGCTCCACGAGCAATGACAGCACCCGCTCCTCGACGGCCATGGCAAAGTCCACCAGTTGCCCGCCGAGGGCTTGGGCGACCCCCTTGAGCATTCGCGACCGTGGGTCTTCCGTACGATAGATCGGGTGCCCGAACCCCATGATCCGGTCACCGTTGAGGATGCGCGACCGCAACCACGAGTCGGCCCGGTCGATGGAGCCGATGGCGTCGAGGGTGTCGAGGGCCCGGCTGGGAGCTCCGCCGTGCAGCGGGCCGGAGAGCGCGCCGAGGGCACCGCCGATGCAGGCGTAGATGTCGGCGCCGGTGGAGGCGATGACGCGGGCGGTGAAGGTTGACGCGTTGAAGCCGTGATCAACGGTCGCGATGAGGTAGCGCTCGATCGCTCGGGCGTGAACTTCGGACGGCTCCTCGCCGGTGATCATGTACAGGTAGTTCGACGCGTGTGACAGGTCGTCGCGTGGCGCGATCGGCTTCAAGCCCGCTCGCAGGCGAAACAACGCTGCTAGCAGGCTGGGCGTAAGGGCGCAGAGCGCCATGGCCTGCGCTCGCCGTTCGGCAGGCGAAGTGTCGTAGAGCGGGCGGGCTCCGGCGGCGAGGCCGGCGACGGCCAGCGCGGCGCGCAGGCCGCCCATCGGGTCCGGCGACTTCGATGCCGTGGCGATGTCGGGCAGCGCAGCGGCAACCGCGGGCGGGATGTGGCGCAGCGGGGCGATCTCCTCGTGTAGCGCCTTGGGCTCGGCAGGCAGGGAACCGTCGATGAGCAGCGCCCAGACGTCCTCCAGGGTGCGGCGCTCCGCCAGGTCGATGGCCGAGTACTGCCGGTAGTGGTAGAAGCCCTCGAGGCCGCGGACGTGGCCGATCGTGGTGTCGGTAACCACGACGCCGGCGAGCCCGCGCGGAACGGTGATGGTGTCAGCCATGCAGGCAGCGTCTCGCCGACCGACGCAGCCAGTCAACATTGATCCAGTCAATGTGAGACCATGGCCACATGTCCGAGGATCAGCTGCTGACAACCGACGAGGTGGCACTTCGCCTGCGCATCAAGCCGGAGACGATCTACGCGTACGTCAGCCGAGGGTTGCTTGCCAAGGTCAAGGTTCCCGGCGAGCGGATCAGCCGCTTCCGGCTAGCCGACGTCGAGCGACTGGCAGCCCGCACACAGGCGACCCGGCCGGGACGCGATGCCGCCCCGGCGATGCGGACCGCCATCACGTTGATCGCGTACGGGCGACTCCACTACCGAGGACTGGATGTCGCGACGCTCGCGCCGGTGACTCCGTTTGAGGAGGTCGCGCACTGGCTGTGGACGGGCGAGCGGCAGAAGCCGGCTTTCCCGGCGTCAGCAGAAACCCTCGGACGGGCGAGGCGGGCGAGCGACCACCTGCCCGCGCAGGCCCGACTCTTCGACCGGCTGCCGGTGATCGTCGCCGTCGCGGCCGCAATGGACCCGCTGCGCTTCGACCTGGCGCCCGCCACCGTGACGGCTCTCGCGCCCGCGTTGCTGTCGACCATGGTCGACGCTCTGCCCCTCGCAGGCGAGGCACCCGCTGACGACAGCCTCGCGACCCGTCTGTGGTTGCGGTTGACGGGCACGCCGGCGTCCCCGGAGGGTGTCCGGGCGCTCAATGCCGCACTCGTCTTGCTCGCCGACCACGACCTGGCCGCTTCGACGATCGCGGTACGCGTAGCAGCCTCGACACGGGCGAACCCGTACGCGGCGGTGCTGGCGGGCCTCGGCGCGCTGGACGGCCCTATGCACGGAGCCGTCGGCAGCAGCGTGTACCGGATGATCGAGGCGGCGCTGCGGGAAGGGGCGCCGGCCGCGATCGTCGAATGGCTGCGGACCGGCAGCCTGCCCGGGTTCGGGCATTCGCTGTATCCGGAAGGCGACCCGCGCGGCGCGGCCCTCCTCGATCTTGTCGCGGAACTGCCGCTCGAGGGTGACCTGCGGCGGGCCGTCGACGACCTGATCGCAATGGCGGTGCGGCGGGGCGCCCTGCCCAACGTCGACTTCGCCGTTGCCGTGTTGGCGCACGCGACCGGCATGGGGCCGAGCGCCGGCGAGGTGATCTTCGCGATCGCCCGGGCGGCGGGCTGGATCGCGCACGTGGTCGAGGAGTACGCCCAGCCGAACAACCGGTTCCGGTGGAGCAGCGGCTATACCGGCCCACCCCCCGCGTCAGCGTGAACTCCCACGGCCGGCGGCGTCCTGGACGCGCTGGATGAGCTCTGCGTCCCGGGGTCACCCTCGGCAGGAGAAGGCGATGTCCTCCGTACCGCCGGAGCCTTCGAGGTGACAGGCAAGTGCTAGGACGGACGGAGAGGCTCACAGCCCAAGTCTGCGGCCGATCTCGTACAGCGCCAACCCAACAGAAATTTTGTGAACGGCACCGCGCCGAATTTGATGACTCCCAGGTAGCAGGACACGTCGCTCCCACAGGTCGTCGGTCCGTCCTTTGGAAAGTCGAGCTTCAGCATCGCACCGTCGGACGTTAGACCAACGTCAAGACGCCACAGCAGGGCACGGTAAGCGTCTGCGTTCGTCGACCGAATACGTACCGTGCGAGCGCCGACCTTCATCATCCGTTCCCGCGTCAGCTCATTGGTGCTGTAGTTTCCCTCGGGCGGCCGCGCGCCGGACGTGGGTGAAACCTGACCCGCAGCAGCATCCGGCTTCCCTGCCTCCGGGTCGCCTTTGCTGGCCGGGGCGAGCAGGCCGCAAGCGTTCGTGACGGAGGATCGTGGCCAGCCTCGGCGATCGCTAAGCGAAGGCACCCTCGCCATGCTCAACAACCCAAGCTCAAGCCCGCGCACCATGAGCCGCGACCAGATCGCCACCCTCGTCCAGAAGCTTCGAGCCCGGCGTACTCGTCGAGCGCATCGATGTGGCGGCCTGACCGATGACCGTCTGCGCCACCTAGCGCCCCGAGACCCAGACGTTCCTGCTCCGGGATCGAGGAGCAGCGGCACAGAATTTAGCGGTGAGGTGCCCTACCCAGCACCGGTGGCGAAATCCAGTAGACCGCCACCGGCCATGATGGGAAAACTACGGGGATGGAACCGACACAGACGGCGCTCATCGTGCCGATACCCGAGGCCGAGGAGGCGGTAGGCCGGTTCCGGGCATCGCTCGACCGGGCTGCCTCGTGGGGCGTGCCGGCGCACGTCACCGTCCTCTACCCGTTCCTGCCTCCGCAGCAGATCAATGACCAGGCCTTGGCCGTGCTGCGCGAGACCATTGCCGGGATACCGCGGTTCGACGTTGCGCTGACCCACGTCGGCTGGTTCGGTGACACGGTCGTCTGGCTTGCTCCGCAGCCAGATCGTCCGTTCCGGGACCTCACCACGGCGGTGTGGCAGCGGTTTCCCGAGACACCCCCGTATGCCGGGGCGTATACCGAGGTGGTGCCGCACCTGACCATCGGTCACGACGCCGCCAAGCCCGTGCTGAGCCACGCCGCGGAAACCGTCTCCGCGCACCTGCCGATCGACGCGGCCGTCGACATGGTCTGGCTCATCGCCGGAACGCCGGACCTAAGCCCCTGGCGCACCGTCTGCGAGTTCCCCCTGGGCGCCACACCGCCTGCGGCGGCAGGTACGGAACTCGTTGGCCAGGGGAACCTCAACGGACACCCGGCGACCCGGACCATCGGTGACGCTCAGCAGACACTTTGAAGATCCACTAATCCACAACTCTTGACAATTGCTCCGCCTGAGCCCACCCAGTTGGGGCCGTTCGTCTCACGGCACGTCCGGGTCGGGGTGCTCCATCCGGCAGTTACTCGCGGCAGCGTCATCGATGACGTGGTTGTCGAGGAGCCAGTCGATGGCCCGGCGGGTTGCCCGGGCGTGGTGGAAGGCGTGCCAGGCCGTCAGCAGGTGCGGATACTCCTCGTGCAGTTCGTCCTTGAACCGGCGGAAGGCGCCCCTGCCCTGGATGGCCCGCAGGAGCCTGCGTCCCGCCTGCTCGTCGCTGACCCGCTCGGCGAAGTCGGCCATGTCGCGGTGCCAGACGGAGGGCGGCAGCGCCTCGATGGGGACCAGGTCGAGTTCGTCGAGGTCGATGGGTGTCTTCCCGTCGATGCCGCCGTCGGCCGTCCACATCATGATTTCTCCGCTGGCCGGATCGATGAGCCAGCGGTACTCGTACGCGCTCTGGTCCTGCAGCGCCGTAGCGATCTCCTCGAGATCGAGCTGGCGTACGTCGAGCATCTGTCCGCTCCCGGATGCCGTGGTCGTCGGCGACCACGGTAGTTCCGCGGCCCACCCGGCCGCGAGGCTGCCGGCCCGTTCCTTCACCGGTACGGGACCGACGCCGTGATGTGGCCCCTGCTCCATTAACCCGGGATCGGGAGGCCGGTCGGCTGCAGCCCAGCGGCGTCGAGGGTCTTGATGAACGTCGGTCGGCGCTTGTGCTCGATGCGCAGTTCCGCGAGGTAGCGCGGGAACGCTGCGGGTTCTCCGGCCGCCTGGTACACCGCCCGCAGCGCCGTTAGCAGCACGACGGCCCGCCGGTAGCGCCGCTTGTCGGCCGAGTTGAGGATCGCCTGCTCGACGAGGTCCCGGTACGGCTGGATCACCTCCGCCGGATGCGTCGCGGCCCGCCGCTGCAGCAGGGTCTGCCACTGCGGCCCGCCGAGCCACCGCCGGTGGTGCAGGGCTTCCTGCCAGGCCTCGTCGTCACGTCCCACGGCCAGCAGCAAGTCGACCAGCTCGGAGGCGTACGCCGGCTGCTGGGTGATCCGGTCGCGCAGCACCCCCATCGCCCACCCCGTCGGATCGTCCCCGCCTGCCGTCGCCACGGTGTCGGTCAGCGATCGGTACGCCATGGCGGTGGGATGCCGTTCGAACTCCTCCCGCCGGACCCGCACAGCACCCGGCGTGTCACCGGCGGCGGTGAGCATGTCGACCAGGAGGTTCCCCAGCCGGTCCGTGTACGGCGAGCGCGCGTTGGCGGCCACGCCCCGCCGGGCCCAGTCGATCGCCTCGTCCCGGCGCCCGGCGGCACCAAGCGCCTCGGCGATCCGTTGATACTGCACGGCACTGACCAGCTCCTCGGCCAGCACGGCGACGTACCGGTCCACGTCGCCCGACACCTCGGCGAGCTGCTCGCGCAGGTCACGCACCGCGAACGCGGCGGTCCACGACTCCGGGTCGGCGACACGTGCCCGCTCGGCGACCAGCCGCTCCACCCTCAGCGATCCCCCGCTCGCCCAGCGCCGGAGCGAACTCACTCAGCACGACACGGGGCCAGCCGGGACCGTCGCACTCCAACTTCACCACACTCCCCGGCCACCTGGCGGGCGGCCTGCGAGTACTCCCGCCGACCCCGGTAGGGATCCCGCCGGCGATCCCAGCGCAGCCGGTCCACCACCACCGTCAGCTCATCACCGATCATGCACCCATCTCAGCAGACCGCGACCCGGACCTCGGGAACCCGCCGCCCTATGGTGTCGGGCGTGCCGAACGACCAGGATCTGGCGAACGCGCCTCACCCCGTTCCCGGCCCGGCCGAGACCCGAATGAACCTGGCCCAGCACCTGACGGTGCCGGTCCCAGCCCAGTTCGGCGGGGCCGACGTGCGCGGCCAGCCGGCCCTCCCGCCGACCCCACCGTCTGAAGGGTCGCCGCGCTGACCGGTACGGCCGCCGGCTGCCGCTATTCGATCAAGATGTGGCCGGTGACAGCAGCACTCGGCGTTACGAGCGGAGCCAGCGGTCCAGGTAGGCCAGCAACCCGGTCAGGTGGTGCCGCCAGGCCGGTAGCCGACGTGCCCGTCGGGGCGGAGCTGGTACTCATCTGGCAGAGGTCGGCTGGCGGGCGCGTTCCTGTGAGCGTCTGATCTCCGCCTCGGCTTCCGTCCGATCGGCCC
>NZ_JBNCLC010000046.1:0-13545 GCF_049844475.1 Micromonospora sp. DT47 | reverse complement strand
ACATCGCCCAGCGCGGTGTGGACAGCTGGGGAGCAGTCAATCGCCCACACGCGGCACCTCGTTGCACCCAGCAGCGGAGTTGATCTGCAAGCCCACCCATTCACGGGCGGGTAGTTGACGTGACCAGCCAGACCCGGTCGTGGTGCCCCTCCAGTCGTGGTGCCCCTCCAGTCACTCCCGCCACTGCCGGGCCGTCTCGGCGGGGAACCGCTCGCCCTGGTCGCCGGCCACCGGTCAGGCCGCCGTCCGCAGCGCGATCTCCACCCGCCGCCGCAGGTCGTCGAGGTCCACCCCGGCTTCGGTGAGCACCAGCGCCCCGAGTCCGCCGCCCTCGCGGAGCAGCCCGAGCAGGATGTGCTCGGTGCCGATGTGGCGGTGGCGCAGCCGGAGGGCCTCGCGCAGCGACAGCTCCAGCGCCTTCCTCGAGCGCGGCGAGAACGGGCCTCCCACGTGCCGCCGCAGGCCCCAGCGGCGGCGCGGGGCCGGGACCGCCTCGCGCAGCGCGTCCGGGCCGAAGGACTCCTCGATCCGGGAGACGATGGCCGCCAGGTCGATGCCGATCTCGCGCAGCGCGGCGGCGTCCGCCTCGGCCAGGCCGGTGCCGCCGTGCGCGGTGTGCCGCCGGATCCGGGCGCGCAGGTCGTCCGCGCTCACCCCGGCGTCGGCCAGCAGCCGGGCGGCGAGCGCGTCGCCGTCGGCCAGCAGGGCGAGCAGCAGGTGCTCGGTGCCGACCGGGCGCTGCCCCTCGGCCCGGGCCTCGTCCACGGCCCGCCGGACGACCGTGCGGGCCCGGTCGGTGAACCGTTCGAACATCACGCCTCCCAGGATCCTCTGACCGCCGGTCGCCCGGCGTGCTTCTTGTGGACCGCCTGCCGGCTGACCTCGAGCGCGTCGGCGATGTCCTGCCAGGACCAGCCCTGTCGACGGGCGTTGTCCACCTGGACCACCTCGAGCCGTTCGAGGAGCCGGCGCAGGGCGAGGACCGCGCGGAGCCCGACCGTGGGGTCGGTGCTGCCGGCGGCCGCCGCGAGTTCCGTCGCCTGACTCATGCTGTCAACTTACGTTGACGGCGCCCGCCTGTCAACCCTGGTTGACACTCCCGCCGTGCCGGGAATGCGACGTGACCGCGAACACGCTTGACGGTCTGACATTCTGTGCAAACAATGTCAGCGTGTCGAACGAACGGTTGGACGCGATCCTCGCCGCCGCCTACGAGTGCTTCACCCGGCACGGCGTGCGCCGCACCACGATGGACGACATCGCGGCCACGGCCGGCATGTCCCGTCCCGCCGTCTACCAGTACGTCCGCAACAAGGACGACGCCTACCGCCGGCTCGCCGAACGGCTCTTCGCCGGATCCCTCGCGCAGGCCCGGGCCACCGCGGCCGACCCGGCGGCGTCCATCGAGCAACGGCTGCACGCCGTGCTCGGCGCCAAGCTCGACCTGACCCTCAAGCTGCACCGGGAGAGCCGGCACGCCGCCGAGCTGCTCGACACCAGCACCAAGCTCACCGGCGACCTCGTCGAGGCGTACACCCGGGAGCTGACCGACGTGGTGGCCGGCGCGCTGGCCGACGCCGCCGGGCCGCGGGCCCGCGCGGTGGCCGACGTGCTGGTCGCGCTCACCCGCGGCCTGGAGGCCGACCTCACCGACCCCGACCTGCCCCGGCAGCGGCTGCGCGACGGCGTCGCGCTGGTCGTCGCCGGCCTCTCCCACCCTGGAGCCCCGTCATGACCACCGTCCTGATCACCGGCACCTCCTCGGGCATCGGCCGCGCCACCGTGCGCCAGCTCGCCCGCCGATCGGAGTTCACCGTCTACGCCACCGCCCGCAAGGTCGAGGCGATCGCCGACCTGGCCGAGGCCGGCGCCCGGCTGCTCCCCCTCGACGTCACCGACGAGGAGTCGATGCGCGCCGCCGTCGCCGCGATCGAGGCCGAGCACGGGCAGGTCGACGTGCTGATCAACAACGCCGGCTACGGCGAGTACGGCCCGATCGAGGAAGCCCCGATGGACCGGGTCCGGGCCCAGTTCGAGACGAACGTCTTCGGGCTCAGCCGGCTCACCCAACTGGTGCTGCCCGGCATGCGCCGGGCCGGCCGGGGCAGGATCGTCAACATCAGCTCGATGGGCGGCCGACTGGTCTTCCCCGGCGGGGGCTTCTACCACGCCAGCAAGTACGCGGTCGAGGCGATCTCCGACGCGCTGCGCCAGGAGGTGCGGCCGTTCGGCATCGACGTGGCGATCGTCGAGCCGGGGCTGATCCGCACCGGCTTCGGGGCGGTGGCCGCCGAGTCGCTCGGCGCGGGCGCCGACCCGGCCGGGCCGTACCGGACGATGGTCGCCTCGGTCGACGCGGCGATGGCCAGGTCGTACGGCAACACGCTGCTCGCCGCCACCCCGGAGACGGTGGCCCGGGTGATCGAGCGGGCGGTCACCGCCCGCCGGCCGCGCACCCGCTACCTGGTCACCGCCGCCGCCTGGGCGATGGTGCACAGCCGCCGGCTGTTCGGCGCGCGGGTCTTCGACGCGGTCAACCGGCTCCAGTTCCGCTGAGCCGCCCGGCGCCCGCCGGTGCGCCCGATCCCGCCCCGCCAGCCCACCGGCGCGACTAGCGTCGGTGGGGACGGCGTTGCGGGACGCCCGGGAGGTGAGCCGGATGACCGGATCCGCCGGCGCGCCGGTGGTGGCCGGCATCGGCCCGACGGAGCAGGCCATGGCGGTGGTCCGGGAGGCCGCCCGGGAGGCTGCGGCGCACGGTCGAGACCTGACCCTGCTGCACGCCTTCAACTGGGAGGCGGCGTTCGCGGCGCCGTCGGTGGCCGGGCCGCGGGCCGAGGCCGACGCACTCATCGCCCGGGCCGCCGCCCTCGCCAACCAGCTCGAGCCGGCGCTGCCGGTCCGCGGCGAGATCGTCGAGGGGGCGCCGGTCGCGGCGCTGGCCCGCCACTCCGAGTCGGCGTTCCTGGTGGCGATCGGCGACGGCGGCATGGCCGGCTGCGGCAACTGCGTGCCGGCCGACTCGCCGGCCGTGCAACTCGCCGCCCGGGCCGGCTGCCCGGTGCTGGTGGTCCGCCCCGAGCCCCCGCCGCCCGGCCCGGTGCTGGTCGGGGTGGACGGCTCGGCGAGCTCCCGGGCCGCGCTCGGCTTCGCCTTCGACTGCGCCGCCCGCCGGCAGGCCCGCATCCTCGCGGTGCGAGTGGTCGAACCGGGACGCCCCGACGACGGCGACGAGCTGCTCGCCGAGGCGGTGGCCCGGGCCGGCCGGCCCCACCCATCGGTGGCGGCGGAGTGCCACACCGTCCGGGGTGACCCGGGGACCGTCCTGATCGAGCAGTCCCGGTCCGCGCAGATCGCGCTGGTCGGCGCCCGGGGCGACGAGCCGTGGCGGGGCATGCTCGGCGCGGTCAGCCAGTCCCTGCTCTACCACTCGCCGGCGCCGATCATCGTCGTCCGTGGATTGGCCTCCGCCCTGCCGGACGGGGCATGACGCCCTCACGGCCCGGGACCAACGACCCTTAACGGCCCCGGGCCCGGGGCGTGAAGTTGGACCGGCCCGGAACAAAAATCGCGCTTCCGGGTGCACGACTCCCCGACCCGCGAGAGGCTCATGCCGTATGGACACCGCTCTCGACCTGCACAGCCCCCTGACCGAAGACGAGCTGCGCCGGCTGGACGCCTACTGGCGGGCGGCGAACTACCTCACGGTCGGGCAGATCTACCTGCTCGACAACCCGCTGCTGCGCGAACCGCTGGCCCCCGAGCACGTCAAGCCGCGGCTGCTCGGCCACTGGGGCACCAGCCCGGGGCTCAACCTGATCTACGCGCACCTCAACCGGGTCATCGTCGCCCGGGACATCAGCGCCATGTACGTCACCGGCCCCGGGCACGGCGGCCCGGCCCTGGTGGCGAACACCTGGCTGGAGGGCACCTACAGCGAGCTCTACCACTCCGTCGGCCGGGACGAGACCGGCATGGCCAAGCTCTTCCGCCAGTTCTCCTTCCCCGGCGGCATCCCGAGCCACGTCGCCGCGGAGGTGCCCGGCTCGATCCACGAGGGAGGCGAGCTCGGGTACGCGTTGAGCCACGCCTACGGCGCCGCGTTCGACAACCCCGACCTGCTGGTCGCCTGCGTGATCGGTGACGGCGAGGCGGAGACCGGCCCCCTCGCCGGCAGCTGGCTGTCCAACGTCTTCCTCAACCCGGCCCGCGACGGCGCGGTGCTGCCCATCCTGCACCTCAACGGCTACAAGATCGCCAGCCCGACGGTGCTGGACCGGATCCCCACCGACGACCTGCTCGACCTGATGCGCGGCTCCGGCTACCAGCCGTACATCGTCGCCGGCGACGACCCGGAGACGGTGCACCAGCTCCTGGCCGCCACCCTGGACCGGGCCTGCGACGAGATCGCCGAGATCCAGCGCCGGGCCCGCTCCGGCGGTGCGGTCCAGCGCCCCCGCTGGCCGATGATCATCCTGCGTACGCCGAAGGGCTGGACCGGCCCCGGCCAGGTCGACGGCAAGCAGGTCGAGGGGACCTACCGCGCCCACCAGGTGCCCATCGACGAGGTACGGGACAACCCCCAGCACCTGGCCGAGCTGGAGCGCTGGCTGCGCAGCTACCGGCCGGAGGAGCTCTTCGACGCCACCGGCGCACCGGTCGCCGAACTCGCCGCGCTCCCGCCCAAGGGAGATCGGCGGATGAGCGCCAACCCGGTCACCAACGGCGGGACCGTCCTGCGCGACCTGACCCTGCCGGACTTCCGCGGTTACGGCGTCGACGTGCAGAGTCCGGGCGAACCGCCGGCCAGCGCCACCGGTCAGCTGGGCACGTGGGTACGGGACGTGATCACCGCGAACCCGCAGACGTTCCGCCTCTTCGGCCCCGACGAGGTGGCCTCCAACCGGCTCGGCGCGGCCTTCGAGGTCACCGACCGGGCCTTCGTCGCCGGCGCCACCGACGATGACGACCACCTCTCCCCCGACGGCCGGGTGATGGAGGTGCTCTCCGAACACCTCTGCCAGGGCTGGCTGGAGGGCTACCTGCTGACCGGCCGGCACGGCATCTTCACCAGCTACGAGGCGTTCATCCACATCGTCGACTCCATGGTCAATCAGCACGCCAAGTGGCTCAAGGTGACCCGGGGCATCCCCTGGCGGCAGCCGCTCGCCTCGCTGAACTACCTGCTCTCCAGCCACGTGTGGCGGCAGGACCATAACGGCTTCTCACACCAGGACCCGGGCTTCATCGACCACGTGGCCAACAAGAAGGCCGAGGTGGTCCGGGTCTACCTGCCGCCGGACGCCAACACGCTGCTCTCCACGATGGACCACTGCCTGCGCAGCCGGCACTACATCAACGTGGTGGTGGCCGGCAAGCAGCCGGCGCCGAACTGGCTGACCATGGACGAGGCCATCCAGCACGCCCGGCGCGGCCTGGGCATCTGGGACTGGGCCAGCAGCGACGACGGCCAGGAACCGGACGTGGTGCTCGCCTGCGCCGGCGACGTGCCGACCCTGGAGACCCTCGCCGCGGCCGACCTGCTCCGCCAGCACCTGCCCGAGCTGAAGGTGCGGGTGGTCAACGTGGTCGACCTGATGCGGCTCCAGCCGCCGTCGGAGCACCCGCACGGCCTGCCGGACAGCGAGTTCGACACCATCTTCACCCGCGACAAGCAGATCATCTTCGCCTACCACGGCTACCCGTGGCTGATCCACCGGCTCACCTACCGGCGGACAAACCACGGCAACCTGCACGTGCGCGGCTACAAGGAGGAGGGCACCACCACCACGCCGTTCGACATGGTGATGCTCAACGACCTGGACCGCTTCCACCTGGTCATCGACGTCATCGACCGGTTGCCCGGGCTCGCCTCGCGGGCGGCTCACCTGCGCCAGAAGATGGTCGACGCCCGGCAGTCCTGCCGCGACTACACCCGTCGGTACGGCGAGGACGACCCGCGGATCGCCGAGTGGCGGTGGATCCGGGAGACCGACCCCGGGCTGCGGAGCGGGCGGTGAGCGCGAGGAGTGAGCCGGCGAGCGCCGCAGCCATGATTTCCGACGAGATCCTGGTCGGCTACGACGGCTCCGCCGACGCCACGGTGGCCCTGGACTGGGCGCTGGCCGAGGCGGAGCGCAGCGGCCGGCCGGTCCGCCTGGCGTACGTCTTCGAGTGGCTGACCGTGGCCGGCTGGATCGGACCCGGGGTGGCCCCCGGGATCTGGCCGGACGAAAACGCCCGCCGGCAGGTCGAGGACCTGGTCCACCGGGCGGCGGCGGACGCCGCCGCCCGCCGACCGGGCACCAGGGTGCGCGGCGAGGTCTTCGACGGGCCGCCCGCCCTGGTGCTGGAGGAACGGTCCGCCGAGGCGGGTCTGCTGGTGCTGGGCAGCCGGGGCCACGGCGGCTTCGGCGGGCTGCTCGCCGGCTCGGCCGCGGTGACCGTGACCTCCCACGCGCACTGCCCGGTGGTGGTGGTCCGCGAGGACCAGGCCGGGGCGGCGGGCCCGGTGCTGGCCGGCTTCGACGGCTCCGACTCCTCCCTGGTGGCGCTCGGCTTCGCGGTCGAGCGGGCCGCCCAGCGGGAGGTGCCGCTGCGGGTGGTCCGGGTCTTCGAGCCGCCGGCCGAACGGTGGCGGCCCGCGGACTACGACGCGGAGGAGACCGGCACGCAACTGCGGGCCGAGGTCGACAAGGCGCTCAGCCAGTGGCGGGAGACCTTTCCGGACATACCGGTCACCGTGGACGTCATGCCCGGCAACCCGGCCGCGACCCTGGTCGAGGCGAGCCGGGACGCCCAGCTCGTGGTGGTCGGCAGCCGCGGCCGGGGCGGGCTGCGCGGGATGCTGCTCGGCTCGGTCGGCCAGCAGCTGATCCAGCACGCCCACTGCCCGGTGGCGGTGGCCCGGGAACGCTAGTGCGGTGTCCACGAACGTTCGCCGGGTTGGTCGCCCATGGGAGGTGTCGTGCGGGTGGTGTTGGCTTTCGGTTCGTGCCTCGTCGTGGGGATCCGTCTGCGCCGCCGGTCGTGCACCGCACCACGCGCGTCGCTGTGCGGGTGACAGTGCCGGTCGACCGGACGCTCCGGGACGCACTCGCGCTCCTCTGCCCCCACCCGCGGATCGTCCCACGCGGTGGAGACCGGCCGATCCGGAGGAACCGGACGGGCCGAAATGCCCGGTGGAGGGGACCTGCGTACCGTGCGCCCGACTCGACGATGACACAGGATGGAGCGGCAACCCCGCCCACGGGACCGTTCGGTGGGGCACGATCGGGAGAAACGGAGAGGTCGTGACGATGAGCCAGGAAACGCCAGCCACTGACCGCCCGCTGACCACCGCCCTCGCGGAGGCCGCCGCGATGGCCGGCCACGCCCCCTCGGTGCACAACACCCAGCCGTGGCGCTGGAAGGTGCTGCCGGACGCGCTGGAGCTGCGGGTCGCCCGGGACCGCCAGCTGGCCGCCACCGACCCGGAGGGGCGCCTGGTCGCGCTCAGCTGCGGCGCGGCCCTGCACCACGCCCGGCTCGCGCTCGCCGCCGAGGGCTGGACCGCCGTGGTGGAGCGGCTGCCCGACCCGGCGCAACCAGACCTGCTGGCCCGGCTGACCGACCCGCACCGCTCCGGCACCGACCCGGACGCCATGCACACGGTGCAGTGCATGCAGGTCCGGCACACCGACCGGCGCCCGGTCAGCGACGAACCGGTGCCGACCAGCGCGCTCAGCGAGATCACCCGCGCGGCCAGCGCGGAGGGGGCGCGCCTGCAGATCCTCGACTCCGATCAGGTGATGGAGCTGGCCGCGGCGGCCTCGCACGCCGGGGCGGTCGCGGCGGAGGACTCCCAGCTGCGCGAGGAGCTGCAGTACTGGACCAGCCGGGCCGGCGCCGGCACCGGCCTGCCGCCGGAGGTGCTGCCGCAGGAGCAGCCGCAGACGACGGTGCCCGGCCGCGACTTCGGCCACCCCGGCAGCCTGCCGGTCGGCCCCGGCCACGACAAGGCCGCCGTGTACGGGCTGCTCTTCGGCGACGAGGACGAGCCGGACAGCTGGCTGCGCGCCGGCGAGGCGCTCTCCGCGCTCTGGCTGACCGCCACCCGGCTCGGGGTGTCCGTGGTGCCGCTCTCCGGCGTGGTGGAGGTGCCCGGCACCCGGCAGACGCTGCGTCAGCTGCTCAGCGGCCTCGGTTTCCCGTACCTCGTGCTCCGCCTGGGGATCGCGGACCCGACGCACGCCGGCCCCCCGCACACCCCGCGGCTCCCCACCGAGCAGGTGGTGGACACCTCGGCGGTACGCGACCAGCGCTCGTGACGGGCTCGTCCCGGACGGTCACCGGGCGATAGCATCGCCTGCGTGGCCGCCAGCTCACCGAACCCCCGCAAGGAGCACCTCCCCTCGCTGGGCCTGAGCCCGCTGTCCCGGGTCCACCTGGACGAACTGCTCCAGGAGATGCTCGACCGGGTCGGCGAGGTGGTGACCAGCCGGGAGCGGCTGCGCGCCCTGCTGGACGCGGTGGTCGGCATCGGCTCGGACCTCGACCTGCGCAGCACCCTGCAACGGATCGTGCAGTCGGCCTGCGAACTGGTCGGCGCCCGGTACGGCGCGCTCGGCGTGATCGGGCCCGACCGGCTGCTGCAGGACTTCATCATCCACGGCATCAGCGAGGAGCTGCACGCCAAGATCGGCGACCTGCCGCACGGCCGGGGCGTGCTCGGCCTGCTCATCGACGAACCCCGCCCGGTCCGGATGCCGGACATCACCCAGCACCCGAAGTCGTACGGGTTCCCGCCGCACCACCCGCCGATGCACACCTTCCTCGGCGTGCCGGTACGCATCCGCGACCAGGTCTTCGGCAACCTCTACCTCGCCGAGAAGCAGGGCGCGGCGGAGTTCAGCGAGGACGACGAGGAGATCGTGGTGGCGCTCGCCGCCGCGGCCGGCGTGGCGATCGAGAACGCCCGCCTCTACGCGCTGGCCCACCGGCGGGAACGCTGGCTCGCCGCCACCGCCGAGATCACCTCGGTGCTGCTCGGCGAGGTCCGGCGCACCGACGCGCTGGCCCTGGTGGCCCGCCGGGCCCGGGAGGTCGCCGAGGCGGAGCTCGCCCTGGTGCTGCTCTACGACGAGGACGCCGGCCAGTTCACCGTCGAGGTGGTCGACTCCGCCGACGGGGCCGTGCGGGAGCTGGTCGGCGCGGTGCTGCCGGCCGGCGAGACCAGTTTCGCGGGCTCGGTCACCGAACGCCGGCACGAGCTGGTGGAGGACCTGGCCCAGGTCGCGCCGTGGCCGGTGCCGGTGGTGGCCGGGCCGGCGGTGGTCTCCCCGCTCGCCGCGGCGGACACCCTGCACGGCGTGCTGGTGATCGCGCACCGGCCGGACTCCGGCCGGGCCACGGACGACGACGTGAAGCTGCTGGGCAGCTTCGCCGGTCAGGCCGCGCTGGCCATGGAACGGGCCCGCGGCCAGGAGGAACGTGAGCTGCTGGTGGTCCTGGAGGACCGCGAGCGGATCGCCCGCGACCTGCACGACGTGGTGATCCAGCGGCTCTTCGCCACCGGCCTGCAACTGCAGAGCGCCGCCCCGATGAACGCCCGGCCCGAGGTCGCCAAGCGGATCAACGCGGCCGTCGACGACCTCGACGCCACCATCCGGGACATCCGCCGGACCATCTTCGAGCTGCGTACCCCGATGAGCGCGGCGCTGCGCACCGAGATCCGGGAGGCGATCGACGTGGCCGCCGGGTCGCTCGGCTTCCGGCCCACCGTGGAACTCGACGGCCCGCTCGACAGCGCGGTGCCCGAGTCGGTCCGTCCGGACCTCACCGCCGTGCTGCGCGAGGCGCTCTCCAACGCGGTCCGCCACGCCGCGGCCGGCCGGGTCGCCGTCGCGGTCCGGGTCGACGCCGGGCGGGTCGCGGTCACCGTCGCCGACGACGGCAAGGGTTGCGACCCGGCCGCCGCCCGGGGCGGCCTGGTCAACCTGCGGGAACGGGCTGCGCGGCACGGCGGCGAGTTCGAGGTACGCCCGGTGAGCCCGCACGGCACCGAGCTCTACTGGAGCGTGCCGCTGCGCGACTGACCGCCCCGCGCCGGGACCCGGCGCCGGCGCGCCGGCGTCAGTGGGTCTTGCCGAGCAGCCGGGTGGCCAGCACCGCCGCCTGGGTACGCCGCTCCAGGCCCAGCTTGGCCAGCACGCTGGAGACGTAGTTCTTCACCGTCTTCTCGGCCAGGAACATCTTCCCGGCGATCTCCCGGTTGGTCAGCCCCTCGGCCACGTACTCCAGGATGCGGCGCTCCTGCTCGGTGAGCGTCTTCAGCTCGCGGGGCTGCTCGACGCCGCTGCGGATGCGCTCCAGCACCCGGGTGGTGATCGCCGGGTCGAGCAGCGACTGACCGGCCGCCACCCGACGCACCGCGTCGACCAGGTCGGTGCCGCGGATCTGCTTGAGCACGTAGCCGGCCGCCCCCGCCATGATCGCCGCGAACAGCGCCTCGTCATCCTCGTACGAGGTGAGGATCAGACCCTTGATCGACGAGTCGACCGCCCGGATGTCCCGGCACACGTCGATGCCGTTGCCGTCGGGCAGCCGGGCGTCGAGGATCGCCACGTCCGGCCGGAGGGCGGGGATGCGTCGGGAGGCCTCCTGCGCGGAGCCGGACTCACCGACCACTTCGATGTCACCGCCGCTCTGCAGCAGGTCGGCAAGGCCACGACGGACGACCTCGTGGTCGTCGAGGAGGAACACCCGGATCATCCCTCGTTTCTACCCGCCCGGACCGCCCCGCGCACGGGCCGAAGGTCCCTACCGTGACGCGCCACGCCGGGCAGGCAGGCCCGCCCGGGACGGGACGTCCGGCCCTGCCCGGGGCACCGGACGGTGACGCACCGTGTAGATGAACCAAACGGGGACGGCACGACCTGCCACGGAAGGAGCATCACCATGGACACCGGCTTCACCGCCGCGCAGCTGCGGGCCGCTGCCGCGGACGCCGTCCGCGCGCCTTCCCTGCACAACACCCAGCCGTGGCGGTTCCGGCTGCGCGACGGCGGGATCGAGCTGTCCATCGACCCGGCGCGCCGGCTGCCCGCCACCGACCCGAGCGGCTGGGGCGCCCGGATCGCCTGCGGGGCGGCGCTGTTCAACCTGCGGCTGGCGCTCGCCGTGGCCGGCACCACGGGCACCGTCCGGCTGCGGCCGTACCCGGCCGAGCCGGACGTGGTGGCCCGGCTCGTCCCGGACGTGCCGCGCCGCCCCACCCCGACCGAGCAGAGCCTGTACGCGGCCATCCCGCGCCGGTTCAGCAACCGGGCGCCGTTCTGGCCGGACCCGGTGCCCGCCGACGCCCGCTGGCGGCTCGGCGAGGCGGCCCGCGCCGAACAGTGCTGGCTGGAGCTGCTGATCGGTGCCAGCGCCGTCAACGCCTTCGCCGAGATCGCCCGCAGCGCCCACCGCGTGCTCGAACGCGACCCCGGCTACCGGGACGAGCGGGACGAGTGGATCCGCCGGGAACCGGCGCCCGACGGGGTGCCGGCCACCGCCGGCGGCCCGCAGAGCGAACCGCAGGACCTGCTGCCCGCCCGCGCCTTCGGCGGCCGCAACCGGGCCCCCGGCCGGGACTTCGAGCCGGAGCCGCTGGTCGCGGTCCTCGGCTCGGCCGGCAACACCGCCACCGACCAGCTCGTCGCCGGGCAGGCCCTGCAACGGGTGCTGCTCACCGCGACCGACGCCGGGCTGAGCGTGTCGATGCTCTCCCAGCCGATCGAGGTGCCCGGCGCC
Organism: Micromonospora sp. DT47; assembly: GCF_049844475.1. Taxonomy (NCBI): domain Bacteria; kingdom Bacillati; phylum Actinomycetota; class Actinomycetes; order Micromonosporales; family Micromonosporaceae; genus Micromonospora; species Micromonospora sp. DT47. The sequence goes on along the minus strand of NZ_JBNCLC010000046.1, from coordinate 1,770 downwards.
CGGGAGCAGCTGCGGCTGTCGCTGGGCCGGTTCGGCACCCCGCAGATGGTGATGCGGATCGGGTACGGCCAGCCCGGGGTGGCCACCCCGCGGCGCACCGTGGACGAGGTGCTGGACCTGCCCGTGGTGCCCGCCTGAGCCGTACCCCCTCTCGGCCCCGCCCCCGCGCCGCCGGCCCCGCCCCCGTCGGTGCCGGGGCCGGCGGCCGTCGTGGTCAGGCGGGGTGGTGCGCGGCGAGCAGCGCCGCCTCCCGCTCCGGGTCCAGCCCCACCGCCACCCGCGCCGGGCGGCCGGCGCGCGGCGGCACCGACCCCACCTCCCGCAACCAGCGCCAGGTGTCGGCGACCGTCGCGGCCACCGGCCGGCAGGTCAACCCCGCCGCGTACGCCTTCTCCACGCCGCGCTCCTGCAGCCACCGGTACTCGTGGCCGGTCGGGATCCAGATGGGCAGGTCGTTCCAGGGGACCACCCCGGCGGCCAGGATCGGTTCCGGGTCGGTCCAGCGCAGCCGGGCGCCCGAGCCGGTCACCGCGACCACGGTGTCGAGCAGTTCGCCCATCGTGGTGTGTCCGGGACGACTGATCACGTTGAACGCCCCGCCGATCCCCGCCGCGGCCCGGTCCAGCGTCCACGCCGCCAGGTCCCGCACGTCCACGTACTGCACGGGCAGGTCCGCCGGGCCCGGCGCGAGCACGTCCCCGCCCCGGGCGACCCGCGCCAGCCACCAGGGCAGCCGGCCGATGTCCTCCCCCGGTCCGAGGATCAGCCCGGCCCGCACCAGCAACGCCCGCTCCCCGAACACCTGCGTCGCGGCCCGCTCCCCGCCCGCCTTGCACTGCGCGTAGTCCCCGTCGGCGGCGTCCACCACCGGCGCCTCCTCCCCGACTCCCGCCGGCACGGGCGGGGCGTAGAGCGAGCCGCTGGAGACGTACGCGTAGTGGCCGGCCGAACCGGCCAGCGCGCGGGCCGCGTCCCGTACCGCCCGCGGGGCGCCGTCCCAGGTGTCGACCACCAGGTCCCACTCGCCGCCGGCCAGCGCCGCCAACCCGTCCGGCGCGGTCCGGTCACCCCGCAACCGGTGTACGCCCGGCGGGACAGCGCCGTGCAGCCCCCGGTTGAACACCGACACCGACCAGCCCCGGCGTACCGCCTCGGCCACCGTCGCCCCACCGACGAACCCCGTCCCGCCCAGCACCAGCAGTCTCATGCGTCCCAGCCTGCCCGGTCACGGCGGCGGACGGGAGTGCCGTTCACCCGTAGCGGATCTGCCAACGGCAGAACCCGCCGCTTTCCGCGGACGTCGCTGGAGCGACAACAGCTGCACCCGAAGCCGTTGCCGGGTGTCGACGGCGCGTTGGCGAGGTGCACCCGGGGTCGGGGCTGCGATGTATGTCGGGTTTGGTGCCGGCTGGGGCCCTCGCGGAGGATGGCGTCGGGTGTCCCTCGTGCCGTGATCGGCCGGTCGCGGCGGGGTCGCGCCCCGATGTGGTCGAGGGTCCGGGCCCGGCTGCGGTCGGATGTCCTGGCTCGGGGTCTGTGGCCGGCCGTGTCCCGTGACCGGCGGCACCCTGGCGGCGGAATCGTCGGCGGCCCGGGGTCGTTACACCCTCTGTACGACCGCAGCAGTAAGCCCCCCGCCGGTCTGGCCGGTCGGGTGGCGGGCCCCGGAATGATGGTGGGCCGGCGGTCGTTGCACATGGTCCCGGCGCCGCGAGCCCCCGCTCGTGAAGCCTGCCGGACAAGACTTTCCCCCCTGTGATTCTTTGGGCG
>NZ_JBNCLC010000045.1:0-19536 GCF_049844475.1 Micromonospora sp. DT47 | reverse complement strand
AGGGTGCGGTCCAGCCGGATCCGACCGGTCTGGCGATCCATCTCGTACTTGTTGCGCGTTCCCCTGGGGACCTCGATGGTGACGTCGAACTCCATGCGGCTGCTCCGCCCTTCGGACCTCAGTCTCCGACCGGCTATCGGCCTGGTCGGTGATGAACACGGCGATCTCGCTGCCGTGCGAGTGTCGAACACCGACAACAACGCGGCGGGCCAGTAGCTGTAACGGCTGGTTCGGCGGGGCGAACGCAGGCACCCCGAGAAGTGTTCCGCCGCGGTGGGGGCCCGCCGGCATTCGACCGATGCGGGACCGTTGTGGTAGGTCAGTTCGCCCAGGAGCGAGGTGAGTTCAACAGAGGTAGGAGCAGAGCGAGGACCAAGAGCAGTTCCCGGATGCGGCCGGCGCGGCGGCGTATGACGCGCCGGATCTGTTCGCGGCGCATTTCGCGCGGCTGCGCGAGCAGCTGGGCCAGCAGTCACCAGCCGGCGAACGCCAGGAAGAAGTTCAGGGCGAGAGGACCCCCTGCAGGTGGAACAGGCTGGCCACCCGCTTCCCGACCGGGTCGCTGCGGTAGCCGGTTAGTACCTGGTCAGCGGCCACCCAACAGCGTTGTAAGCAGCAACGGCAGGAGCAGGACGGTCACGAGCAGAATCACCCGCACCCGACCCGAGCGCCGTTCGACGGCCCGCTTCACCCGTACGCCCAGCCGCACCGGGATGGATCCCCCTGTGCGGATGACGGAAGACTCAGTCGTGACGGACGGATCAACTGGCATCGAGGTCCTCTCGTGATCCTTGACGCTCTCCTCCGGGCGACCGGATGCGACCGGGACGGCGGCCCGTCAGCTGGGCACTCCGGCCCTAAGCTGGGCCAGGGAACGCTTCAGCAGCCGGGACACGTGCATCTGCGATATTCCGACTTCGGTGGCGATCCGCGCCTGGGTCATGTGGCGGTAGAACCGCATGGTGAGAATCCGACGCTCACGCAGGGGAAGGGCGGCGAGTAACGGCAGTAGTGTCAGGTGATCGTCCACGTCCGCGTAGCCGGGATCGAAGGCGCCGATGAGTTCGATGGTCTCGATGTCGTCGGCACCGCGGTGGGGCGCGTTGAGGGATGCCAGGCGGTAGGCCTGCGATGCGGTGAGGGCGGCCAGGATTTCGTCGACGCTCACTTCCAGGTGGTCGGCGAGTTCCGCGGTGGTCGGGTGGTGGCCCTGTCGCTGTGTGAGTTCGCCCGTGGCGGCTCGCACTCTGCTGTTCAGCTCCTGGGCTCGGCGCGGTACCCGCATCGCCCATGTCGTGTCGCGGAAGTGCCGGCGGAGGGCGCCGAGGATGGTCGGGACCGCGTAGCCGAAGAACGGTACGCCTCGGCTGACGTCGAAACCATCAACGGCCTTGACCAGGGCGAGAGCCGCGACCTGCGCCAGGTCGTCGTAGGGCTCTCCGCGTCCGGTGTATCGGCGGGCCAGTCGGCTGGCCATCGGCAGGTCAGCCTCGATGATCCGGGCCCGGAGCCTCGCGTGATCGGGATGGTCGCAGGTCAGGGCGGCAAGTCGACGCAACAGCTGTTCGCGAGTCGCCGATATCTCACCCGGCAGCGGAAAACGGGGAACGGTCGTGATGGGGATGACCATTGTTCAACGCCCCTTGCGGGCTGGTGGCTGCGAGGCTGGCGGCCACCGGGGACCCGGGCGACAACCTCACCGTACGCCCTGTTGCCTGAGTAAGCACCGGGGAAGTCGTCCAGCGGGACACGACCACCGGAAGAAGGCGCTCCAACGGCATCGGCCTGAGCCGGCGTCAGCCGCGCTGCTTGACTACCGCTCCCGGCGCGAGCTGCTCGGAACCGTCGACAATCGCCTGAGCCACGTCGGACAGCCGTCGGTTGTGGCTGCGGGCGCCGTTGCGCAGCAGCGCGAAGGCCTCTCCCACGTCCACGTGGAGGCGCTCGGCGAGCACACCCTTAGCCTGCTCGATCAGGACTCGGCTGTTGAGTGCGGTCTGCAGCTGTTCGGTGAGGATGTCGCGGCGGTGGATGGCGCGTTGCTGGAGCAGGCCGATGGTGGCCACGTCGGCCAGGGCCTGACCGATGCGGAGCTTGCCTTCGTCGAGTGCGCCCGGGTGGGTGTCGAAGAGGTTCAGCGCGCCGATCACCTCGGAGCGCAGGCGCATGGGTAGGGCGTGTACCGCGGCGAACCCGACTTCGGCCGCGGCGGCGGTGAACCGCGGCCATCGGCCGGCGGCGGCCAGGTCGACCACCGACAGGGGCTGGCCGGTACGGAAGCAGTCCACACACGGACCCTGGTCGGTCTGCAGCTGGAACAGCTCCAGCAGCCTCGTGCGTTCGGAGGAGGCGGCCACCACCTGCAGGGTGTCCTGCTGGTCGGTCAGCAGCAACCCGGCCGCCGAGATGCCCAGCAGCTCGACACACCGTTCGGTCAGCACGTGCAGGAACTCGAGCACGTCGAAATCGTCGACGAGCGTGTCGGCCATTTCCACGAACACGTCGGCTAGCTGACTCTCGGCCATGTCACTCACCCTGGTCATATCATAGTCCCGCCGGTTCTCCGGCGGTACGGGGCCGTGGTCCGCGCCGCCGCCTCGCGCCGGCCGGGGTCCGGCTCTCACCCGGCCCCGCCATCCCGTGCGTCGTCGGTGGAGTCGAAACGCAGGCGGCGGGCTACCACGTCACCTGCCACATCCCGCAGGCGCCGGCCGTGGGAGTAGGCGAAGGCGCGTAACCGGATCAGCGCCACCGCCGCGGTCACCCCCAACTGGACCGTGACCATCCCCGTGGCCTGGTGCACCTCGGGATGCTGCAGACCGGCCTGCTCGGGCCAACGCTCGTCCCGGTCCGGCTGCGCGCCATCGAGCAGCACCGCGCACGCCGTGTCAGCCAACAACAGGGCGCCGGCCAGCTGCTCGCCGTCGAGGCCGCCAGACCGCGCACGGTAGAGGTCCAGTACACCGAGACGGATCCCGCCGACCCGGAGCGGCAGCGCGAACACCGCACGGACCCCGGCGAGCGCCGCCGCCGGGGCGAACGCCGGCCAGCGGGCCAGGCACTCCGGCGCCGCCAGATCGGCGACCAGTTCCGGGCCGCCGGTGATCGCGTCCACGCACGGACCCTCACCGAGGGTCAGGGCCAGCTCCTCCAGCTCCGACGCGATCCGGTCACTGGCACACAGCACCTCCCGTGGGGTGGCGCGCAGCGTCACCGCGACAGCGGCAGAGTCGACGCCGGCGACCGCCACCGACGCGGCGCAGACGTGCTCGACCGCGACCGTGTCGCCCTGGGCCACGTCCACGACCAGGGTCCACAGCCGGATTCTGCGATCGGAGTTCATCGGTTCGCCGTACCGGGATCGGCCCCGCGCCCACAATCGGACGCGGTCAGTCGGAGCACAGGCACGCGGGTGCGAGAAGCGCCTCGCAAGCGGGGACGGGTCCCGCTGATTCGCTCGTCCAAGACTGGCTCCGACCCGGGTCGTCCGAAGCGGACATATGCCGTGCGGATGACCGGGGTCCCGGGCGACGCTCTCACCGTACTCCTGATCGGCGCCCCTGCGCGGCGGGCACCCGGCGACCTGGGCCGCGAAGGCGGTAGCCGACACGATCAGCGGCAGGCACGCAGAAGCGTACGATGGTAGTTGTCGCTCGGGACCCCGGTGGCTGACAGTTCGCCGCTGGCGGACGCACCCCACCGATCGAGGTTGCCGTGTTGGCCGCCCGACGCACGACATCAACCGGTCGCGTCGCCGGCCACCTCGTGCGCCCGTGGGCCCGACCCGTCCCGTCGCACCGGCGTTCCGGACTGGGACACCGCGTCACACGCCCGCCATCGCCCATGCCTGCGCTGGCTCCTCACGGCATTCAGGCATGTCAGCTGCTCCCTGGAAGGCGGCGGTCTGTGATGACCGCACCCCGCAACCATCCTGACCCGGTTCCCCCGATTAACGGCCGCGACGGCACCGACGCCGCTTCCTGGCCCACGCCGGACCGACCGGCGGCGGCACGCTCCCGGATGGGCGGCCTGTGGGTCGCCGCCGTGGTGTTCGCGTTCGTGCTCCTGCTGCTCCTGATCTTCGTGCTGCAGAACGGCCAGCGTGCCGAGGTGTCGTTCCTCGGCGCGCACGGACACCTGCCCATGGGCGTTGCCCTGCTGCTGGCCGCGGTCTTCGGGATCCTGCTCGTCGCCCTCCCCGGCACGGCCCGCATCGTGCAGCTCCGGATGCTCCAACGCCGTCCCGCCGGAAACCCCGACGCCCGACCCAGGCCCGGTCCGCTGTCCCCGACGGTGACCAGCACCGCCCGCGTTACGCCGCCGCGTACATACCGCCAGGACAGGTGAGCCATGCCCACCACCGTGATCCCCCCGTCGCCGCCCTCCCAGCCCCGACTGTCCCTCGCTCCCAACAGGGGCCGGGCGGTCCTGGACGGCGGATGGTGGCCGCGTTCCTGGGACCCGTTGGCTGAACTCCCCGGCCTCGTCCTCGCCCTGTCCGAACGGTATGGCCGGATTCGGCACATCATGCTCAACATCCACACCTGGGACAGCCGGATCCGCCGGTTGGCGGTCGGACCGGACGTGGTCCGGATCGGCTGGTTCGACACCCTCGACCCCACCCTGCTGATCGCCACCACCGGCCGCGACGACCAGGTCGACCTGCTCGTCGTGCCACCCGGCACGACACCCGAGGCAGCCGAGCGGGCCATGGCCACCGCCGCCGACCCGACCAACCTCAGGCACGCACCCGACATCCTCACCGCCGGACCGACCCCGCAGGACGCGACAACGACGACCAGCTCCGACGCGTGCGCGGTGTGGGACAACGAGGGCGGCAGCCCCGCGTCGGGCGGAATCCACCGAGGCCGCACCGAATCCACCACCCGTCCCCGCACTGAAGTGCCCGCATGAACGCTCTCGAGACAACCATCGTGATCGCGATCGTGGCGATCGGCATCATCGGCCTCATCACCGCCGCCCGAGCGGTGCGCGTCGTCCAGCAGTCCGAACGCGCGGTGGTCTTCCGCCTCGGCCGGGTGCAGGAGGGCAGCCGCAGCCCGGGGCTGACCCTCATCGTCCCCGGCGTCGACCGGCTGGTGAAGGTCAACCTGCAGATCACCACCCTCAGCGTTCCCGCCCAGGACGGCATCACCCCCGACAACGTCTCCGTACGCGTCGACGCGGTCGTCTACTTCCGCGTCGTCGACCCCGTCAAGGCTCTGGTGAACGTGCAGAACTATTTTTACGCCGTATCCCAGGTTGCCCAGACCTCGCTGCACGGTGATCGGCCGCCGACCTCGACGAACTGCTCTCCGACCGGGACAAGCTCAACTCCGAACTCACCAGCATCATCGACACACCGACCGAAGGACCGTGGGGTGTGAAGGTCGAACGTGTCGAGGTCAAGGACGTCGCGCTGCCCGAATCCATGAAGCGGTCCATGTCCCGCCAGGCGGAGGCCGAACGCGAACGCCGCGCCCGGGTCATCGCCGCGGACGGCGAATACCAGGCTGCCACCAAACTCGCCCAGGCCGCCGCCACCAGCGAGCCCGATCCCGAGGCCACGCCGATACCGGTGGGCTGACCGGACGTGGCACCGCCCGGTGACCCTCCCCGGTCACCGGGTCGGCGCCGGTGGGATCGGCTACGACCCGGGTGCTCGCCAACCCCGGGATGGGATGTGCGGCGACGACGGCTGGCAGCGAGCCGCGAGCCGCGAGTCAGTTGGCGGCAAGCGGCAGGCAGTCAATCAGTCGGTCGGTGTGTGGAAGGAAGTTCTGACGTGTGCCGGCGGTTCGGTTCCCAGCGCGACGGCGAGTTCGCGACCGAGGAGATCGTCATAGGCGGTGCCGAGGGTCGGCGTAGGGCCGTTGATCTCGCGGAGCCGGTCTGCGGCCCGGCGAGCGGCGATGGCGGTCACCCAGGCGGTGCCGTCGAGCCGGCGGGAGGTGGGCATCGGCGCGAGCCGCCACACCTCGACGAACACCGCCCGGGTCACCGCCACGGCGAGCGCCGGGCTGTCGAGGCTCTCACAGACCTGCGTGAAGACGGCGCGGACGAGACGACGGTGGAAACGGCGGAAAGCGGCCTGGTCGCGGTCGGCGATCCGCTTGACGAGATCGTTGACGGACTCAGTACCCGGCACGACGTAGATGCGTGGGACAGGCATCCGATGCTCCTGGTGGTGTGCCTGCGGTTGGGGCACCGCCAAGGACCAGGGCAGCTACTGCGTCCCTCACCCTACGCCACCGGTCAAACCACGGAGCGCTCCGTTGTCCAGTTTCCGCAGCGCGGTGGCGCGCGAATTTCATCCTATTAGGCCGAGAAGCGCCGTTATTGTTAGGTGTGGCCGCGTCTGAGTTCATCCGGCCGGCGAAATTTCGCCACCGAAGGGTGCCACCGATTCCCGCTAGCCTGCGGTCGACCAGAGCGGGCAGCCGGTGACGACCGCGGTGGGGCTGGCGCGCAAGGGCGAGGGTCCGCAGCGAGCGACCCTGCTGGAGTTGCTTCTTGATCTGGTATTCGTCGCCGCACTCGCTCTGACTTCACAGACGCTGGCCAGGAATCTCGACTGGGGCGGCATTTTTCAAACCCTGGTGCTGCTGATGGCGATCTGGTGGGTCTGGTCCGTCACCGCACTAGCAACCGACCTCTACCATCCACAGCGGCCGCCCATCTTTCTCATGACGCTCTGGGTCATGCTCGGCACCATCCTGATGGCTGCCGCACTGCCCGCAGCCTTCTCCGACCACGCCATGGTGTTCGTGAGCGCGTACGTGGCGATCCACGTTGGCCGAGGCCTCTTCCTGGCGTCCGCGCTCCACAGCCGTCAGGCGCAACTACACGCCGGGCGGTTCATCTTCTGGTTTGTTGTCTCCGCCGCACCGTGGCTCACTGGCAGCCTCGTGGAAGGCACGGCGCGCGGCCTACTGTGGTCGGCAGCGCTCGCCATCGATTACGGAACAGCCTGGCGTCGTTACCCCACGCCCCGACTCGGTCGGGTGCCCACGTCACAGTACGAGGTGGCAGCCGACCACCTGGCCGAGCGCTACCAGCAGTTCTTCACCCTCGCCCTCGGCGATCTCATCCTCGTCACCACTCTGACCTACGCCGATAACGAGTTCACGGCCCACCGGACCGGGGCAATTCTGGTCGCGTTCGCCACGACAGTGCTGCTGTGGCAGATCTACGTCCACCGCGCCGGGGCACTGCTACAAGCAGCCATCGAAGCCTCCCACGACCCGGGCCGATTCGTGAGGTCCGCACCCTACACCCATTTGCTCATGGTGGCCGGCGTGGTCGCCGCCGCCGCCGGTTTCGAAATCGTCATCGCCCATCCCACCGAGGACACCACGCCCGGGCTGGTCAGCGTCGTTCTCGGCGGACCCGCGTTGTTCCTGGCCGGGCGGGCCCGATTCGAATACGAGGTATTCAGCCGGGTGTCGCCGTCCCGGCTGGTCGGGCTGCTCGTGCTGGCCGTCGCGGCACCCGCGATGCTGCTCGTACCCCCACTGGTGGTCGCCGTCGTGGGCACCCTCGTACTGGCCGGGATCGCCGTCGCGGACGCCGTTCGCGCCCATGGAGGTCCGCCCGAGCCACCATCACCCGCCCTCTAGCTCCCAATCCTCTCCCCACCAGCGGCCCAGCAACGGCTTGCGCCTTGGCCTGGCCGGGCTTCTCGGGCAGCCGTCCCGGCACGAGCTGAGGGCTGCGATCAGGCCCCCAACCGTGTCCTCGCACGGTGCGCGAGCATTGGCATCAACTGCTGTCGCCAAGTCTCGAGACTGATTGAGCCGCTGGACATGCCGCCGTGGGCGTATTTCTCCCGGTACACCGCCGAAGCCGGGTCACTGACGAGGTCAACATCCACGAGTTCACCGAACGCTGCGTGCAGAAGACTGACCACCTCGTCGACCGATGCCGGGATGTTCGTACCAGATAGGTGCTCGCGAAGAGCCCGCCATACGTAGGGATCTCCACGCAGACCCCACCTTGGCGGCTCGGGGTCGAACAGGTCGGCCACCGTCACAACCGCTGCATCATCGTGCGCCATGGTGGAAGTCTCGCGCAGCTGCGCTCTTGATCAAAAGCGGGCACTTCACTGGCCGGCAGTTTCCCGTGTCAGCCTGCCCGCCGCGCTGTTCAGCCCGCTCTACGTGCGTCGAGTGCTCCAGGGCTGGTTGCGGCCCCCGCCTGCATCGGGACTTGAGCTGAGGTCAGATCAGGCGCTGCTTGCGTAGTCGGGGAACGGGTCTTCGCCTTCGCCGAGCAGCAGCGGCACGTCGTACACCGACAGGTCCGCCCTGGGGCGCGCGAACCGGACGCGGTGACGCCACCGGTGGTGCTCGAACGCCGTGTCGACCTCGATGTCCGCCACGACGGTCGGCTCGACCTGGTCGTAGAGCAGCGGCTCGGGCCGGTCGAACTGGCCGGACCAGGCGGCGGGCAGCGGGGCGGGCCAGGGGTGGGTGCCGGCACCGCGGTGGGGCAGGCGCAGCGGGGACAGCAGCGTTGCCAGCTCCAGGCGCTGGCGCGTGGTCAGCGGAGGTCCTTCTTCATCCGGCCCTCGGCATGCCACAACACGATCCGCGCCCGCGTCCCGACCGCCGCCGACACCTCCGTGCTCGTCATGAGCGCACGATGCTCAGCACGCTGCTCCGCCGTCAACTCCACCCCGACTGCCAACCACACCATCGTCACCTAAAGACAACAGCATCACGTGCCGTTAGCCACTGACGTGGCGGAGGACGGCCAGGACCCGGCGGTTGTCGCTATCCGAGGACGGCAAACCGAGTTTCGCGAAGATGTTCGCAACGTGCTTCTCCACGACTCCGGAGGTGATGACAAGAGCCGCCGCGATCCCGGCGTTGGATCGTCCCTCCGCCATCAGCGAAAGCACCTCACGCTCCCGGGGGGTCAGCGACGCCACCCCGGCCGTGTCCTGCCCGGCCCGCATCAGGTGGCCGACCACCTCCGGATCCAGTGCGGTGCCACCGGATGCCACCCGGGTCAGCGCGTCCACGAAATCGGCGACGTCGGCGACGCGGTCCTTGAGCAGGTATCCGACGCCAGCCGGCCGATCGGCGAGCAGGCGGGTCGCGTAGCGGGTCTCCACGTACTGCGAGAACACCAGCACACCGACGTCGGGATGGTCGCGTCGGATGTCGATCGCGGCGCGTAGTCCCTCGTCGGTGTGCGTCGGTGGCATCCGGATGTCGATGATGGCTACATTCGGTACCACGGAGGCAATCGCGGACCGCAGCGCATCCGCGTCGGCCACCGCCGCGCACACCTCGAAACCGCGATCGGTGAGCAGCCGGACCAGCCCTTCGCGCATCATCGCGGCATCCTCCGCGATCACCACCCGCATGTCGTTGCCTCCGTTCACACGTGTGTGGGCAGCTCGATCTCGACCCGGGTCGGACCGCCGGTCGGACTGTGTACGCGCATCCGGCCGTCCACGACGGCGATGCGGCGGGCCAGGCCGGACAGGCCGGGACCGTCCGGGTTCGCCCCGCCGATGCCGTCGTCCTTGACGGTCAACATCAGGCGCTCGCCGGATCGGACGACGCCGAGCCCGATACGGGTCGCCCGGCTGTGTTTGGCCGCGTTCGCGAGCAGCTCGGAGGCGCAGAAGTAAGCGATGGTCTCGATCGCGGGCGCCGGGCGGTCGGGCAGCTCGACGTTCACCGCGACCGGGATGGCGCTGCTCGTCGCAAGCGTTGCCAGTGCGTCGCCGAGACCGTTGTCGAGGACCGGCGGGTGGATCCCGCGCACCAGGTCGCGCAGGTCGGCGAGGGCATCCTTCGCTCCGCGGTGGGCGAGCGCGACCAGTTCGCGGGCCTGTGCGAGGTCGGGTGGCGGGCCGTCGACACCGAGCTTCTCGGTCGCCATGCCGAGGTTCATCGCCAGCGTGGCCAGCCGGATCTGCGCGCCGTCGTGCAGGTCCCGTTCCAGCCTGCGCATCATCGCGGCCGCGTCGTCGATCGCGCGGGCCCGGCGGACCTGCAGTTCGCGTACCCGCTCGGCGAGCCGACGCGGACCGAGCAGCCGTCGCATCGCGGCAAGGTCCAGTGTCGTACCGGTCCGCATCAACCACGGTGCGATCAGCAGCATGGCGAGGCCGGCCGCGGCGATGAGGAACGTTCCGGCGAACGTCCGCGTACCGATAGTGCCGAATGGCGTCAGCGCCCACACCGGCCCGAGGCGCGTGCCGGCCGGGTGGTTGCGAAACAGCGGCCACCATACCGGGTAGCTGAGGTTGACCAGGCCGAACACGTAGCAGAACGCGCCGTAGCCCTCGGGGATGGCCAGTGGCACCTTGAGCAGGCCGTACCCGACGGCGCGCCAGCCCGGTCCGTCGGAGACCACGGCGCTGATCCGCTTCGAGAGCCGGGGCGGCGGGGCGTCCACGTGCACGTCGAGCAGCCGGTCCGCGAGTGAGCGATGCACGGCTCCCATCGCGCGCCCGATCGGGGCGGCCAGCACGACCAGGAGCGCGATGGTGAGTGGGAACAGGACCAGGAACACCGGTGCGACGGCAGGTGCGGGCCGGTTGGACATGGCTCCGGTCGCCCAGAGGATGAGGACGCCCAGGGCCGGCACGATCGCCGGTACGGTCAGGATCGCGGCGGCACTGACCACGCCGACGACGCAGAACACCGCCTGGCGCAGGGCCAGTGTGGTGAACGGAGCGCACAGCGCGGTCATCAGCCCATTGTCGCTGGTCACGCGTCGCGATGGCGGAGCAGCACGCCGCCGCACAGGATCGCTACCGCCGCGTACCCGCACATCAGCAGCGCGCTGATCCAGCTGGAGAACAGCCCGGGTACCGGCGAGGTCACCGCGATCGAGTTGAGCAGCATCATCAGCGGGACGAAGCGGCCGACCTGGATTCCGCTCTCGCCGAACAGGCCGGCCACAATCATCGGGACGAACATCAGACCGAACAGCGTGCCGATCGCGGCGCCCGAGTGCCGCACGATCGTCCCGATGCCGACCCCGATCAGCGCGGTGACGCACAGATAAACGCCGGTCAGCAGGACCGCGCGCAGGATCGCCGGGTCCCCGAGGGATGCGGCCGGGATGGCGGTGCCGCGGATCGCGAGCTGCCCGCTCAGATAGCCGGCGAAGCTCGCGACCAGGCCGACGGTGAGAGCCGCGCCGCCGCACACGGCGACCTTCGCGGCCAGGACGATCCGACGCCGCGGGACGGCGGCGAACGTCGAGCGGATCATCCCGGTGCCGTATTCGCCGGTCACCATCAGGACGCCGAGCGCTCCGAGGAGCAGCTGGGCCACAATGGCGCCGCCAAGGCTGTTGTTCAGGATCTGGGCGGCGGTGGCGACCGGGGTATGCGATCGGTAGCCGAGTCCCACCCCGGCCCCGGCCGCGGCCATCGAGACCACCGCCGCGATCGCCAGCCACCACGTCGACCGGACGCTGCTCAGCTTGATCCGCTCCATCCGGGCCGCGTGCCGGAATCCGTACCCGTTCATGACGCTCCCACTCCGCGATAGTCGGTGGCCTGCGAGGTGAGCCGGAAGAACGCGTCCTCCAGGCTGTCGTCGCCGGCGGCGAGTTCGGCGACGGTCGTCTCGGCTAGCAGCCGACCGCGGCCGATGACCACCAGCCGGTCGGCGGTCAGCGCCATCTCGGCGATCAGGTGGCTGGACACAAACACCGTCCGGCCTTCGGCGGCGAGTCCGCGCAGCAGGTCCCGGATCCAGCGGATGCCCTCCGGATCCAGTCCGTTGACCGGCTCGTCGAGCAGGAGGACGCCCGGGTCGCCGAGCAGGGCCACAGCGACGCCGAGCCGCTGGCGCATGCCGAGCGAGTACGTACCGGCACGCCGCGTTGCCGCGTCGGACAGACCGACGATGCGCAGCACGTGCTCGACCCGGGAACCGGGAATGTCGTTGCTCGCGGCCAGCGCGGCCAGGTGCGCACGGGCGCTACGGCCGGGATGGAACGCCCCGGCATCGACGAGCGCGCCGACGGTCTTCAACGGCCAGTTCAGGTCCGGGTACTGGACGCCGCCGATCAGTGCCTCGCCATGGTCCGGAGCATCCAGTCCGAGGATCATCCGCATCGTCGTCGACTTGCCGGATCCGTTCGGGCCGAGGAAGCCGGTCACCACCCCCGGCTGGACCCGGACGCTCAGCCCGTCGACGGCGACCCGGTCGCCGTAGCGTTTGGCCAGCTCACGTAGTTCGATCACACAATCGACGCTACGCAGCGCCGTCGGCGGTCGGAAGCCGGAAACCATCCGACTCCGCCTGGGGGTTTTCCGCCCCCCATCGCGGTCAAGGGATACTTGGAGTCGAAACGATGGCGCCGTTGCGTTGTCGGATCGGCGGACGTGTTGAACCCGGGTCGGGTCCGCGGTCAGATCGCCTGGGCGAGTTCGGTGAACGCAGCGGCGACCCGCGTGGTCGGCGGGGTGTCGATGGCGAGTTCGTAGTGTCCGCGGCGCAGGTTCTGCATGAACGCGTGTCCGGCGATGATCACCTGCGGTGACTTGTCCGTTCGTAGCCCGCGCATCGGTCTCAAACGGTGTTTCAACTGAGGATTCCGTTGTCCATCAAGCGTTCCGCGAACTTGATCGAGGTGTAGGTTCTACCCGCGGTCGCTGTGGTGGATCAACTCCTGGTCACGGGCGCTGTTGCGTTGCCGGATCCCATGGGCCGAGGCAGGCTTGACGGGTGACGCTGTCCAGCCTTCGTCGCCCTTGGTCGCCGCCGAAGTCGGCGTTCACCGGGTTCCGCTTCCCGTCCGAGGTGATCGTCGTCGCGGTCCGGTGGTACCTGCGGTACTGCCTCTCGTACCGAGACGTGGAGGAGCTGCTCATCGAACGCGGTGTTGACGTCGACCAGCACGGGCAGGTCATTGACGTGCTCGTCTCGGCCCGCCGCGATGCCACCGCGGCCCGGCGGTTCTTCCAGCGGGCGCTGCGGATGCTGAAGGTGACGCCCAGCGAGGTCGTCACCGACGCCGCCCCGGTTCACCCCGCCGTGCTCGACGACCTGATCCCCTCGGCCTGGCACCACGTCGAGCGGCACGCGAACAATCCGATCGAGGCCGATCACAGCCAGCTCAAACACCGGCCACCACGCCCGTGGACGTGGCCGCGGCGGCGACGGGCTGAAAGGATCGCAGCCGTGACCCCTCTGCCCCAACCCGAAGACCTCACGTCGCTGGTCCTGCGTACCGACTTCACCGATAACGCGGCGTGGGACGCACTGAAAGCCGCCCTCATCGCCGGAGACCCTTACCCCAACGCGACCTTCGTCAGCGACCCTCAGTACGCCGCGGTAGGCATCCATGCCCTGGTCCAAGCCGATGCCGACGCGGACGACGACGACAAGCTGACCTACCTGTTCCTCGCCGACTCGACCACCATGGCCGACGACGAACACCCGCTGCTCGCCGTCGACCTCTACGACCAGCCCGGCCGCACCTTCCGGGTGCCGCCCCGCTGGTACGCCGAAGTCTCCGCCAACATGTCCATCGCGAACATGGACTTCGCCGACTTCGCCGAGGCCGCCGACGAGTCCGGCACGTTCCGCGGCTTCGAGGGTGGCTGACCAAGCCCGTGAAGGAGAGGCCAATGGCCCGCCGAATCGGGCACGCCGCGGACTGGAGAGCGAGGCACAAGGTCTACCAGTACCGGCCGCCCGCGACGGAGACGACAGACTGACAGCTTGTCGCAGCACGTCGATAGCCCCCGCCGTCAGGTCTTATCCCGCGCCTTGAAGCGACACCCCTGTTGGCCCGTTCTGACCCGGTACCCGTTTCCCTACTCAGAAATTGGCCCGGCTTGCCGGCGGCGCAGCGTGCGGATCCACCCCTGGGCGGTGTGCCGGGGCACGTCATAATGGTCGGCGACAGCCGTCACACTGCCGGCCTGCTGGTAGACCGCTTCGAGATCGGCCGGTGAGCGCCGGTACACCCGTCCCTCGCCTCCGGAGGATCCGCCTTTGGCGATCCGCTTCGTGGCCTTCGCCGCCGTTGTCGTGGCCTTGGCGCCCGTTGCGGTCTTCGGCTTGCCCGCTCGGCTGTGGGTCGCGCCGGCGCCTGACGCCCGGGTGGCCTTCTTCGCTTTGCTTGCCTTGGTCGCCGCTGACGCCTGCTTGGGCACCACGACGTCAACCGCACCAGCGTCCACAGGGTTACTCGTAGCCGGCTCATCCGCACCCGTGGTAGGGGCGGTGGGCTGGACCGCCGTCGGCTCGGCGGCGGGCTCACCGTCGTCAATGGGCACGGCGCCGGCTGCGGGCGCCTCGTCGGGTACGGCAATGGGCGGCGTGGCTATCGCCTGCCGCCCACCGGCGGCGGGCGCGATCGCCCTCAAGAGCAGGTCCAGGTCGACTGCGGGGATCTGGCCCGCGGTCAGCCCGTCCCCCTGCCCGGCGCGAACGACCAGTTCGGTGATGCGCGGGGTGGTGTCGTTCACCTCGACCTTCAGGGTTGTGATCGCTCGACTGGGATCGTCCGCGGTGATGGTGATGGTGTAGGAACTCATCAAATCATGGCCTCCAATGTGGATACCGGCTGTCGCCTCATGTAAGACGTCCGGCAACGGGGCAGGAACTCCACCTGTTCACCGATCGGTGTTGGTGAAGAAAGTACCGCAGACCCCCTGAGCCGATATTTCAACCCATCACCCAGGTCGGTCGCTCAAGCGGTACGGCGCCGCTTGTTCTTGATCCTGCCGGCGACGGCGGTTGCGGCTTCATGGTGCAGCCACTTGACGACGCTCTGGCAAGTGTCGTGGTGGAGTGGCCGAGCTGGTCGGAGACGACTGATGTCGACGCCAGCGTCGAGGGCGAGGGTGGCGGCGCCGTGGCGCAGGTCGTGCAGGCGGATGGGTGGCAGCCCGGCTCGTTTGACGAGGCGGCGGAAGCGTTGGATGACGGCGTTGGGGTGCCAGGGTTTGCCGTCGGGGCGGACGAAGAACAGTCTGGTGTCTGGCCAGTCTGTGCCAGCGGCGAAGCGCCAGGCGGCGCGGCGGGCCTTGTAGGCGGTGAGCACGGGGTCGGGGTCGGGGTCGGGGTCGGGGTCGGGGTCGGGGTCGGGGTCGGGGCCGGGGCCGGGGTCGGGGTCGGGGCCGGGGTCGGGGCCGGGGTCGGGGTCGGGGCCGGGGTCGGGGTCGGGGTCGGGGTCGGGGTCGGGGCCGAGGATGACATCGCGGTTGCCGGCGTCGCTCTTGGGCCGTTTCTGGCGGGTTTCGTAGCCGTGGGTGGCGATCTGGTTGACGATGCTGACCTCGGCCTTGCCGAGGCGGACTTCGGCGTCGAGGAGGCCGCACGCTTCACCGCGGCGGGGTCCGCGGTAGGCCATGAAATGCAGTAGGGGGTGCAGGTCGGCGGCGTAGTCGAGGAACTGGACGAGGAGGTCGTCGGTCCAGACCATGACCGGACCGGGGACCTCACCCGTGGCCCTCCACCTCTCGACCCGTTCCGGCTCCCACACGATCGGCTTGGCCCGAGCATTGGGGGTCTTGACCAGGGTGGCAGGGTTCGGGATGCCGCTGACCACTTTGCGGGCGAGGTCTTCGATGTGGTGGGGGCGGCCGGGGCGCCGTCGGCCGCGCTATCCGGGGCGCTTCGCCGCCAAGCCGGTGCACCGCTGTGCGGTGGCGAGCTTGTCGAGGATGCGCTGCTGGCCAACCCCGGTGGCCGGCACCGGCCGGCCGCTGCCGGAGACCGTCGCCGGGACGAACTGGCTGTCCACCACTGTCCGGCCGCGTACGACCAGGTTCAGCACGCCGGAGTCCGTGCTGTGCGAATTGCCGTACCAGAGGAAGTTGCCCAGTCCGTAGTGCACGTAGGTCTGGCCCAGCCAGCCGTCGGCCAGCAGCGTGTGCGCGTGCGTACCGACCACGATGTCGGCGCCGGCCTCGGACAGCCTTCCGGCGAACGTCTTCATCTCCCCGCTCGGGCACGAATCGCCCTCGACGCCCCAGTGCATGAAGACGATGACCAGGTCGGCCCGCTCCCGCGCCGAACGCACCGCGGCGGTGGCCCGGGCGGGATCGAACGCCATTGCCACCCCCGGTCGGGTGTCCGTCGCCCGCCACGACCCGGCCAGGTCATGCACCTGTGACATGCCGAGCACCGCGATCCGCAGCCCTCGTACGGTGGTAACCCAGGGCGCATACGCCGCGTCGGCGTCGCGGCCCGCCCCGAACACCGGGTACTGGGCTTCCGCCGCGGCGTCGAGGGTGTCGGAGAGCCCCTGCTGGCCGTAGTCGAGGATGTGGTTGTTGGCGATCGACGCCGCGTCGACCCCGGCCGCGCGCAGCGCCGCGAAGGCGGTCTTCGGAGCCCGGAAGTGGTACGTCTTCGGCTGCGGGCTGCCCCGGTCGGTCACCGCCGTCTCCAGGTTGAGCAGCGTGACGTCGGCGTCGCGCAGCGTCGACGCGATCGCCCCGAAGGCCGTCTCCGGATCGTCGAGCAGGCGCAGGGTACGGCCGGTGAAGTGGACGTCACCGGCGAAGGCCAGCCGCACCTCGACCGGCGCGCTCGGCTCCGGCGTCGCGGTGCCGGTGGCGGACGGCGTCGGACCCGGCGTGGCCCCGCGCCAGACCGGCGCCGGGCCGGTCGATCCGGCGGCGCATCCGGCCAGCCCGACGCCGACCGCGACCGCCGTCAGCGCCGCCAGCGAGGTACGCGCCGTCCTGCGGATCACCCGGCCGAGGGTACGCGCTCCGGGCGACGCCCCGTGACCCGGCGGCCACCTGTACCGCTCGGAAAGTCGGTTACAGCTACGACACCTGGGCGTATTCGTTGATCAGCCCGTTGAGGATCTTCCGGCGGCGAACTCGTGCTGCGGTCACGTCGGCGACCGGTGAGGGCAGTACGTCGGTGGCGTTGGGTGGGTGTTGGCGTCGTCCTTGGTGAGGTCGGTGGTCGTTGTAGTGCGTCACGTACTCGCCGAGGTTGCCCAGTAGGTGGCGTTGGTTGTAGATCAGCATCCGGTCGAGGCACTCACGGCGGACCGTGCGTACCCAACGTTCCGCGTACGCGTTCGCCCGCGGCGCCCTCGGCGGGGTACGCGGGGTCACCGAGGTCCATCAACAGGTTCCGCGCCTGCTGGGTAACCCACTCCCCCGCCGGGTTCGTGGTGGCCCCGAGGATATGTACCCGCCGGGTCGCGATCTCCATCAGGAACAGCACGTAGACCCGGGTCAGACAGATCGTGTCCACATGCAGGAAGTCGCAGGCCAGGACGCCCCTGGCCTGAGCGGTCAGGAACTCGGTCCAGGTCGGCCCGCCGCGCCGCGGAGCCGGGTCGACGCCAGCGGCGGTCAGGATCGTCCACACGGTGCCGGAAGCGACCCGATAACCGAGCCTGAGGAGTTCGCCCTGCACTCGGCGGTGACCCCAGGTCGGGTTCTCCCAGGCCAGGCGCAGCACCAGGGCGCGGATCTCCGCCCGTATCGGTGGACGCCCGGGTCGTCGTTGCGGGTAGGTCCACTTCCGGGCGACCAGTTCACGGTGCCAGCGCGGCCCACCAGCCGCAGGATCTGACACAAGATCAGGTACCCGAAAGACAGGAACATGCCCGCCACCATGCCCCACGGCCGGCTAGCCGGGCCGCACAGAACCGCACCTCAGAGGCCAGAACCGGGTTTCCGAGCGGTACAGGTTTGGCGGTACGTGTACCGGGCGGTCGACCAGTACGGGCAGGTCACGTGCTCGTCTCGGCCCGCCGGGACGCCGGCGCGGCCCGGCGGTTCTTCCGCCAGGCGCTGTCGACGTTGAAGGTGACACCCACCAAGGTGGTAACCGATGCCGCCGCGGTCTACCCCGCCGTGCTCGACGAGCTGATCCCGTCCGCGTGGCACCACGTCGAGCAGTACGCGAACAATCCGATCGAGGCTGATCACAGCCAGCTCATCCACCGGTTGAAACCGATGCGCGGGCTGCGAACGGAGAAGACAGCAGAGGTAATCATCGCCGGCCACGCGTTCATGCAGAACCTCCGACGCGGACACTACGAACTCGCCATCGACACCCCGCCGACCACGCGGGTCGCCGCTGCGTTCACCGAACTCGCCCAAGCGATCTGACCCCGGACCACACCCGGGTTCAACACGTCCGCCGATCCGATAACGCAACGGCCCCCGCACTCGGCGGAGCTGCGCGCGGACCGCCTCGATGCTCGACGCCTGGACCTACCCGCGGCCCGCGGACGCCCCGGACGCCGCCGTCACCATGTCGCTGTACGGCGCCAACATGTGGCCGGCCGACGCGAGCGACCAGGCCGCCGACGAAGTGCTCGCGCTCCTGCGCAGCTGGGTGCAGCCACTCCGGCTGCTCACCGCGGCGGTGACTCACGATCGCGGCGGGTCCAACGTTTCCCCTTGCGAGAAGTGGTACGCCACAGGCCGCCACGTCACCACAACCCTGACCGGCGAACGCGTACGCGGATACTACTGGGCAAACCTGCTCACCGCCGGCCATCTGGCCCGTCTCGGCGGGCCGGCACAGCTGCGCGCCCACGCCGCCGAGCACGGGCTCATTGTCGAGGCCGCAGACCCGCAGGGCGACGACGACACGGTGATCCTGCGCGCCCCCGGACCCGTCACCGCGTTCGACGACGACCTGCTCGCCGTGGCCAGACACGTCCTCACACCCGCGCTGATGCACCTGCAATACGCGATGTACCTCGGCTACCCGCTGCGCATCATCCCCGATCCGGGCACCGCGTTCCGCAAGGTGCCGCCGGGCAGCCCGTTCCCTCGGCTGCTCGACGGACGCGGCCCGTACGCCGACGAGGTGCCGTAACCGCGGGCTGCAGCCGCGGATGCTCAGTGGCCGGGAGCCGTCTTCCGGCCGGCCCTCGGCTCCACGCCGGCCAGCTGATCCCCGACGGCCACCCGTCCGATCTTCAGCCGCGACACCACCCGGATCTTGAGCGGGCCCCACGCGTACCCGCTCAGGTGCTATGGCCTCGCCCGCTAGCGATCATGGGGGACCGCGCTGATGGAGAACTTCTGGTCCACCCTGAAGATCGAACTCGTGTACCGGAACTCGTGGCGCACCCGCGACGACGCCGAGAACGCGATCTTCACCTACATCGACGGCTGGTACAACTCCCGCCGCATCCAGAAAGACCTCGGCTACCTCAGCCCTGACGAGTACGAGACCGCCTGGTACACCAACCAGGCCAACCAACCCCCGACAGCTATCGTTCAACCTGAGCCAACCGGCGCCAGGTAACCACCACTCCGCGAAAGCGGGGGGACCTCAGTCGATCAGCCGTTATTTGTACACACCCGGCCAGGACTACAGATCGTGCCACGGATTGGCAAGAATGGGCGCATGGGAAAGCAATACGAATAATTTGTAGCCGAGGATGACGCGGCCGCCGCGGCCTTCATGCACGCGGCGGCATGGCCGCCGCCCGCCTTTCCCAACGAGGACATCCGGCTGGACGAGCTTGACGACTTAGAGCCTGGTAAATAAGGGGTTCCGGGCGTCGGCTGGCCTCGTGGAGATTGATGATTGCGGCCGTACGGGCGTG
>NZ_JBNCLC010000044.1:0-21476 GCF_049844475.1 Micromonospora sp. DT47 | reverse complement strand
CGGTGCTGCCACGAAAGACTCCTCCCCATGGCCATCAGACCATGATCAGAAGACTCCGTGAAACCGGGGGGAACTCACTCCGCGCGACTGCGGTGGGTTCCCTTTGGTGCTGGGGTTCGCGGTGTTGGCTGACCCATGGATGCCTTCCAGCGATGCGTCACCGGGTGCGCTGTTCGGTGTGGAGCGGGCGGGACCCGGGGGTCGGGGGTCCCGCCTGCTAGGGAAGCCGTGCACCCCGACCTCCATCAACCAGGCGTCGTCGATCGCGATGCTGTTACAGGGAATCGGGGCTGCCCGCAGAGGCGAGCCCACATATTTGGCTGTTCGCGGACGTCAGCCGGCAGCGGTGGACCCAATCTGCGGTGAGGACACGTACAGCCCGGTCAAGGGTTAGGCGGGCGTGGCTGGTTGGCACAGCAATTGACCCGTGGCCGAGTCCTGGCACAGGTAGCGATCACCCTCGTGCATCCATCCCCACAACGAATCGTGAAACAGAGGCTGCCCACAGTGCCGGCACGTCGCAGCACCTGGCTGCTCGGTCGCTGGCGGTCCTGCCTGGTTCACCCCACCGGACGCCGTGTTCGTCATGCTCTCCCCCTGGTGCGCGCTCTTTTGGCTCATGTCGCCACGGGACCTAACCTTCCGGCTGCCGACGCCGCCTGGATCCTGATCATGGGTGCTAGGCACCATCGCGGGTGGAGTGGCTGCCGGGATGGCTTCTCAGCGGTAGGTCCATCGCCGCCGCAGGTCGGCCGACGGGCCACCAACGAGCCTGACCGACTTCCATCGCCACTCCGGACTCAGTACGTTCCGTCGAGCTGACCCCGCAGCTTGATCAGCGCCCGGGCCAGCAGCCGCGAGACGTGCATCTGCGAGACGCCGATCTGCTCGGCGATCTGCGACTGGGTCAGGTTGCCGTAGAAGCGCAGCGTGAGGATCTTCTGCTCGCGCTCGTCCAGGGTGGCGAGCGCCGGGCCGAGGGCGACCCGCAGCTCGGCCAGCTCGAACTCGCCGTCCTCGCCGCCGAGCATGTCGCCCAGTTCCGTCGCCCGGTCGCCGTCGCCGGTGGGGGTGGACAGCGACACCGCGTTGTAGGCGCGGGCGCCCTCCAGGCCCTCCAGGACCTCTTCCTCGGTGAGCTTGAGGTGGGCGGCGATGTCGGCGACCGTCGGCGAGCGGCCGAGGGTCTGCAGCAGCGAGCTGTTGGCGTCGGAGATGGCCAGCCGCAGCTCCTGCAGGCGGCGGGGCACCCGGATGTCCCAGGTGCGGTCCCGGAAGTGCCGCTTGAGCTCGCCGATGATGGTCGGGATGGCGTAACCGGCGAAGTCGACACCGCGGGACGGGTCGAACTTGTCGATCGCCTTGATCAGGCCGACGGCGGCGGTCTGGGCCAGGTCGTCGGTGGGCTCTCCGCGGCCGCTGTAGCGGTGGGCCAGGTGCTTGGCCAGCGGCAGCCAGGCCTCGATGGCCCGGTCCCGCATGGCGGCGCGGGACGGGTGGTTGGCGGGCAGCGCGGCCATCGCGTTGAGCAGGTCGTTGGCCACGGACTCCGACTCTGTGGTGGCCCTGCGTCGGGTGGGGGCCGGTTGCGTGGCGGTGGCGGTCATGCGAGTCCTCCGAGTCTGCCGTGGGCGAATCGAGGTAGTCGCGACGGCCGTAGCTGCAACGTAGCCCAAACGGCGCTGCGAACCTAGCCGAAAGGCTGATGCTTCTATGGCGCAGCCCATGCGTTCAAGGTGAGGGCGGGACCCGTCCCGGAGGTCGGGCCCCGCCCTGTCGGCGTAGTCGATAACCAGTGCTCAGCGGTAGCTACCGCTGCTGCGCTCCGGGATGATCATGGTGGCCTCGTTGCTGGCGGCCACACCCTCCTCGTGGCCGGGGAGCGACTGGGCCGGCGGCGTGGTCATCGCCGCTTCGACGTCACGGCGGCCGGCCTGGTAGGCGCGGGCGTGCGTCGCGATGGCCTGCGACTCTTCCTCCGCGCGGGCCAGCCAGGACTCCCACCGGCTCTGCATCGGCCGGACCAGCCCGCCGCCGACGCCGACGACCAGGATGCCGCCGACGGTGGCGAGCACGGCGATCAGCACCGGGGTGGTCACTGCGGTGGCGACGCCGATCTGGTTGAGGGCGGCGATGATGCCCAGGCCCAGGATGAACACCGAGGCGATGTTGGCCAATGCCCGACCATAGGACAGGCCGCCGAGGGCGCTGGAGATGATGTCCCTGACCGCCTTGGCAATCGCTGCGGCCACTACCACGATGACGATCGCGACGAACGCCCGGGGCAGCCAGGCGATGACGCCGGCGATCAGGTCGGAAATCGGGTTGGGGCCCCAGATGCCGAACGCGAGTTGCAGGGTGACCAGCAGGATTCCGTAGTAGGCCAGCTTGGCGACGATGTCGCTGGCGTCGTAGTGGGACCGGGCCAGGGCGGTCTTGATCCCGCCGCGCTCGACCGCGCGGTCGAAGTGCACCCGCTCCAGGACCTTGTCCACGATCTTGAGTACGGTCTTGGCGATTAACCAGCCGATTACGAGGATCGCGATGAACGCGACGGCCTTGGGCAGGAACAGCATCACCGAACGAAGTGCATCACCCACCGCGTTCCCGAAATTGTCTTTCATCGAATCAGCCTCCGCGATCATTGAAGGATTTACCCGCCTGACCTACCCCCGGTTCGCCATCGGAAACAGGTCACGATCGCGCTGGCCGTGACGGTTGCAGGGAGATCCTGTCGACGGTGCATGTTCCCTTGCCCCGGCCGGACCACCGCTCGACCGGCACGGCTCCCTTGTGTCGACCACCGCTCAGCGTGGTGGTCCAACAGTTCCTCTGCACCGGGCAGGTCGTCTGGACACAACACCGATTGAGCGATGTATCGGGGCGTCTGGTCGGCTCGAGCAGCAGGGCTGGACGGCTTCGATCGGACACCCAGCAGCAGCATCGTCCCCGAGATCAGGCTTGGCAGACCCACGAGGGTGTAGAGACCCAGACGCATCCCGACAGGATGCCACGAGCGTGGGCGCGGAAGGCTCTCTGACAAGCGGGATCGAGGGTCGCGATAGCCGCATGTTCCCTATCCGCTCTTGCCGCTCGGAGGGCGCTAGCGCTGACTGTGGCCGGTGACGCACCGTGAGGTATGACTACCTCTTTTGCTTCCGGTCCCGGTGTCGTCTTGTCTCTCCCGACCGTGTCGTTCTACGTGCAGCGGTGTCTGCCTACCTCGGTCGCAACCGCGGCGCCTCGCGACTTCACACCGAGTCCGATTTACGGAATCACTTCTGTTGCCGGGCGCGCTTGGGGTGAGTTCGACCATGCCGCTTGGCAGTCCGAGGTCGCGCCGCATGTGAGACAGGCACTCCGCGTAGGTCTTCTCCGCCAAGCCGGCCAACCCGGAGGTCATGCCCTGATCCACGCCGGAGGTGTCCTCCAGCCAGTGGACGCGCCCGCCCGGGTGACGCCGAGTGCGTTGGTACGACGACCCCCGGTTGCCCCCGTGCCGCCGTAGACGTTCTCGCGCGTCCCGCCTTGCGCTCGCCGGGGCGTTGATTGTGATCGGTGCTCGTCGGGTAGGAGCACGTTGTCGTACTCATCTTGATGGCCCCGACGGGCCGCGGAAGGAGCGAACAGATGCTGGGACTCGAAGCGAAGCTGTCGAAGGACTGGGAGGGCAAGAGCGCCCAGGACCTCGCGGCCGCACCGGTCACCGCGATTCAGGGCGTGTCGGAGGGCGACGCGGACCTGCTGCTTAAGGCCTTCGGCATCAAGACCGTCCGGGACCTGGGCACCAACAAGTACTTCCGCTGGGCCCAGTCGATCGCGACGCTGGCCGCCTGACCAGCCACGCCGAGGAGGCCGGCTTTCCGGCCTCCTCGGCGGCACGGCATTACGCGTGGTCGGCGGCGGGTGGAGCTGGGGTTGGTCAAAGCGCCGGGCCGCCAGCGCACCGACGCGACCCATGTCGTGGCCGCGGTGCGGGACCTCAACCGCCTCGAGATGGTTGGTGAGACCCTGCGGGCGGCGCTGGAAGCCCTGGCCGCAGCGGCACCGCAGTGGCTGGCCGGCCGCATCGACGCCGAGGTGATCAAGCGGTACGGCGCCCGGATCGACGAGTGGCGGCTATCGAATGATCAGGCCAAACGGCAGAAGCTTGCCGTGCAGGTCGGCCGGGACGGCTACCGACTCCTCAGGGCGGTCGCTGACCGGCGGGCCCCTGAATGGCTGCGTGAGGTTCCCGCCGTCGATGTGCTGCGCCAGGTGTGGATCCAGCAGTACACCGTTGGCGAGTCCGGGCGGGGGGTGATCTGGCGGGACGCCGATCTGCACGGACTCCCGCCGGGCAGAACCAGGATCATCTCCCCGTACGACACCGATGCCCGCTACAGCGAGAAGCGCGGCCGCAGCTGGGAGGGCTACAAGGTCCATTTCAGTGAGACCTGCGACAACACCCCAGCGGACGGTGGCACCACCGATCCCACCCAGCCACCGAACCTGATCACCAATGTGGTCACCACCCACGCCGCTGTGGCCGACTCGGCGATGACGATGCCGATCCACGACATGCTCGCCGACCGGGATCTGCTGCCGGCCGAGCACCTCATGGACGCCGGCTACCCTTCCACCGCGAACCTGCTGGCCTGCCGCACCGAGCACCAGGTCCGCCTGATCGCCCCGATGCGCGGCGACTCCTCCCGCCACGCCCGCACCAACAGCCCCTACGCCCGAAGCGCGTTCACCATCGACTTCGACCAACAGCGTGCGACCTGCCCACAAGGCCACCACTCGGCCACCTGGAACCCCGCCCGCCAAGACGGCCAGGACGTCATCGTGGTCAGCTTCCCCCTCAGCGCCTGCATCATCTGCCCGGCCCGCACCGAGTGCACCCGCTCAAACCAGCGCCGACGACAGTTGACGCTACGACCCCGCCACCTGCACGAAGCCCTCCGCGACGCCCGCGCCGAGCAGCAAACCGACGCCTGGAAACAGACCTACCGCGCCCGCGCCGGGATCGAAGGCACCATCCATCAGGCCACCGCAGCCACCGGCATCCACCAGGCCCGATACGCCGGTCTCGGCAAAGTCGACCTTGAACACGCCTTCGCCGCCACCGCGGTCAACCTCATCCGCCTCTACGCATGGTGGACCGGCACACCCATGCAACGCACCCGAACGACCCACCTGAGCAGGCTCGATCTCACCCTCGCGGCATAGACAGAATTAGGCAACAGAGTCGGGCACTGGCGATCGCCGGGCGCGCGCTTGGCGCAACCGGACTCGTGATCGAGTCTCATATCGCCTGGGCGTCGGTGACCTGACGCCCTTGGGAGCGGCCGGCCGCCGCATGAGGTCAACCTCGGATCATCAACCCGAGGACAAGGGCTGCAACGATGAGTACCGGCGAGGCGTACCCCGCGAGGATGAGCGCCTTCTCTCGGGCTGTCCGGGGTTCCAGGTACTCGTCCGGACCGAGCACGTTTGGATGACCGTTGCGGTACTCGACTCGGTGTCCCTCGGGCACCTCCAGCTGGACGGTGGGGCGGGTGGCCACCGATATGAGCGCATGGATTCCGTAGATGGGCAGCCACCAGCCGCATGTCAGGATCGACAGGAGCATGTGAGCGGCGTGCCAGGTGTGGCCGAGGCTGCCCGTCTTCAGGTAGAGAGTTTGCATCGCCGGCACCGTACTGGACCGCCCCCTGCAGCGGTGTCCGGCAGGCGACATTTGGATCCCCTCCGTCAGCCGCCAGCCCTGCTGGCCAGCAGCACGGCGGCGGCGGCGACCGAGCCCAGTGCACTAGGTGGCCGAGGGGCGTAGAGTTCGCCGCCATGCCTCACCTCGTCCGATTGCGCCCCGGGGTCGACCGCAACCAGGTACTGGCCAGCCTTCGGGACGCGCGAAACGCGCTCTACAACATCCAGGGCGGCGACTTCCATCAACAGCGACTCGCCTACCAGCGATGGGCGCACAACGCCGCACGGATGCTCAACAACCAGATCAGCGCAGAGGACATCGACCGCCTGATCCTGACGCGCCGCTACTGGCTACTCCAGACGTTGCCGGCAAACGACGCCACCGTCATCCTCATCAACGTCGAGGTGACCGAGCGCGGCGACGACCTGGACGACGCCATCGGCGCACTCGATGCCCAGATCCAGAGGTGGTCGGAAAGCGAGGTCTTCGCTGTCGCCGACACCACCTTCTACATCCAACCCACCGAGACGTTCGACAAGGTGGACTACGCGGAGATGCTGGGGGCCGGCTTCGCGCCGGTTCGGCTGCTGATCCCGATCATCGTGGTCGACGAGCTGGACGGGCTGAAGAAGGCGAACAACGGCCGCGTGAGAGGCCGGGCGAGGCAGGCGCTGGCGATCATCGACCGCCTGTTCGACTACTCCACCGATCTCCCGACAAAGGTGCGTCCGCGAGACCACACCGGTGGTGGGGTGACGGTGGAGCTGGTCTTCGACCCGCCCGGCCACGTGCGACTGCCGATCGCCGACGACGAGATCGTGGACCGCGCTGCCGCGATCCAGGCCCTGGCCGGTCAGGCCCTCGCCGATCGGACGCTGCGGTTCATCACCTTCGATACCCGCCAATCGCTGCGTGCTCGTCACGCTGGGTTGCGGGCAGAAAAGCAGCGCGATCCCGATAGCGGCACCAAGCCGGCGAACGGCAGCTAGGACAGTCTTCGACAGCGTCGGCGGGCTGTCTGCGGGCATCCCGGGCGCACCGGACAGCCCACCCAGCGAACGAAGCGTCCCCACCTCTGGGTGGGGGCGTCCGTTCGTGTGGGTTCAAGGGTGTAGCCGTTTGCAGCCACTGGGGCAGTTCTGAAGTGCGCCGGGTCGGTTGCGCCAACCAGGTGTGGCCGGCGATCGACCCAGCGGGTGAATCAGCCCGTCAGTCCTTGGCGTACTTGCCGCATCGGGTGACCAGGTCGAAGCCCGATGACCGGAAGTTTTCGAAGTTCAGATTCTTGTTCTGGCCGGTCTGGAAGATGGATTGCAGGTCCTTCAGGGGGCCTACCTGTTCCTCCAGAGCAGGGACCATGTCAGCCGGTGCGATCTCGATGACGTGATCGAGCGCGTCGATGGTGCTGTCGAGCGTCCCCTGATTCACCGTTGACCCATCCGGTGTCTCGCTGATCTTGGTGACGAGGTCCGCGGAAGCCTGAAGGTGGGGGAAGACCTCAATGCAGGCCGCCTGCTCGCCTACCCGGAAAGCGCGTGGAGTCGGCGAGGCGCTCGGACTCGGCGAGGCGCTGGGACTGGGCGTACTGGCTGCACTCGTCGCGGCCGAGGTAGGGCCGCTCGCCGCGTCGGTGCCGCCGCCGCATCCCGCGAGCAGCAGGCTGAGACCGAGAGCCGATACCGCGAGGCCGCGTGGCGCTGAGGCGTTGATGGTCATGGTGGGGCAGCCTAGGTGCTCGCGAACCTAGTGCACTGGGCGCGTCACGTATCTGACAACCAGCAGGGAAGATTGACGGCTCATGTCGTCACCGGCCCGGCGGACAGCCACGGACCTGACCGGGACCACCGCGGGACCACTTGACCTATTTGGAGGGTCGAGCGTCGATCGTCGCGGTCGCCACCGACGGCGGACCCGACGGCGGTCATCGAGCGCCCTCCGGCCGTCGGTGGCGGCCCCTGGAACCGATCGACCTGAAGGGCGACCACCTGATGTCCGAGCCTCACCGCTGCGCCGTACCCCGCAACGTCACCGACGTCCTGCTGTGGCTGCTCGCCGCCGACGTCGCCGCCCAACACTCACCCCACCCCGACGATCCGGGCCGGTGCTGCAACCTGCGCTGCGCACGCGAGACATACCCCTGCCCGCGAGCACGCGACGCGCAGCGCGCCTGCCACACGGCGAGCCGCCCCACCCTGCTGGCCCGAGGACGCGCGCAGGTCATCGCGCCCGTCGCCACCGCAGCCACCCGATTCGCCGGCTGGTTCCGCCCCGCCCGAGCGGTACCGCCCACCCCGACCATGATGTCCGCGCCACGGCCGCCCCAGCGCCTACCGCTGACCACACCACGCGCGGCATGACCAGGCCGCCCGCCCCAAGTCGTGCTGTCCAACGCCGACACACCGCACGGATCACGCCCAACGCTCTGGGCCGCCTCAACCACCGACAGGTACTGGCTGCTCAGGGTGTCTATCGCTATCAGATCGGCTACTTCAGGCCGCGTAATGCGTTAGCAGGTTTGCTCACGTGTTCACAAACTGGCTCACTCCAAAGTAGACTCTGAGAAGCAACGCTACGCGAGAGTGGAGGGCCATGAGGATCATCGAAGGCACCGTCGACGAGATCATCGACTACCAGACCCGCACTAACCAGGTGCCGCCAGCAGACGACGACGAGACCGCAGCTCCGGAGAAGGAGGCACCGCCAACTCGCAGCACGTCGGCGCTCGACTCCGACGACGAAGAGGCGTTCTACATCAAGCAGTTCGTCTACACCCGGGCCAAGGACGGCGGCACGGCCAACAGGGTGCTCACGTTCCTCAATCGCGCCCTGGATCTCAAGACGGTGGTCGCAATCGGCGAGTCCGACCGCACCCACGACGGCTACACCGACTACATCATGGTCCGCGACGAGGGACCGAAGAGGTACGGTGCTGTCGTCTATGTGAAGCCGGGCAACGGCGGCCTCACGCTGCGGCTGCGTCCCGAGGATGTCGCGGACCTCGACAACGACCGAATCAAGCTTCGCAACGTCGCCTCGACCCAGAAGTACGCAGTGAACTGCCCCCTGAACGACGACGAGGCCGTCGACCTCGCGCTCGTCCTGACCGAACATGCCCTCAAGAAGGTGCGCAGCAGCTGACCTACCCCCGCGCGCGGCCCGGACGGAGCCTTCCAGACGACGAGGCTCCGGCCGGGCAGCGCCCGTTGGGTGCCGGCCGTGGCCGTCGCGCCCGCGGGAGTCCGGGTACCGAAGTGCCAGCAATCGTCGGCAGGAGGCGCGAATCGCACATTTTCGCCGTGCACCCGATCTTCTGCTGGCATATGACTCGGGGCAACCGGTGCCCGAGGGGCCGGCTTGAGGTGATCAAGGCTCGCATGGAGTCTGAGGAGCACGGCCGACACGCGCCGCTCGCGCGTCGGCCACTGCCGCAGCTGCTCGACGATGCCTAGCAGCTCCGCCGCTGCTGGTCCGATGTAGGAAATGGCGGCCAGCTTGCGGAAGTCCGCGCGCAGAAAGTCTCCCAGTCCTTGCAAGGTATCGTCCGCTACCAGCTACATCGCGGGCGGTTACGGCCATCCTGGGGCGCCGCGTACTGGCCCACTTCCGAGGCATCTGGAAGGTCGTGCACGACACGTCGACGACAGCGATCGCCTCGGCGATTCGGGTGATCTGCTGGTGCAGCGCAGCGAGGGGAGTCGACAGGTCGAGACCGTGCACAACGAGGTGCACGCCGCTTCCCGTGAGCTGGTACTCGACGGGTTTCGTTCCTGCCGATGCGTAGATGAGGTGTCCGCGGGTCAGCTTGAGGGCGGTGCAGTAGGCGAGCATCTGGTAGACATCCGCGCGGGGCGGGGTTTTGCCTGGTGCCTTGTATTTGGCGTCGATGACTGCCAGGCAGCGGTACCCGTCCCACCACGTGATGTCTGGCCGTACCAGGGGTAGCAGCCCCTCGTCGTCGAGGTGCATCTGGTGCTGGCCGGTCACCCTTCCCCCGTAGCGCGTCTCCACTGCGTGTCGTACAGCCGTGGTCAACCAGTCTTCGAAGACGGTGTTGAGGTCGAACACGAAGCCGGCGGCGAGGGTTGAGCCGTGGACGTGTTCGACGCTGGCGCCGGCCAGGATCAGCCGGGCGAGCCGCAGGGCAGGTTGGTAGCGGCCGTTGAAGCGGTTGGCCACGGTCTCGGGTACGGGTGCTCCGGCGGTGAGGGGTGTGACGTCGGCGAGTGCGGCCGCGATGCGGTGCAGGGCGTGCCGGGTGGCCGGTGGAATGCCGGGTAGTCGGTGCAGGCGGCGTAGGGCCGAGAGCAGGATCTGGTTTTCGGGTATGTCGGTCGTGTAGTCGTCGTAGCGCACTTCGACCGGTAGGGCTAGTCCAGGCCGCGCGCGCAGTTGGTCTGCCTCTCTGAGCCGGCCGCGTAGGAGCGGCAATGCTTCCTCAACTGTTCGATATCCCTGCAGTACGCCTGGCGCCAGGGCCTGGGCCGTGGTGGTGGCGAACGCGACGGCCATCGCTGGCACGAGGTCCTGTTCGTGGGTTAGACCTATCGGATCGTTGCGCCAGCCGCGGGGGTCGCGGGCGTAGCCGAGCAGCCACAACAGCCTCGCGATTCCGATCTTCGGGCGGACGTGCAGCTCGGTCTGCTCGTCGCCGGCGATGATCCTGGCCGCGCCGACCAGGGAGCCGGAACGCAGCAGGAGACGTCCGTCGAGTGTGAGTGAGGTTTCGACCAGCTTGGTGGCTGCCATCGCCCGGGCGACGGCTGGGGCAGTGGGCTCACACTCTTGGGTCTCGTGTTCGCGTAGGCTGATCAGCCTCACTGGGCCATGTCTCCGGCTTCTTCCCGGGGGGCTGGTACCGCAGCCGGGGTCGTCGACTGCTTTAGCCGCTTGCGGAGTGCGTCGATGCCGTACCGGAGGTTGATGTCGACTCCGTCGCCGAGGTGGCGTTCCTCGAGCAGGGGCATGATGGCGTTCTTCCAGATCCGCGCTAACCCCTTGTCGGTGGCGGCTTGTGGTGTCATCAGGTAGGACGGGCCGACGGCGGCGTCACGGTCGCCGATGACGCGGTTGAGTTCGTCGAGGAGGTCCGCCCGGTCTGCGGGGAGGTTATGCGCCTCCAGCCACTTGCTGAGCAGTCCGTCAAGGGGTGTCTCACCGGGGAACAGCGACTGGAAGTAGAACCGGCGGCGCATTGCCGCGTCAACGAGTGCGATGGACCGGTCGGCGGTGTTCATGGTGCCGATCAGGTAGACGTTCGGTGGGAGTTCGAAGTCTTCGGTGGGTGAGTACTGCAGTTGGATGCTGCGGTTGCGGTACTCGAGCAGGAAGTACAGCTCCCCGAAGACCTTGGCGAGGTTTGCTCGGTTGATCTCGTCGATGATGAGGATGTAGGCCTGGGAGGGGTCGTCCTTCGCGTCGGACACGAGTTGTTTGAAGGGTCCGGGTTCGAGTGCGAAGCCCACGCCGCCGTCGGCTGTGGCCCGAGGTCGGAAGCCTTCGAAGAAGTCTTCGTACGAGTACGACGGGTGGAACTGGACCAGCCGGTAGGCGTTGTCCGTCTGCCCGGTGAGGAACTGGGCCAGTGCCTGGGCCAGGTAGGTCTTGCCCGTGCCGGGCGGGCCGTACAGCACGATCTGCTTCTTCTCCCGCAGCAAGTCGACCGTCTCGGTGAGCCAGTCCAGGTCGATGAGCAGATCGTCGGCCAGCTCGGCGGTCGGCTCGGGCAGCTCCATCTCGGCTGCGGCGAGCTGGTCGTCGACGTCCTCCTCCCCCGGCTGGTCGTCCAGTTCCGCTAAGGCCGTGAACTCGGCGACGTAAGCGCCGAGGTCGGTCACAGTCAGCTGACCGGCGAGCTTGTTTCGTGCGTCGATGGACAGCTCGTTTCGGGTGAACGGTGCGTCGGGGTTGGCCCAGGCAACCTTCCGGCGGCGGCTCGACACGCCGTCGGGCGTGTCCACCCAGGTGACGGGGCCCGCGATCGTGCCGACATACACCTTTGGCCCGTCGACGGTGACGACGATGTCGCCCTCGCTCATCCGATTGAGGAACCGGTCGAGCACGCCCACGTGAAGACCGCGCTGGGACGGCGAGAAGTCTGGCAACGACTCCCGTAGCTGCTCGTCCAGCTGCGCCTTCGACAGGCCAGGCTTCAGCTCTGGCAGGCCGGGGTAGGCGATCGAGCAGAACCCGTCGGCGAGCCATTGGCCGACGAGGTTTTGTCCATGCGCCTTCGCGCCTCGGACCAGCCAACCGCGCGGTCCCTTGCCGTCGCCAGCGGACCCGGCCTGCTGGCGCCACCGGTCAACCCAGGGCGGTTGGTAGAAACGGACCACGGTGCCGGACTTGGCCGACAGCACCGTCCGCAGCTCCGCCAGATCCCGATCAACGTCACCCGTCTCATGCGGAAGCTCATCGGTGAACGCGGTCACGATGAGCTTCTTGTGCCGCCGGGAGGCGATCGGGGGAAACGTGTCGGGAAACGCCAGGTTCAGCAGCATGTTGCGCTGGCTGTAGGCGCTGTTGATGGGAAGGCTGTCCAGGCCGTCCTTGAAGTCCCATGGGTCGTGCAGTGCCGCCTGCTGACGGTCGGCCGGCAGGTGCTTCCACGCCTGCACGAGCCGCACGAGCCAGGCGATCTGCCGGTCCCGCTGTGTCATGTACGCGGTGCCGGCCCGGACTACGCCAGCGTCGAGGACCGTGTCGAGATCTGGGGGGACCTCGACCGGCTCGGGAAGCAACGTGAGGGCACCGTTGATCACGGCACGTTTCGCTGTGCCGCCGATGTCACGTGGCAGAAGGAGGTGCAGGTAGATCAGCTCGGCCATGAGCTGCACGGCCGTGGGCGGCGCTCCGGCGAGCTGGCCCTGTAGCTTCTTGACGAAGCTGCCCTTGCCGGTGTCTGGCTGTTGGACGAACTTGGCATACAAGTGGTCGGCCGCTTGCGCCGTCCACACAGCCCGATCAGGGGTGAAGACCGAGCCGTCTGAGGCCAACCCGGCATCGATCACTCGGCGGGCGGCGGCGTAAACAGCTTCCTCGTTCACAGGACTCCTTTATTCACACTTTGAAGGGGGCTAACGCACGACTGGTCGCCATTGCCGTAGAGCGGCTGCCCGGCGAGGGAAAGCACGGTCATGGCCGGTAATCATCGTGGAGGGCCACCCTGGAGAGTTCGTAGCCGTGTGGGGTGCGCCAGTAGTGCAAACGGCGCGCCGCCGCTGATTCACGTTGCAGCGCTACCCTCCAGCAGGTGGCGCCGTCAGGACGGCGGACATACGGGCTCCCGCCGCCGCCCGTGCGTAGCTGGTGCACATCGCGGCCGGCCAGATGCTGGACCTGGTCGGTGAGCACTTCGACCACCACCGCTACGATCTTGGCCCGGCTGATGCCCTCCAACTGCTCGACGGAGTCGAGGAAGCCGGCGGCGAGCACGTACTCGGCCAGAGGTTTGCTCGACTTCTCCGCGGCGGGGATCCGCCGCACCCACTCGCAGTACACCTCGTAACGGAACTGCTCTTCCGCGTCGACGAACGCCTGCCAGTCCATACTCGTTGCATGATCGGTGCGGCTCTGAGCGCTTTTGAGCTGCTTAACCGCCCGCTGACGAGCGAGGTCGGCGCCGCGGTAGCGGGTCTGGAGCTTTTCGATGACGCGGGTGGCATGAGCCAGCTCGTTCTCCAGCTCCGCAGCCCGATCCCGTAGGCCGGCAAGGTCTTTGGACAGAGCCTCACGGGTGGCCCGCTCCGCCGCCAGCTCGTTGCTCAGGTGCGTGACGTGCGCCCGGCCGGCCCCGCCTGGTGCGCTCGCAGACGGCGCCAACACCGGTCTCGGCACGGGGATCTGGCCGCGTGGGGCTACGTCCAGTGGCGTCGGCCTCCGCAGGGGCACGTCCGGTACGACAGGCGGGCTTGGTGCCGGCCTCGGCGGACGGGCAGCAGGTATGACGGGCGGCTGCGGGTCAGGCTCAGGAGAGCGCAGCCATGGAGGGCCACCGGGAAGCAGGCTCGGCGCCGGTCTGGGCATCTCCTCGTCGTCTACGTCATCCAGCCGCAAGCGCAGGGGCTCGGTAGCGACGACTCGGCAGGTGACTATCTCCCCTGCTGAGAACAGCCCACGCAACGTGTCATTGGCGTTGGAGGTGACCGCATCCTTTCCGACGTCTACCGCAATGCTGGGCAACAGCCGCAGCCTGACGGCGTCATCGGTCACGGTCACCACGTCAGCCAGGACCACGTCGCCAACCTGATAGGCCGCCGCCACGGCAGCCGATCCGCTCGCCGCGTCGCTGAACCGCAGACCATCACGCAGATCCAGTCGCCGCGACACCGGGTCGTAGGCGCCCGTAACGTGCTGCCCCCGGACCACCAGCCGCTCTAGCGCGACCCCGGGTACGGTCAGCTCCTCCCACACCGTCGCTACCGACATGTCGTCCAATGTGACCAGGGCCCGTGACCCGATCACGCCCTGCACCTTCCCTGACCGCTGAAGCTGGCGAGGGCTCGTGCGCGGCTCGAGAAGGCCAGCCGCCAGCGCCGCCTCCAACGCGTCGTGTATCAGCTGGTCGGTGATACGCCGCCGGTCCTGCTGCGAATACGCGAACCGCAACCTGCTACGCGTAGGGTCGACGACCCAGCCATGATCGACCGGATACACACGTCCCGCACCGCCGTACACCTGCGTTGCTGACGGCATCTCTCGGGAAAACGCCCACGAGACATCGCTCGTGGGCATCAGTACTACCTCGGCCAGGTTTCCGACCGCGTCCTTGATCTCATCTGGATCACCGAACGGATCCTTCTGCCCAGCCGGAATCGTCAGCACCACGACCGGCCACAGTCGTCGCCCGGGAGTCAGCACGCGGTGCGCGAGATCGCGGGCTTCGGTCTCTGAACTGATGCGATGCACGCCGGCGGGAGGCGAGGTGGTGCCGGTCTGCCTAGCGGTGCCCCGCTCGTCCATCAGCACGGCCTCCTGCCCCTTAGACGACCCGCGACTGTAGCTGCGACCCTTGTCAGTCGTCGTAACCGTGGTTCATCATGACCTCGCGAATCTCGTCCTTCGCGACCAGAAGCCGCTCGGCGACCTCCTCACACACCTCGTCAAGCATCTCCAGGACGTCACGGTCCCCGCGCGCCGCCGCCACGCGACGACCGTTCACTTGCACTTTGAGGAACGCCCATACGCCGCATCCGATCGCTGACGAGCGGCCGCGGCTTCGGTCAGCGCCCTCAACACGTGCTCATCATCGAGGACAACACCAGCCGCCAGGCCGACGAAGCCGTGCTCGACCGCCGTCGGAGGTTCCTGGTCCTGGTTATCCCACTGGCCAAACAGACGCCGCCTGAAGCGAGACACGTTCATGGGCATCCGGCACTCCACGTCAAGGAAGAAGGACGCCTCTATGTAACCGCGTTGGTACGACATCCCCGTCCATCGAACGGCCCCTTTCCCACCCTGCGCAGGCCGAGGTGGGCTCATCCGTCCGTGCGCCCCCTTCTTCGCTTCGACGCGCGTCGGACGAGGATCATGCTTACGTCACGAAGAAACTACTCAGCGGCATGACTCGGGATCCAGGTGGAGCTGGCACGGCCACTCAATGAAATTCGCGACTACTCCGCCCCGGACTGACCTTGCCCGTGGGAGGAGTGGAAGTTCGAGTTGGTCGTCGCTCACGACGCCGCCGGGGGCCCTGCATCGTGGGCCCTTCCCCTCAGGCAGACTGGGAACGTGAATGAGCCGACGCAATCGCTTCCGGCGTATCACTTCGCGAGCGACGTCGATGGCGTGCGCCACCTGATCGTCGATGACAGCGACAACCCCGACGACTGCACAGGGTGGCGCATCGAAGTGAGAGAGCGCGGCAGCACGCACCAAGTCCCGTTCCAGCGGTCTGTCGTGTTCGGTGACGGTCCCCAGGTCAACCTGCTCGGTTACGGTCCTGTTCGGGAAGCGTGGCTGGCCCCGTTCGACTGGGGCGCCGTATCAGCGGAGATCTGCCTGCCTGACGGCTCACGTCACCCCGTGCGCGGGTTTATTCTCTGACACTCCGAGCCGGAGCGGGGCACTTCGTACGGCTGCGCGCTGAGCTGCGCCGCCCGCATGCCGTCTCGGGTCCGCGGCCCCGGCTCAACTGCTGCCGTCAAGTCCCAATCGTTCCACTGGCTGGTCGGTGCGTTCCAGCAGTTGCTGCGCGCGGCGGATCCGCTGCCGGTTCAGCCACCGCAGTGGCGTGGTGCCGGTCTGGTGTCGAAAATGCCGACTGAGGGATCGGGTGCTCATCGCGGCGTGCGCGGCGATGTCCGCCAGGGTGAGCGGACGGTGCAGGTTGTCGGCCAGCCAGGCCAACAGGGGTTGCAGACCGTTCTCGGCCGGCGGGGGCGGCTCGTGTGCGATGAACTGTGCCTGGCCGCCCGCGCGCTCCAGCGGCATGACGCAGCTCCGCGCGGTCTCGGCCGCGATCGCGGCGCCGTGGTCGCTGCGCACAATGTGCAGGCACAGGTCGAGTCCGGCCGCCGCGCCCGCGGAGGTGAGCACGGGTCCGTCCTCGACGAACAGCACGTCGGGGTCGACGGTGATGTCGGGACAGCGGCGGGCGAGCTCGGCTGCGGCGGCCCAGTGGGTGGTGGCCCGGCGACCGCCGAGCCGCCCGGCGGCGGCCAACAGAAAAGCACCCGTGCAGATCGACACCAGCCGGGCCGCAGTGGCGGAAAGAGCTTCCAGTATCCCGACGTCCACCGCCTCGTCGAGGTCGGCCATTCCCGGTACGACAACCGTCCCGGCTTCGGCCAGCGCAGTGAGATCGTGCGGCACCCGAAGGCCGACCGCGCCGGCGCGTACCTCGTCAGTGGCCGCACAGACGCGGACCCGGTAGGCCGGACGGCCGTCGGCCAGCCGCACCCGACCGAACACCTCCACCGGCACGGACAGGTCGAACGGGACGACACCGTCGTAGGCGAGTACCACCACATCGTGCATGGGGACCATCCTGGCGCGAATCCGTCGACCGTCGGCTCGCGGCCCCCTGTCAGGGACACCGGCCCGGTCCTAGATTCGACCGCCATGACCATTCTCGTGCCCCTGCTCA
This sequence comes from Micromonospora sp. DT47, assembly GCF_049844475.1. Lineage (NCBI taxonomy): Bacteria > Bacillati > Actinomycetota > Actinomycetes > Micromonosporales > Micromonosporaceae > Micromonospora > Micromonospora sp. DT47. Next base: position 4,701 of record NZ_JBNCLC010000044.1, on the reverse strand, counting down.
TCGGCGCCCTGTACGTGGGCCTCAACGCGGTGATCCGCGAGCCGCACCGCCGCCACGTCAACGCAATCATGGTGGGCGGTGCCGGAGCGGCGTACCTCAGCGGCGGTGGTCTCGGGGCATGGGAGTTCCCCTTCGTCGCCCTGATGGTCTACGTCGCATGGCGGGGACTGGCGTCCTGGACATGGATCGGCGTCGGCTGGCTGCTGCACACCGCCTGGGATGTCCTCCACCACCTGAAGGGAACCCCGATCATCCCGTTCCTGCCCGGCTCGTCGCACGGCTGCGCCATCTGCGACCCCGTCATCGCCCTGTGGTGCCTGACGGGCGGCTGGTCGGTGACGGAACGGCTGCGCCGCCTCCGCCCGCGATGCCCCGAGCCGGATTAAGGCGAGACCTACTGCCCGCTCTACTTCCGCACGATCAGGGCCGGCGCCTGCACCGCCCTCATCCAGAGCGGGTCAGCCAGGTCGTTTGCGGTCTGCCTCTCGACGAATCCGCAGCGGTCTACCGCGGCCGGCCCCGGCTCGACCCCCGGCCCTGCGGCCAGTGCGGTCGTGGCGTGGGCCTCGCCCGCGCGGCACGGGGCCCGATCAGGGTTAGCAACCCGGCGGAGGTCGATAGTGTCGACCGGTCCCGGATGCAGGGACGCCAATACGCGCGCTGCGCGGCGGCCTGCCAACTCTAGGCAGACGTCGCTGACGCCAGACACGGTCGCCGCGTGGTGGTTGTCGGCCGAGGGGCGCCGCGGCTCGTGGCTCATTTCGTCCCGAGCACCGTTGCGGCGCACCGTCGCTGCCATCGAGTGTCATCCCGTGTCTCCAGCGCGGCCACCAACCCGCCTGCTGTCGCCACGTATCGTCCGCATGCGACACGTTCGCTGCTTCCTCTCTGCTTTCCGGGAGTGGTCGAGCGGGCGGTCCCATAGACGTTGACACGAGCAGCCAGACTGACGGCGTGGATGCCTGGGTGACTCTTATCGCGGCCGTTTCTGGTGCTGGAATTGCGATCTTGGGACAAAATACGATTCGGCGAGGTGAAAGCAACGCTAGACTGGCCGAGCTCATGCTCGAGCAGTGCGCTCGACTCGTATCAATGTCCGAGGATTTCCGGAACCGAGTGTGGGAGGAACGAGAGCTAGGGCTTCCCGGTCGGGTGGACGGCTGGGGCCTCGGCGAGTTTCGGCTAGCCGCAGCACGGCTGCGCATCCTGTGCCGTGACCAGCATGTACTCAGGGCGCTAGATGAGTTGAACTCGTCCAGCAAAGCTCTCGGAGCATATTGGAGACGAGGAAATGTCGACGCCGGCGAGTTCGCCGACCGCTACGAACAAGCGAAGCTGGCCACCGAGGCGTTCAGCACCGCTAGTGAGAAACTCTTCCGCTAGCGCCCCCGCAGACTAGCGGGGTGCGGCCCGGCTCTAACCCCGACGCCGTCCTTGTATGCGTTGTCGCTGACTTACCCGGGCGTTCCCCACGCCCGCACGTCCGGCCGATGCCGTCCAGCGCGTAGACCCCGTAACGTCACGTCATCGACAGGCGGAGGTGCGAAGTGGTGGTATGTCAGTGCGGAAACTGCGGCATTGTCGCCATCGGGCGATGCACCAACCCCCGTTGTCCGATCGCTGGCGGCGCGCCGTACTGCATGTCTCATGGACCAATCCCAAGCGGGTGGTGCGCACTCTGTACTTGGACTCAGGAGGCCGGTCGACAGGCCCACTCCCGCAAGGTTGAAGCGCTGCACTCAAGGGTGCGGACGATCGCCTCCGAGTTGAATACAGCCGGGGTCCGGAGGACCGAACGCTACTTCGCGCCGACGACGACTCAGAAGACCTTGTTCGGACGCCTCAAGGATGTTCGAGACTCAAGCCGCGACCTCTTCGGCTGGTACGTCGGTGACTACCTCTGGGTGTTCCCTAACCGCGGCACGGCCTGGTCGACCGGTGACAGCATCGGCAGCCTGGGGACGGTTGTAACAGCGCAGGGTGACGTGCTGCCCGTCGGACACGGGCCGGAGGCTAAGGAATGCCGGCTCTACACCAAGGGCCTTCCACTCGGCTTCTCGGCGCTCTCGTCTCCCGTTCGTGAGGAGCCGCCCGACGTGATTGACCTCTGGCAGAAAATCATTGAGCGATTGCAAACTGTGGCTCGCTCATCCGGCGTAGCGCTTTCTACGGAGGCCTCGCCGGGTATTGATGAAAGCTGACGGCCCTGCTTTCAAGGCGCTTCCACCATGGTCGGCGCCCTCGTCCTCGCCCGCGCCACCCGCGGCAACCCGCTCTCCGAAGAACTGCTGCAGTCCGCGCGCACGGCTCTCACCGAGAGCGGCACCGGGCAGTCCGAACCGCAGCAGCGCACGGACTGACCGGGGCCGGCCGACGGCGTCGGCCGCCGTCACCGCCCGGCTGCACGGCCGACCGTGCCCGCAGGTCCGCACCAGGCCGGGTCCGGCCGTCAGTTCCCGGCCCGCAGGCCGGACCGGGCGCCGGCGCAGCGGTCCGCACACCCCAGGCAAAGGCGAGCACGATTGTGCTCTCGGTGAGCTGAGCCTGGGGAGCCTCGGGACGTCAGCACGTCGGCTGGACAGTACGTACGGCACTCAGGCTCAGAGCTCGAAGCGCAGAGCGACGTAGGCATGCCACCAGCCGCTGATTGGCTCCCGACCCGAACCGGTGCGCCAGGCAGACTGGCATCTGATCCCGTGCTTGAAGGAGTTGTGATGCAGGTAGCCGTGGTCACCTTCGACGGGTTCAACGAGCTCGACAGCTTCATCGCTTCCGCGCTGATCAACCGGTGCCGTAAGGACGGCTTGGAGGCCTTCATCACGACGCCGACGCCGGTGGTCACGTCGATGAACGGCGTCGAGGTGACCGGGCAGCGCCCGATGGAGTTCGTGACCGAGGCCAGCGTCGTGCTGATCGGTAGTGGGGTGAAGACACGCCACGTGGTCGCCGACGACCGGCTGCTCTCCATGTTGCCGCTCGACCCTTCGCGACAGCTGATCGGTTCGCAGTGCTCCGGCGCGCTGGTGCTGGCGCACCTCGGGCTGCTGGGCGGCATGCCAGCTTGCACGGACATGACGAGCCGGCCCTTTGTCGAAGCCTGCGGTGTCACCGTGCTGGACGCGCCGTTCTACGCCGAGGGGAACATCGCTACGGCGGGCGGCTGCCTGGCGTCCCAGTATCTCGCGACCTGGGTGATCAACCGAATGCTCGGGCAGGACGCCGTACGCGACGTCATCGGCTACGTGGCTCCGGTCGGCGAAAGCCAGGAAACCGTCGAGCGCGCGATGCGGGCCGTCCACGCGGGCGAGATTGCACTGCGCTGACGCCCCGCGATCAACCCCTTGGGGCTGCGGTGCCCTCGCCTGGCTGGGCCCGAGCGGCTCTCTCGCAGCCTGTCTTCACGGGCATCTCCCGTCAGCACCTGGCCGAGTTGATCGAGGAGCTGGCCGACCCGTGGTTAGCTCTGCGGAAAGGACTCAGGGCGATCAGAGCTCGCCCAACGCGGCGCCGAACTCGAGTTCCGTGCGGGAGCGCTGCTGCAGTCCTCGCTCCATGAGCGTCGCCACGCGCGACGTGCTCGAGCCGTCGCGGGCGAGGGTCTGGAAGAGCCCCGAGTCGACCTGCACGTCCTCCTTCGCCGGCAGTGCCGCGGCGTTGATGCGGCGCTTGGCGAGGCGGACCGCAGCCTCTGGGAAACTGGCGATGCGCTCGGCCAGCGCCTTCACATACGCGATGAGCTCGTCGTCCGGGAGCGTCCGGTTGACCAGACCGATCCGCTCCGCCTCTCGCGCGTCCACGTCCTCGCCACTCAGGATGACCTGCATCGCCTGCCCCCGCCCTGCGAGCCGCACGATCTGCTGGACCGCTCCGGCACCGGGGAAGACCCCTGTTCCCACCTCGGGCTGTCCGATAACGGCGCGCTCGAGCGATGCAAAGCGCATGTCGCAGGCGTAGAGGAACTCGCTGCCGGCGCCCCGGGCACGACCTTCGAGAAGTGCGATGGTCACGGGGCGCGCCTCGCTCAGACGCCGGTAGAGCGCCCCGAGACTGATGTCGTCGGGTCCCCCGGAGGTGGCGGCCACTGCGGTGTATTCGGCGATCCGCGTCAGGTCGACGTGTGGAAGGAAGAAGTCAGGATCCGCGCTGCGGAACACGACCACTCGCACGTCGCCTGTCGCCTGCGTGTCATCCAGCAGCGCGATGAGATCGGCGACGAACCGTTCGTCGATCAGGTTGATCGGCGGGTTGTCGATCGTGGCCCACAGCACGCCGCTGCTGAGTTCCGTCCTCAGGGTCGAGTAGGTGAAGGCCATTGGCCGGACTCCTCCGTCTGAAGCGGTTGCGAGTTGCAACCAGGACCGCTGGGGGCCTGTGTCGAAGTTCGTTGCGGTGCCTGAGCTGGCTGGGGGCACACCCGGATATCGCTACGTCTGGCTCAGGGGGCGCCGTCGAGTAGGCGGTCGAGGTCCACGGCGGTGCCAATCAGGGAGAGGTGGCTGAACGCCTGCGGGAAGTTGCCGGCCTGCTCACCGCTCGGTGCGATCTCCTCGGAGTAGAGGCCGAGAGGGCTGCTGTAGGTGAGCATCTTCTCGAAGGTCAGCCTGGCGTCATCGAGCCGTCCGGACTGCGCTAGGAGACCCCTGAATAATGCGGCGTGCAGGTCTACCGATTTGATCGGGTTTGGTCGATAATTGGTGGGTG
>NZ_JBNCLC010000043.1:0-21978 GCF_049844475.1 Micromonospora sp. DT47 | reverse complement strand
CGCCACGCCCGTACGGCCGCAATCATCAATCTCCACGAGGCCAGCCGACGCCCGGAACCCCTTATTTACCAGGCTCTTAAAACTGCGCAACGCTGCGCCCGAGTAGCCGGCGAGGCTCTCAGGAGCTCGTCGTGCCCAACCTTCCGTCGCCTCAGACCGGCAACTGAGAGGAATCAGAACGCGATGACCATGCCGATCGGCTCTGCTCGCGCCCAAGCCGAGATGAGCCCCCTCAACGCACTGCTCGACGGGCTTGACGTCGGCCGGGTCTTCGATATCGACTTTCGCGGCGCCACCGTCGTTACCAACGACGCATGGAAGCGGGGCGCAGGTGGGATCCCCGAGTTCTGCTTCCTGCTGGCGACCGTTCGACAGGCTGGCGTGCCGGCCGGGAACGAGGATGACGATGAGGTGCTGCTGCTGCGCGTCGAGGGCACCGCACCGGTCCCGCGTCAGTCCGAGCTGACCGAGATCCGGGAGGCGGCGGCCAGGCATGAGGCCGTCTGGGGCGACGCCGCGCCAGACGCGGCGGCCGTGACTCTGGATTCGTCGGCCGTCCCGATCGACAACCTGACCCGCGACCGGATGCAGTACAGCGGTCTGCGGTGCCGCATTCTGGGCACCTTTTACGCCGACGTCACCACCAACGGCGTGCCGTACCTGGCGTTCGGCAGCGACTTGGACAACCTCTACGCCGCGACCTCCTACCGAGTGTTCAAGCCGTCCCCGGCGGCACTGGAGATCATCGCCTCTTATCCGTCGGTTACCGAGGCTGAGGCCGAGGCGGGGGCTGCCCCTCAGCTGCTGCCGATCGGCCATGTGCGGTACGCGAGCACCCGCCGGCGCGCGAAGCTGCGCCAGGAGCATGAGGTGCCGGTGGCCGTTCGCGTCGGTGACTTCATCGAGCAGAAGACTGCCATCTTCGGCATGACCCGTACCGGCAAGTCCAACACGGTCAAGACCCTCACCACGGCGGTCTTCCGGCACGCCTGCGAGAACGGCGAGCGCATCGGTCAGTTGCTGTTCGACCCGCAGGGCGAGTACGCCAACGTCAACCAGCAGGACGGCACCGCGCTGGCCGATCTGGGCGACGAGTACGTCAGCATCTACCGCTATGGCCTGCGTGCCGGTGAGCCCGGCCGGGCGCTGCAGCTGAACTTCTTCGACCCGGAGATGCTCGAGCCGGCCCGGCAGGTGATCGCGGACGTGCTCCTCGCTGGTGCCGGCAACGCGAAGTACATCACCCGCTTCGTCAGCGCCGACCTCTCCGATCCAGACCCCGCCGACTATCCGAACCCGCAGGCGCTCGACAGCGCCAAGCAGCACATCGCTCGCGCGCGCATGTTCTTCTATGCTCTGCTGGCGAAGGCCAGCTTCCCGCTGCCCCAGCGGTGGTCCTTCACCATGAAGATGGCAGCAGCGATCGCCGACCGGATCATCACCGACACACAGGCCGGGATCACCAAGGTCAACGGCGGCCGCGTCACTATCAGGACTCGACAGGACCTGATCAAGGTCTGCGAGTGGCTCGTCGAGCACAAGGACGAAGGGTCGAGCACCACCCAGGGAACGATTGCCTACTGGCTGCGCGAAGAGGCCACCCAGGCGGTCATGGGGGTCTTCGAGTCCAGCACAAACCGGGCCGGTATCGCCCGCATGCGCGACGTCGCCCCGTTCCACAACCCGCACGCTGACGGCAACTTCGCCCTCGACATCTACGACGAGCTCTCCGAGGGCAAGATTGTCATCGTCGAGCTGTCCCGCGGCACGCAGTCGGTGCTCCAAGCCATTTCCGAGCGGATCATCATGCATGTCCTCGACCGGGGTGGAGAGGTGTTCCGCCGGAACGAGGAGCCGCCAAAGATGCAGATCGTCATCGAAGAGGCCCACACCCTCTTTGAGAAGTCGAAGTTCGGCAAGCAGGAGCGGGACCCCTACGTGCTGCTCGCGCGCACCGCGAGCAAGCTGAAGATCGGCCTGATGTACGCCACCCAGGAGGTGCGCTCCGTGGCCGACGAGGTCCTGAGCAACACCTACAACTGGATCGTCGCTCACCTCAACAGCAAGCACGAGGTCAACGAGCTGTCGAAGTACTACGACTTCGAGTCCTTCGGTGACGCCATCCGTGGCAGCGAGGACCGTGGCTTCGTCCGCCTCAAGACTATGAGCGGCCGGTACATCGTGCCGGTTCAGATCGCCAAGTTCGACGTGGCCATGATCACCGCGGCCCGCACCACCGCCGAGGCCGCCCAGGTGGTTCCGCCGGGGCTGCCGTCCGGTGACGCGCTCGGGCCGGCGGCCCCGGCGCACCGTGACGACCTATTCGGCGGCGACCTCGACGATCGGCGGTAGTTCTCCATGCCCTACAACGACGAGTACGGCCGATCCGAGCGCGCCGACCGGCTCAACCACCGAGGCCTTGTCGCCGACCCCGCCGTTACCGCCGCACTGCGCAACATGAACCTCCCCGACCGCGCCAACGCACGGCACGAGATCGAGAACGACATCGTTGCGCTGTGCACACCGGGGTCGGACCTGCCCCTGCTTAGCCGGCCGACAAACCGAGCGGTAGCCGTCGACGGCAGCCCAGCGGAGGTCGAGGTCCTGCCCGACTTCCCCGCAGCCCGCGTCGGCTACCTGCAGGTAGCCGTCGCGCATGTGGACCTGCGGCGGATGCTCGCTCCCCCCGCGGACAGGTTCGTCGACCCCCGAGAGATCGGCCGCGCGGCGGTCGGCTACGTGCTGAAGAACGTGATTCCCACCTCAGTGATCAACTATCGGGACGGGCAGGACCAGCAGTCGGCCTTCCGGGAAGCCGTGGACGCCATCTTCCGGGTCCCCCGTATGGGGGACCGAGAGGACGACCTCGCCTCACTGCTGGACGTGCTGTTCCACGTCTGGACCGGCACCCCGGACGTGCCGGCGACGTCCCTGTCGGTGTCCAAGTGTCCGTCGTGTGGGCTCGCCGGCCCACACATGGTGGGCGTCACCGCGATCTCGTGTCCCGGCTGTAAGGAGCGGATCTACCCGATCGACGTCCTCCAGCTGCACATTGAGGTCGCACCCGAGGGCAGCAACGTCATGGCGTTGGGCCGGCTGATGAGCGTCGTCGAGGTGCTCGTCTTCCTCTGGTTCATTCGCTGCTTCGCACGAGGTACCGAGTACCAGCACACAGCGTTCGTTCTCGATGGGCCAATGCTGGTCAGCGGCGCGGCCGCCGACCTCAAGCGGCACGCTGAGCGCTTCCTCCAGGCCGTGCACGCCTCCGTCAGCACGAGGGGGTGGCTCAGTCCCCCAATCCTCGGGCTGCAGAAGACCGGCGTGCTGGTGGACCACGCCCGGCAGCTGGCTTCCCTGGGGCTTCTTCCCCCCGGCACCCTTGTCTGCCTGCCCGACGGGTACCTGCGACGGTGGGTTGTCCCCGGGCCTGCCAGCCCGTACGGCAAGGACACCGACTTCGGGCGCCGCTTCATCTACCGCACCCGCGACGGGCGTGTCCACGTCCTGTCAGTGCCTCGGCTGACCGGTGGCACGGTGACCGACGACCGCGGCGGGGTCAACCTGGCCGCCTACCCCACACTGCGGTCGAGCTTGGGCTTCCTGGACGCCGTCGGCACTCGGCTCTACCAGGACGCGGTCATCCCGGTCGCCCTGGCACACAACTACGCCAGCCTCCCGGTGGGGATCGGCAGCGAGGTGCTGCGCACCCACGCCCAGGTCGCCCTCGGGGTCCGTCCGACTGCGATGCCGCCGCAGCCGACGCGCTGGCCGCCACGCTGACTGCTACCTTCCTTTGTCCGGGCGCATCTGGGAACGTTCGGCCCCAAGGGAGCGATCTGACCAAGGGGTGGAGTGCGGCCCATTCGCCCGTGCCATAGGCGTGCCTCCGCCATCCCGTAGCGGTCGTCCAGCCGTTAGCGGGGCGCCGCCAGGGCCGCCACCTCAAGCGGACCTTGACGGCTTGGACGACGGCTGGCGCTTCCGGCGACGGACGGCCGCCAGCCTGGTTCCGCGACTATCGGTGAGCCGGAGGATCGCGAGGCGACGTGAGCGCGACAGGCCGCGGCCTGGTCCCCGGCGCACGCACGCGGCCGATCGACATAGCTGCAAGTTTTACTTGTTGACGGCGAAACAATACTATGAGTGTGCCTCGCAACCCCCAGCCGTCATGGGAGGACAACCTGTGGGTCACTACGGGTACCGACTGTTTGTGGTCCACGTGCGCGAGGGCAGCAAGCGGAAGAACATCGATTTCAGCAAGGCAGGCGCAGGTCACCTTTCTGATTCCCTCTTCACCGACCTCTGTAAGCACGTCGATGCAACATTGAAACTCGAGGATCCCCCCAGGGTCAGCGATGAGGGGATGCCGCAACCGCCGACCGGCAACGTAGTCCGATACACTGCGGTCCATCGAAATGACTTCGAGCTTCGACTCGACTTCTATCACGGCACTTTCGGTGACGGCGGCACCTTGATTGATCCAGAAGGTAAGAACGTTGATCTGGACATTGAGGGACGAGCTGTCTCGAAGCCCTACCGAGCGCTATTGGCGCTGCCCGAAAAAGGTGCGGCCGGAATTCTAGCCGTTGAGGCTCGTGGACGGGCCTGCCCCTATCGGCGGGTTGAGGCAAGTCTTAAGTCCATATACTCGACCCCCTATCGGTTGTTTCTTTCGGAAGGAATTGCCGACCGCGCTGCCGTTGCGCACTTCATCCGGAATGGGATTGTTCGCGAGCTGGAGGTGACGACACTTGGGACGGCCCGCGATGGCGACCTCTTGGCAGAGCGCGTGAAGATGACCGTGAAGATCGCGGGTTCTGAGAAAATTCAGGAGACGATGCGGAGTCGAGCACTCGAGTGGGCGGACCAAAAATGGAGGACGCTAGCCAACCGAGACGCTCGGAGCTCGCTTGCTAATGAACTTGCTACGGCAGCTGTCGGGGTCGCAATACCGCTCAATTTTGTCGACAGCCTGCTGCGCGTAGATGGCCCTGGCGACCGAACCCGCAGTCTCCGTCCGTCTACCGAGATCGGTGAGTGGATCTACGATCTAGGGGACGTTCGACTCTCGGACGAGAAGTGGTTTAACACCGTTTCTATGTCTGTGTCCGAGTTGTTCCCATCGATGGCAGCCGCTCGGGGTGTCGTACCCCCCGAGTAGTCTAGGGGTCAACTGGGAGGTGCCAGATGCGTGGAGGACCGCTCGACCGTTTCGACGTACGTCCCCTCGTGTTTGATCACTTCCGTTCGCTGCGGCGGGTCAGCCTCACCCAGTCGGAAGATGACGAACTCCCGCCTGATGTAGCCGCACGCCTTGTCCTGTACGGAGTCCCCGTTGCGGTGTTATGCGTCTCTTGGTGGCAGGGCTGGAAGTTGACAGATCCCGGATCAATCTCGGGGGCAAGCGCGTTGATCGCGGGCATTCTTTTTACTGCCTTTACTCAACTCGCCTCTCTTAGGGACCGCCTGGAGGATCGCGGCGAGGCGATCAGCCCTGTCTCTCGGCGACACTTCCGTGAGACAGCCGCACACCTTATGGTGGGGGCCTTGGCGTCAGCCATCCTATCGGCGTTCCTCATCATCGCCTCGGGTATCCGAAAAACGCCTGACGATAAGCTCTCCGTGATACCTACGTCTGTATGCCTTGCCATCGCTGCCTTCATTTTTCTGCTCTTCGTTATGGCCATCCGCCGGATGTACTCGGCCTACCTACGAGTGTTCGAAGGCGGGCAGCCCCTAAATCCCCCGCGTGTCCGGCCAAACCGTTCGAATACCGCGAATTGACGCTGACCGGCCCTGCGACACCTCCGCCGCCATCCCGTTTGCAGTCGGCCCGCCCTCCTGGGGAGCGGGCCGCCACCCGGCCCGCCACGTCGGACGCGTGTTGCTCCCGATGGTGGCGGGCACAAGGCAGTCGCTAGGTCACCCGGTGACACGGCGCATATGCCTCCGCGGATCGGCCTGGTTTGATCACAGCATGGGTACCGACACTGCGGGCGGGGTGTGTCCAGGTGAGTTCCCCCCGCTTTGATGGAGCGGTGGTTACCTGCTGCCGGCTGGCGCAGGGGTGGTGATAGGTGGCTCGGCTGGATGGTTCTGGCGGGTGTGCCAGGCGGTCTCGTACTCGTCGGGGCTGAGGTAGCCCAACTCGCGTTGGATGCGGCGGGTGTTGTACCAGCCGTCGACGTAGGCGAAGATCGCGTTCTCGGCCTCGTCGCGGGTCCGCCAGGAGGTACAGGACTGCACCGACGTTGTCACCCGCTACCGCTGATCCTCAACGCCACTCGCGCATCGACCGCCTACCATGTTCCGACACCCCGGATGCGAGGAGACCCCCGATGGCCCCCACCCCCGCCGAACCCAAGCCCTTATCCACCGGCATTACCTGGAGCGGTGTGGCAGCCGTGGTGCTCATCAGTCTGTGGCCGGCGCTGCACGGCGTCTACTGGGCGATCCCCCTCACCGGAGCGGCCGTCACTATCGGCATCGGGGTGTGGCGAGGCGTCGTGATCCTCGGCATGATCATCAACCATCTTCGGTGGCGCGACATCGAGGTACCCGCCAACGACGACCTCGCTTGAGGAGGGGGCTATGAATTCGCCAACGCTGCGATACATCATCACCCACGAGCAGTGGAACGCCGGTCTGTTCAAGAGCATCAACCCCGAACCGGCCCTGCACGTTGAGAAGATCGACGCCGACGGCGAGACAGTCTGGGATCTCACCCTGGTAGACGCCTCCCCCGCCCCCGACGACCCAGCCGTGCAGCTGCGCATGTTCGACGAATCGTTCACGGCGTTCACCGACGCCCCCGAGGTGTTCGCCGCCCTGGCCTCCGGCGAGCTGCGCACCCTGCCCGACGTGGCCAAGGTGCTCGACGGGTTAGGGTTCACTGACGCCACTGAACGCACCCAACCGCACCGAGCGCCCCCGGACTGCCTGGTGTGCGGCGACCAGCCGAAACCGAGCCACTACTGCCCCGACTGCGGCAGGCAAGGATGACCGGCCGGTCGGTTCACCGCCGACGGCCTGTCGCCGTCCGGAGGCGTCGGCGGCGGGTGACCAGGCGAGACTGGCCATCGCTGTGGACAATCTGATTGGTTCGGACTCGCCGAAAGACGTTGTCCCCTCGTCTCAAATCGGCGGCTGTGACAGCGCACATAATTGTCACTCTGGTGCACGGTCGCGCTCTCAGCCTTGGTCACGGTGCTCCCAGGCCTGCGCCTCACGCTCGTGCTCAAGGCAATGAAGCAACGGTTTCCAAAAGAAGCTGGTCGGTGTCGACTGCAGCGGCATGACCTGCACATCAGCTTCGTCTGCTCCCAGAAGCTGTCGCAGTCCCGACCACTCTGCTCGATCGGTCGTGGGCGGCTGTGCTTCCATGAGTCCGCCGCCGGCCTTGGTCCAAGGTCCATTGCAGGACGCTCAGCCGCGCGGTTTGCGGCGGCAGTGACCAGGTGTGCCCGCGTGAGGCGGGTGAGCAGCCGAGACGCGGGCGAGCTGGGTGAGCATCTGCAAGATCTGGCGCAGGAGCAGGTACACCAGCGAAGCGGTCACGCCCCCATCGTTGCCGCTTCCGCCGGGGCAGACCTCACACAAAGGCGCACGTCACAGACCCGCACCGAATTTACGAGCCCGACAGGCAGCGCCGCCAGCAGGTACGTAAGTACCCGACGTTCTACAGCGCGCTGCGGGAGATGACCGCGTGGCTGCTCGCGGAGCAGGTTACGCACGTGGCGATGGAAGCCACCGGGGTGCTGGCGGCCGGTCTTCCACGCCCTCGCCGAGGCCGACGTCTTACCTCCATCGCCGGTGCTCGGGCAGTGCCTCAAAGCAGCCTGATCGAGGGCCAGATTTGCGGTCGGCGCCCCCACGACGCTTTGCCCTCGCTGATCCACGTCGCTCAGGCTCACTGTGTCATCTCACTGACAGAACCATTGAGTGACGGCTCTTGACAGACAAACATGAATGCATCGGCGTCGGCCTTGCTTTGGCAAACGGTGACAGATCGGCAGGTTGACTGCGGGTCTGGCTGGTGAGCTAGTGATGAATCCCTGCGATGGCAGAAACGGTCATCAGCTGCTCGTCGAACATGGCAGCCGCACGAAGAGTCCTGTGGAGATCCTCAACTCAACCGTCGACCGTTCTGCTCGGGTAAGCGAGGCGGCGGCCGAGGCTCTTCAGCACATTCAGCTCAACACGGTCATCAATGCAGGTCAGGTCAGCAATGCCTTCCGGGGGTGGGCCTAAGTGGCGGATCTACAAACCAAGCAGTGCTGATGCAGGAACGGGTCTGGGTTTGTGGGCGGAAGCCTGCATAACCGAACCTGAACGCGCAAGACATCCTGAGACTGCCCTTATTGAAGCGGGCATCGCCACGAAGGCCCCTTACCGCGACGACAACGCGTATCTCAGCGCGACGGCCCCGGTGAATGGAATCGCGGTCGTCGCGCAGCACCCTTCTCAGGTCCACCGACCCGCCCGCTGGAGGGAGCCACCGTGAACGAGATCTTCCGATTCCTCATGTTGCGACCGCCTCAGCCAGGGAACCCCGTGGTAGTGACACCGTCGCAGCGCTTCCTCACCCGCCTCGAGGAGGCGCGTCAGCACGCCGAGGGCCGCGAGGCGCTGCGAAGGGCGTCCGACGCGATCATCGCCGAGCGAGCCGTCACAAGCCTGTCCGACGTACCGCTCACCGACAAGCTGCTTGCGCTCGAGGCGACGCTTCGGGAGCTGACCCGGACACCCCCCAAGGGAAACTTCGGCATCGCCGTGGCCGGCGCAATCAGAGACGTTCTCGGGCAGTCAGCGGCCAAGGTCGCCGCAGACCCGAACACCGGCGAGGTCCGCGAGGTCCTCCAGGATTTGCTCATCGCCTCGAAACTACTGTCCCGCGACGCCGCGGTCGAGGCCGTCCAGGTCGAAACGGCGCTGCGCATGCTAGACCTCGTAATCCGTCTCGCCGACGGATCGGGACCGCTCGACGACCCGCAGGGCCTGACCGCCGCTCTCACCCGCTCGACCACGATCGGCCCGATCCTGCCCAAACGGCGGCCGCCGGACCCCGGCAAGCCGACCACACGCCCAGACGACGCCGGGGCGCGCATCGAGAAGCTGCGTGGCCGGATCAACCGGCTCAGCGAGGCGGCCCGGACCCTCTCCCGGCTGGAACCGGTCGCGTTCGAGCGCCCTGAGGGGAAGGATCCCCGTCCCGTCGAGCGACCCCAGGTCGATGCCCGCCAGGTCGTGGCTCGTCGTCTCGCCGAGTCCGGCCCGCACGGCGACCTGAAGGTCTTCGAGCCCGGCGCCGTCGCCGGTTTCGTCGCTGACCTCGACCTGGCGTCAGTGGTCGGTGACATCGCAGCAGACGCACAGGCCGTCGGACCGCGCCTGGTCCTTACCCGGGCCGCGTTCGACACGCTCGCCGAGCCGGTCCGCGCCGTAGTCGGCGAACTCGGGTTCGACCTGACTCGCACGTCGACCCCTACCGTCCTCGAGCACATGGACGAAGAGCTCACCTCGGCCTATCACGAACTGGCCAGCCTGGAGCGGGCGGCGTCGACCGTCCAGTTGCTGGGAACCTCCGTCGTCGCCGTCGACGGCCTGTCCACACAAAGCATCATCTCCGGATCGGTGTCGGTGCCCACCAGCCACGCCAACGTCCAGCCGGTCGGGGTCGGCGACCTGCTCGTTGTCCGGCAGCACATCAAGCGCTATGAGGGCGGCGAGCTCGCGCACATCGAGAACGTCCTCGATGGCGAGCACCACATGCGCAAAGTCCGGCGGGCCCAGGAGACCGAGACGACGATCACCGTCGAGGAGGAGACCAGCAAAGAGGAGGAGCGCGACAGCCAGACCACGGAGCGGTTCGAGCTCCAGCGTGAGGCGTCGTCCGTGATCAAGGACGACGTGTCGTTCAAAGCGGGGCTGTCGGTCTCCGGGTCGTACGGGCCCACTGTCGAGTTCAAGGCCTCTACCGACTTCGCGATGAACCACGCCAAGGAGGAGGCTGCCAAAACAGCCTCGAAGTACTCCAAGGAGGTCACCGACCGAGCCAGCTCCAAGGTCACCGAGCGACGACGCACCGAGCAGATCCTGCGCACACTCCAGCAGTTCGAGGACATCACCGAGCACGGGCTGGAGAATCCCGCCGGCAACGGCCACGTCATCGGCGCCTACCAGTGGGTGGACAAGGTCTACGAGGCGCAGGTCTACAACTACGGCAAGCGAATGATGTTTGAGCTGATGATCCCTGAGCCGGGTGCGTTCTGGCTCTACGCCTCGACATCTCGGCCGGCACCGGGGACGACGTCGACCAAGCCGATCGAGTTCACCCTCACCCCGTCGCAACTTGACCAGTACAACTACAAGACGTACGTCCACCGGTACCAGGTCGCCGGGGTGAAGCCGCCACCCGCGCCGTACGTCGCCGTCGCCAAGACCTTCGAGGGCGCGGCCGCGAATAAGGACGGCGGGGTCTTCACCAAGATCGCCGACGTCCCGATTCCGGACGGGTACCGGGCCATCGCCGCGTACACTACCGGCCTGGCCACCCTCTGGCGCGCCGACTGGAACGTCGACTACGCGATCGGCAAGGCGTCCTGGCGACAGAATGGCGGCTCGTCTTGGAGCCACGCGTACACCTTGAGCGACGAGGAGGGCGTGGTCCCGTTGGCGCTTAGGACGTTCCAGATCGACCACCTCGCGGTCGCCGTCGAGATCACGTGCCAGGCGACCGCGCGAGCGCTCGACATCTGGCGGCTGGAAACGCACACCGCGATCCAGCAGGCATACCTCAAGCTGCTCCGGGACTACCAGGACGAACTGGCGGCGCTGCAGGTCCAAGCGGCGAACGCCGTCCAGGGCCGAAACCCCGCAGAGAACCGCCAGATCGAGCGGGCCGAACTGCGCAAGCACGCGATCGCCA
Organism: Micromonospora sp. DT47; assembly: GCF_049844475.1. NCBI lineage: Bacteria > Bacillati > Actinomycetota > Actinomycetes > Micromonosporales > Micromonosporaceae > Micromonospora > Micromonospora sp. DT47. The sequence goes on along the minus strand of NZ_JBNCLC010000043.1, from coordinate 11,051 downwards.
CCCTGACCGCGCAGCAGTACGACCTCTTCGGCGCGGTGAGGTCGTCGCCGCAGGGCTTTCCCGAGCTCGACCTCGTCGAGGCCGACCCGGAGGGCCGCTACATCCGCTTCTTCGAGCAGGCCTTCGAGTGGGAGCAGATGATGTACCTGTTCTACCCGTACTACTGGGGCCGAAAGGACAACTGGCTGGCGCGCTCGCAGTTGCAGGACGTCGATCCGCAGTTCGGCGAGTTCCTGAAGGCCGGGGCGGCCCGAGTGGTCGTACCCGTACGGCCCGGGTTCGAGACCACGATGGCGCACTTTCTCGACACCGGCGAGATCTGGGACGGCGCAAACCCACCGTTGTTAAGCAGCCCGCTCTACGTGAGCATCATTCAGGAGATCAAGGAGCGGGACGAGGCACCCGGCACCGAGGTGCCGCAGGGTGACCCGTGGGACGTCCGGCTACCCACCACGCTCGTCCGGTTGCGGCACGACGGCTCACTACCGACCTGGCAAAAGAACGCCGGGGAATGGGTTCCGGTGTGACCGATGGCCCAGCCTCCTCCCCGGTACCGAATCCACCCGGCGATCGGGATCGCCCGGGTCGGGAACGCCGATCCCAACGACTATTTCATCGGGCCTGAGCGACCCGGACAGCCGGTGGTCGGCGTCCCCGGCCTGGGGACGGCAACGCCGCCGTTCAAGTCAGGCGGGCGGGTCAAGCGGCAGGCCGCCCGGTTCCGGATCTACGAGTACACCGAAAGCGGGGGCGTCTGGTCGCCGTCCCGCGAGGTCACACTTGACGACAAGGACGTCGTGGATCTCACCTGGACGGTGCACCTCGCCAACCGGAAGGCGTCGTTCTTCACCTTCGACGGCCTCGCCGGCTCGCCACTGCTGCCGGTCCAGCCAGCCCGGAGACGGCGCAACCCCGGCGTGCCGGACCGGCGGAGCCTGGAGATCGATCCGCAACCGCGCAGCATCTCCGGCAAGAACGCCAATCCAGTCAAGATCGACAAGGGCACGAGCCGTAACCCAGCCGCCGAGCTGTGGCCGAGCCCGCAGCCGACCCCGGCGATCACCTCACTCGGCCAGCTCCGGACCGACGGCCAGGGCCGGCTCATCGTCGTGCCCGGGGGTGGGGTGGCGGGCGCTCGCGGTGGTGCTGCGATCCTGGACTACGCGAACAACGATGGCTGGTTCGACGACGTTTGCGACGGCCCGCTGACGGCTCGCTTGCGACTGAAGGTCGCGGGTAAGACGGTGACCGTGCCGGTGCAGGGCGCCTGGCTCGTCGTCGGCCCGCCGGACTTCGCCCCCGGCCTGCCGCAGATGGTGAGCCTCTACGACGTCCTGGTCGACGTCGCCGTGCGCGGGAGGCTGGTACCTAAGGACGAGTCGGTCTACATCAGCGGCGAATTCGGCTTCATGACGGGGATGGCCAAGGATCTCGGCGGCGGCGGAACCACGTTCACAACATACAAGGTCCGGTTCGACGAAGACGTCGCGCCGATCCTGCGTGCAGCGATCGCGTCGATGTGGGTCTTCGGGCCGGCTCAGCTCAAGCATGTGATGCTCGGCGGACCCACGCCGCCAGCGTCGATTTGGGCATCCCTCTCGGACCCGGCACAGCCGAAAACCTTGCGCGAGTTCATCTTCAGGCGGCTGCGCAAGCCGGGTACCACGGGGCTGACCGCGACGATCGGCGACAACATGCCTAAGCTGCTCGGCGACGACCCGTATGGCAAGTTCGCCACCGGCCGGTACGGCCTCACCCTCACAGAGACCCAGTACGCCGTTATGGAGCGGTGGTCAAAGGGCGCTTTCCTCGCCTCGGGCCTCGGCCCGGCCTCGCTGATGGCGCCGCCGGTTCCCGCCGCGGTGACATCGTCCGGTCTGGACCGTGCGGCGCTCGAGTTCGCCTCCGGAGGCGCGTTCTTCCCCGGTATCGAGGTCGGCTGGATGATCCGGGAGGCCAAGATCTTCGCGGAGCCGTTCCGGGTCAAGCACGGCACCGGCAGTCGTTACGTCGGGGACCCGGCTGGCACGAAGGTGGGCCCCGGCTACTTCTCCCGGCAGATGGCGTTGCCCTGGCTCGCCGACTTCCTCGATTGCAAGACGGAGGAGCAGAGCCGTGCCGTCCCGCCGGAGAACTGGGGCTGGTGGCCTTCCCAGCGGCCGGACTTCGTCTACCCAACGGCGGCGGAGGCGGCCGCCCGCGGCACGATGCGAGCCTGGACCCGCGCGCAGGCTGGTGCCTCGATGGCCTGGCCACCAGCGCCCCGCCAGGGGCCATCACGCAGGCCGCCCGAGATGCCTTCGTACGAGCAGATGGTCGCCAACTGGTTCAAGCTCGCCTTCGTCACCGGGACACACGCGTCTGGGTTCGCGGAGTCCGAGCGGGCCGGGTCGATCCCGTGAACCCGCGTTGAACGCGACGACGACTGTCGTGGTAGGCGCCGGACCGGCGGGTGCCGCCGCCGCGGCTGCCGCCTGCCGCCGCGGCGACCGGGCATGGCTCGCTGGCCTCGCACGGGATCATCCGACCGGGACGCTCGAGGTGCTGTCCGGGCGGGCGACGGCGGCGCTCGTCGCGCTCGGCTGGTACGACGACATCGTGGCTCGGGCCCGGCCGTGTGACGCGATCCTCTCTCGCTGGGCGTCGCCGGAGTACGTCGAGCGAACAGCGCTGCTAGAGCCTGGCGGACACGGCTGGATCATCGACCGGTCCTGGTTCGACCCCCTGGTGCGCCGGCTCGCCGTCCGGGACGGCGTGACCCGGGTCGCGACGTCCACGCAAGCCCCGTCGACGGGACGGCGGGTACTGGCCACCGGCAAGCACGCGCCGCCCGACGGGATGCGACGGGTGCTCGGGCCGGACCGCGTCGCGCTCACTGCCGCCGGCCCCACCGGTGCTGTCCGTGGTCTCGGCCACCGGCTCACCGTCGAAGCGGTCGCCGCGGGATGGTGGTCCGCCGTTGACGACGGCGTACACGTCGCCGTCACGTACGTCACCGATCCGGTCGTGCTGCGCCGCCACGGGGGCCTTGACCAGGCCTGGCGGGCCGTCGTCCGCGCCGCGCCCGGCTGGTTGCCCGCCGACTTCCGGGCGATACGGCCGCGGGTGCGTCCGATTCGAAACCGCCTACAAGCGGGCCTCGCCGGCCCGGTCCGGGTCGGTGACTGCGCGCTGAGTGTCGACCCGCTGTCGGGCCACGGGCTCGCACTCGCGCTCGAGACCGGACTGCGGTGGCACGACTCGGACTACCCGGCCTGGCTCGCCGAACAAGCCGACCGGCACGCTGACGACGGCCTGGCCGCGCACGCCGCGGTGCCATACGAGACGGACTACTGGCAGGCCGGGCGCTCGTGCTGACTCCGTCGGCGTTGCGGCGGTCAGCCACGACGGCCGCACCGAGCTCGGTCAGCCGCGCCAGCTCCGCGTCGCGCGTGCCTTCGACAGGACGCAAGTCGAGATGGATCCTGTTCTTGATCTGCTTTACTTCCGGCACCTCGATGAAGAGCAGACGGTGCCGCCCGTCACGGGAGTAGATCATGCATTCCTCGTGGCCGGGCTCGTTCGGATCGTCCGGGTCGTCGCTGTAGTCGAGAACGGCTTGCCACCAACCCAGACAAGGCGTAGGCGTTGGCACAGTCCACGGTGGTGTGGGACACGTAGGAGGTCGCCACTGGATCATCGCAAGGCGAAGCAGACGGGCGAACTCTATACGCGACGCGAGCGCACGCTCATGCCGCAGACCGAGCGGTTGAGGTGCGTGGCTGGATCGCCGGGCGTCGCCGGCTCGTACGGCGTCTGGCCGCCACCGTGGATGGCGCTGGTGATTGGCAGAGGCCCGTGGTCGTGGACGACGCTCGCCGCAACCGGCACGTGCACGAGGAGTCCGACATGCCGGCCCGACGTCGAGACGGTCCTGACCATCGAGGTCCTGCCCCCGACGGTCCGCCGAGCGACCGGCGCCGGCAGCCCCGCGAGTCGGGCTGGCCCACAGGCAGAGGCTGCGGCAACGGCGCAGCGATAGCCTGCCGTCATGGCGAGCGCTGAACTGGATAAGTTGATCGTCGCGGACGCCGACGCGCTGTGCGCGTGGTTGTCGGCCAACCACGCCACGTCGCCCGGTGTCTGGCTCGTCCTGACCAAGAAGGGCGGCACAGTCACGACGCTGACCTGGCAGCAGGCGGTCGACGAGGCCCTGTGTTTCGGCTGGATCGACGGGCAGGCCCGTAGACGGGATCAGGAAACCTCCTGGATCCGGTTCACCCCTCGCAGGCCCCGCAGTTCCTGGTCACAACGCAACGTCGCCCACGTGGCCCGGCTGGAGGCGCAGGGGCGAATGCTGCCGCCAGGCCGCGTCGCGGTAGAAGCCGCGAAGGCGGACGGGCGGTGGGCGGCCGCCTACGCCCCGCCGTCGGAAGCCGAGGTGCCGGCCGACCTCCTCGCCGCCATCGCTGCCGACCCCGCCGCCCAGGCCATGTTCGACGTCCTCACCAAAACCAACCGGTTCGCTCTCATCCACCGCATCAATGCCGTCAAACGGGCGCAGACCCGCGAGCGGAAGATCGGCGAGTTCGTTGCCATGCTGGCCCGTTACGAGACGATTTACCCGCAGAAGGCCAAGCCTCCGAACTCGCCGTAATCGACATCTTCATGATCATGTGCGCTCATCTGCCGCGAAGCGAGTGGCTTGCTCGCACTCAGCCGTTGTTTTCAGCAGGGATAAGCAGCCAGCGCGCGAAGCAGCTTTCGTCGTCCAGCTCGGTGTACCACCGGATCTTGAACCGATACACCCTTGTCTCAGCAGTCTGGATCAGCATGCCCGGGTCAGGCTCTCGCTTCGGTGGGCCGTGAACGACCGGCACCGGCCCTGGCCGTGCCGGCGACAACGGGCCCGAGTACTCGCCGGCACCGTCGACTGCTGTGCTGAAGACCGCCAGTTCACCACTGCCGACAGCGAGGTCATCACCCTCGTCGTCCTCGGCGTCCGGGTACATCAGTGCTGCAGCGAGCACACGCGCGTAGTCGGGCCCAGATGCCTGTACGAAGGCGAGGGCACCGTCCTCGGACTGGAAGACCTCAATCCAACTGTCATCGCGGACAACCCCGTCCCCGCCGACCAGAGCCGCTCGGCCAGCACCGACGGAGATTGTGCTGTCCTCCGGCGCCATGTCGACGACCCGTTCGAAGTCGTCGTTGCTGTAACCGCACCATTCGCTCCGCCGCATGGCGTCGATCGCGAGGAAAGGTTCGCCGTTGGTCCACAGCCGGCCAACATGAGCCCATGATCCTCGCACTGACCCAGTATCACCTCCGGGCAGGAAGACCGAGCAGTGGGCATCTCTGTGGCCATCGCCTCAACCCCGCCCTACCGGTCCTGTCGATGAGCCACTCGGATTCGCGTCCGACTCGCATCGCCCGCCACGGCATCCGCACATCAGCGATGAGGGCACTGGGGTTGTCAGCGGATCATCTCCGGTCAGGGCGCCGACTGCTCCCACGCCGGAAGCTCAACCGGGTCGAACAGCACCGCAACGTTGTCGGCCGACGGGCGCAGCTGTCCCTCCGGTCCGCCTTCCCCCAGCAGCAGCTCAACGTGGGCGATGCCGAACAGCAGGCTGATCCGAGGACACCAGAAGCCGCTGAGGTGGCCGTCCTCCCACGGCAGGTAGTGCAACCCGACATCGGTGACCTCCGCTCCGATGAAGCGCCGCCATTCGCTGCGCTGACTGACGTCCCAGACGGCGACGTCGGCGTCGACGCGAACTCCCGTACCGCGCAGAGGCACCTCGCGCATCCCAATGCCCTCCCGCATACCCGGTGGATCCCACGTCACCGAGAACACCCGGCCACCCAGCATCTCCAACTCGATGCCGTAGTCGGCGGAGTCGAACCCAGGGCAGCTCCAGATCGGATCGCGCCACTCCGCGTCGTCCGTGATCTCCCGTGGGCCGGCCTGGTTCGCCGCGATCTCCTCGCGGAAGTAGTCGATGCCGAAGTAGCGCACCGCTGCCAGCCGGAGACCGACAAGCATGCGGGCGTGCCGCACCCGTTCTTCCTGTTCTTCCAGGGACCTCACCCATGACCACACCCGCTCCTCGAACTGAGCAGATGCCGGGTTATCAACGCCGAGAGGTGCGCGGTCGCTGTCGTGGTTCACGGCCGCATCATGCCCGACGCGGAGTGCCCACTCATTTGGTTTTCCCCCGCTGCCGTCCTACCCGACCATCCTGATTTGCCGCTGACCGCGCGCCCGATTAGCATCTGCTCGTCCCGACGATCGGGAGCTCAGGGCTCGGCCGCTTTCAGTCCTCGAGTGGATCCCAGTGGTTGTTGTAGCGCAGGAGTGATTGGGCCAGGTCGGGGTGAGCGGCTGCCCACACGGTGTCGAACAGGAACCACTGCTGGTACCCGAATGACTGACCACAGTGCCGCCACCGCAGGTCGTCGACCTCAACGCCGCCCGGGTCCAACGACGCCCGATCCTCGGCGGACTGATCAACGAATACTCGCAGGCAGCGTAGCCAAACTGGATTTACGAGCCCCACACGATGGGACTGGTGAACTGGCTGGTCACCACGGTGTGCGGAGTGCCGGTGCCGGCCAGCGGCGGCCCCGTAGCCCGCAACGAGTACGTGCGCCGATGCGCAAGCGGCAACATCCCGCACGGCCTGCCCCCGGCCGTGGCGGAGATCCTCGCCCGACACGCTCCCGCAGCGGCACGAATGAACGACTTCTACTGGCGGCTGTTCGGCGGCGAGATCCACGCCGAATATCCCGGCCCGTAGGTCGGGCTCGCAATACTGTCGGCGGCGCTGGCTCCACGATTCACTCTTCTGCCACGCTCCGTGCGCTACCCACCGTCACGACGAACGGGCGGAGTAGGCGTCCGGTGGGAAGGCGTGCACGGGGTGCTCGATCACGGCAGCCGGCCCTGACTGAGGGGGGTGCCGCGTCGGCAGGCGATGATCGTGGGATGGGCATTCCAGTATCCCTGCGCGAATCGCTGCACGATCCTGTGTTCTGGGCGCGGTACACCTTCGCCGCGGAGGACGGTCCCGGTGCCGATCGGCTCGGCGCCCTTGAAGAGCTGCTCGACGAGGACGATGACGAGCGGGGCAACGCGCTCAACGTCACGTTCGACGTCGGCGGCGGCCATCTCATCTTGCTACGACGTCGACACCCGGCTCGGCTCGTACGAACTGGGCATCACCGGAGCTGGTTCCGCCGAGCCTGCCGAGCTGGGTTGGGACGATTTGGCGCACTGGCACCCGTACGCGCTGCGCTGGTCGGAGCTCGATTTGATCTGCCAGGCGGTCGCCGTGCGGGATCCGCTGCTGTCGCACCCGGGGGCGCCGATGGCCTTGCTATGCCGGTTCGCCGCGGTCTTCGAGGACGACGACGTGGACGCCGCAGTTGCCGGCGTAGACGCGGCGTACTGCGCGCTGCGGCCCAGGGCTGGGACGGCTACTGGCCCAACGCTGCAACCGAAAGACGTCGCGGCCGAGACCGCCCCGGGCATGCCGTCACCCATCCGGAACGCAATCGGCGCGGTGTCGCTAAAGTCGACGTGTCCGCAGGACCCAGACGGCGGTCGGCCCGCCCTGCCGAGCCCCCTGTGGGGGACTGGGCCGGCGGACGCGAGCAGGGCGCGCTTCGCCGCTGGCGCGAGCGGGGGCGTGTCCTCGCGTGGCCTGCCTCTGGGGAGGGCCGCCTCTATCTGGCGGGCCAGGTCGTCGGGGTCGGCGCCGCTCGCGTCGAGGATCCGGCGGGTGGGGTCGGACTGGGCGGCGGCCCACAGCAGGTGCTCGACGTTGAGGTAGGGGCTGCCCCACGCCGCAGCCTGCTCGGCTGCCCGTTGCAGCAGTTGCCGCGATTCGGTGGAGAGCAGCCGGGACAGGTCCACGCGCTCCACCGGACGTCCCTCGAACGGGTCTCCGCCGAAGAACCGACTGATCAGGTCGTCCAAGGAGCCGCCGGGGATGCGGAACGCGTCGAGCGACATCTCATACCTTCCTGTCGGTGGGGTGGGTCCTCGGCACAGGCCCACCTGAACGCGCACCTTTCGCCCGTCAAGGCGGCTTTTGTGGGTTTGCGGGGAGGTCAGGGTTTGTACTCGCTGCGGGTGCGGGGGAGCCACTGCGGGTGGTTGTCGCGGATGTAGCGGATCAGGCCCTCGCGGAGGTCGCAGCGGAGGTCCCAGGCGCTGGGCCCGTCGGCGGCTGCGGCCTGCACCTCGATCACGACGCTCGGTGCGGTGGCGTCGACCATCTGCAGTACCCACTGGCTCCGGTCCCACAGCGGTGAGGACTCGACGAGCCGTTGCGTCTCCGTGCGCAGGTCCTCGAGGTCGGCGGTGTGGTCCACGTGGATCTGGACCTTGCCGACCACCCGCGCCTCGTGCCGGGACCAGTTCTGGAACGGGCGCTCGGTGAAGTACATCGTCGGCAGGACGAGCGTCCGGTCGTCCCACAGCCGGACGACCACGTTGGTCAGCTTGACCTCTTCGACCCGGCCCCACTCGCCCTCGATGACCACCACGTCGCCGACGTGCAGACCGTCCGAGAAGGCGACCTGAATACCGGCGAACGCGTTGCCCAGCGCGGTCCGGGCGGACAGGCCGATGAGCGCGCCGACGACGCCGGCCGAGCCCAGGACGGAGATCCCGAACGCGCGGATGGGCGGGAAGGTGGTCATGATCAGGCCGATGGCCACGATCGTGATCACTACCGCGGTGAAGCGTCGGACGGGGCGGATCTGGGTTCGGGCCCGCCGGATCCGGCGGTCCGCGACCACCTCCGGCGGCAGCCGGCTGAAGGTGACGCCCTCGGCGACGTGCAACGCCTTGATCACCAGCCAGGCGACGCTGCCGATGAGCAACAGCCCGATGGCGTGTCGGACGTCGCCGAGCCATCCGGTCGGCCTCGGCGGCAGTGCGAGGTACAGCCCGGTGAGGAGCAGCGCGGCGGCCGTCGGACGGCGGCAGGCGTTCCGCAGTGGTCCCAGGACCCACCGGTAGCGACCGTGGTTGGCGCGACGGACGAGCCTGCGCGTGCCGATGTCCAGCAGCACGGCCACCACCAGCGTGGCCAGCATGATCAACGCCGCGCGCATCAGGCGGCGATCGCCGTGGTCTCGACCGTCATCCCGCTGCGCTCCTCGCCCACGTCATGACGTACAGAGGACGGGTTACCGCCTGACCCTATGCACACCGGGAGGACACGGAGTATTTCCTGCCAAGAACACCCCTTCCGGGTGGCACGTGAACCGCAGATACCAGCGGACCACGACCACGATCACCTCGGGCGGGAACCGGAACCCGGCGAACGCCGACGTCGGAGGCAACCAAGGGCGCGAGCGGGTCGATGACTTCACTGCTCAAGCCTGCCTCGATCTTGCCAACCTTCAATGCAACGGTGCCACTGTTCGGGCTCTACGGGTTCAGGGCGAACACCCGGACTGGGACGACTTCCGGCGGGCCATGGTCGCCGAGCGTCGCCTCGTGCTGCGGCTGCACGTCGAGCGCGTCTACGGGATGCCCCCACGCGGGTGACCTCGCGCGCGGACCGGTCCGCCGACCGCCACGGCGGCACCGCTCGGCGGCCCCGGGTTCCCGACATTGGATCACCGCACGAAGTCGCCGACGGTGGGTATGCGTCGCTCCTGCTGACCGCCTCCGGCGATCCCGTCGGGAGCGCGGCGGACGGGGGGAGCCGATGGACAGCGACCGGGATCAGCGGGACGCCGAGGACGTCGAGGCCTCCGGCCTGCGCTCGGACACCGGCCGGGCGATCGGGTTCAGCGACGCCGTCTTCGCCATCATCATCACGCTGCTCATGCTCGACCTGCGCACCCCGGAGGTACCGCCGGGTGGGCTGCTGCACGCGCTGCTCACCCGCTGGCCGGTCTACCTGGCCTACGTCACGTCGTACCTCTACGTCGCGGTGAACTGGCTGAACCACAAGGGCACCTTCCATCGGATCCGCTGCACCGACCGCGGGCTGCACTAGGCGAACCTGGGCGTGTTGTTCAGCGTGGCCCTGCTGCCGTTCGTCACCGCGGTGGTCTCTCAGGCGGTGGAGGCGGGCGACCGGTTCGACGAGGGCGTCGCGGTGGCGTTGTACGGGCTGGTCGGGGTGGTCCTCTCGGCGGCCTGGCTCTGGCTCTACCACTACCTCAGCCGGCACGGGGAGCTGCTGCAACGGCACGTCACGCCCCGGTTCTTCGCCGTCGAGCGGCTCCGGGCGCTGCTCGGGATCATGGCGTACGCCGCGGCCGGCGTGGTCGGCTGGCTGGTCGGCGTGCCGGCGGCGCTGGTCGTCCTGCTCCTGCTCCCGCTCTTCTACGGCCTGTCCAGCAACGGCTTCTACGACCTGCGGCGCAGGCTGCGCCACCGCTGAGTCCGGCCACGTTACCCCGACCGGGGTGGCAGGTAGACCGCGGTGCCGACACCGAGAGGGGAGCACCATGACAACGGTCGGAGAGTTCATGACGACCCGGTTGGTGACGATGGACGGCGACGACACGCTCACCGCCGCGGCGCAGGAGATGCGCGACAGCGCGATCGGCGACGTGGTGGTGACTGACGACGACAATTCGGTCGGTATCGTCACGGACCGGGACATCACGGTCCGGGGTGTTGCCGAGAACATGGATCCCAACTCGACCAGACTCAACCAGATCACCAACAAGGACGTGGTCACGGTCAGCGGGTCTGTTGCCTTGATCCCTCGACACGGACAACGCAACAGACCCTGGTCGGCCCTGAGCCGCAGCTGGCGGCTCGTCACCTGGTACGTCAAAGAGGTCGTTGGCGAGAACGACTACGAGCATTTCGTAGAGCATCTACGGCATCATCACCCGCATGCCCGACCGGCCTCCAGGAAGGTGTTCGAGCGCGACAAGGTGCAAAGGCTCGAAGCCGGACCGAACAGTCGCTGTCGCTCGAGCAATAGCCGGAGAGCGCTGCTGAGGTCGAGCGTTAGCGGCAGAACGAGGCTAGTGATCCGTCGGGGTCCGGGCGGCGCCCTGCCTGCGCCGGGTAGCGACGACGGTGG
>NZ_JBNCLC010000042.1:0-22663 GCF_049844475.1 Micromonospora sp. DT47 | reverse complement strand
ACGCCTGTGGAGCGCAGGTAAGACCGGCACCCGTGCCGGCACCGCGCCGAGAAGCAGGAATCCGCCCGAACGCCGCGTGCTCCACCCGCAGCGTGGAGGGAATCTCCGCCCTCTAGGGCAAAGAGATCGTCAACGGGTGAACCAGATCCTCGAGCTGACCGCGCTGCCCGAGTCCTTCGCCCGGCCGGCCGACTTCGACCTGGCCGCCTGGTGGCGTGGGCACGTGGTCGACTTCCGGGCCGGCCTGCACCGGGACGAGGCGACGGTGCGGCTCTCCCCACGCGGCCGGAAGCGGCTGCGGGAGGTCGCCTGCGAGCTCGTGGTGGTCGCGGCGGAGACCACCGCCGGCCCGCCGGACGCCGACGGCTGGGTAACCGCCGTGCTGCCGATCGAGTCGCTGACCCACGCCCACGGCGAGCTGCTGCGCCTCGGCGCGCAGGTCGAGGTGCTGGCGCCGGCCGAACTGCGGGACATGCTGGCGGCGACCGCCGTCGACCTGGCCGCCCTCTACGCCCCGCCGGCCCACTGAGCGGCGGGTCGGTCGCCGCGCAGCACCGGGCCGATGACGGCGATCCCCTCCTCGATCACGCCCGCGGTATTCGCGGCGTAGCCCGACCTCACCCGGATCGACGGCGACCTGGTGGTCCGGCACGCGCACGGCGACGAGGAGTACCTGACCTTCGCTGGCGGCACCGAACACCCCGACCCGGGCGAGGTGATCTTCGCCCACGACGCCGGCCGGACGCACGCGCGACGGTGGACCTACCGGCAGAGCGGGTGGTCGGCGGTCCGGGAGTCGACCGCCGCCGTCCTGGTCGTGGTGGAGGCGATGCACCCCCGGGCCGGCGACGACGTGCCGGAGCTGCTGTCCACCCTGACCGCCGAACTGGCCGACCGGTGGACGGTGGACGCCCGGACGGCGCTGCTGACCGCCGCCACGCCCGCGTTCGACCTGGCCGGTTGAGCGTCGCGTCGCCGGTTGCCCCGGGTGCTGCGGCGCGGTCAGGCCGTCTCGCCCGGGGCGAGATACCGGTAGCCGTCGCCGAGCGTCTCGGCGAACCAGCCGTTCACGCTGGCCAGGCCCCGGTCGTTGAGCTGGGCGTCGTGGATGGGATGGATCCGCGCCGCCCCGACCGCCTGAGCGAACCCGATCGCCTCGGTCAGCTTGAGCCACGAACCCTGCGCCGGCAGCAGCAGCGTCTCCACCGGCTGCTCCGGCAGGCGCAGCGAGTCGCCCGGGTGGTAGACCGCGTCGTCGACCAGGTAGCCGAGGTTGGCGCAGTCCGGCTGGCCGCCGTGGATGGTGGCGTGCCGACCGCCGAGCGCGGTCACCGGAAAGCCGGCCGCGGTGAACCGCTGCCCGGCGCGGACCCGGGTCACCGGCAGCGGGGCCAGGGCTGGCAGCTCGGCCCCCTCGGGGGCGAACACCGGCACGCCGAGGCCGGCCAGCCGCAGTACGTCGACGTGGTCGGTGTGCTCGTGGGTGACCAGGACGGCGTCCGCGCCGGCGAGGGCGCGCGGCTCGCTCCAGGTGCCCGGGTCCACGACCAGCACCCGGCCGTCGCGTTCCAGCCGGGCGCAGGCGTGGGTGTACTTGGTGATCCGCATCGGACGACGGTACGGCCGAACGCCGGCCGTCGCTGTCCGTGCCTCCGTCACCTCACATCGATGTATTGACATAAGAAGGCAACAGCTTAATATCTGCGCACCTCGGATCACCGAGACCCCCACCGACCGACGTCCCGCCCACGGGCAGGGCGTCGGTCCGCCGTACGCGCACCCCCCGCGCCGGCGCCCAGAAAGAGGAACGACCATGAGGACGCGCATCAGCAGATGGCTGCTCGCGGTGACGGTGGCGGTCACCGCCGTGGCCGTCGCGCCCACCCCCGCACAGGCCGCGACGTACACCCCGTCGAGCAACCCGATCCTGTTCGTGCACGGCTGGAACAGCAGCGCCACCACCTGGAACACGATGATCAGCCGGTTCCAGGCCGACGGTTGGCCGTCGAGCACGCTGCGCGCCTTCTCCTACAACACCAGCCAGTCGAACGCCACCACCGCCCAGCAGGTCGGCCAGGAGGTCGACAAACTGCTGGCGAGCACCGGCGCGACGAAGGTCGACATCATCACCCACTCCATGGGAGGTCTGTCGTCCCGCTACTACCTCAAGAGCCTGGCCGGCGGGGACAAGGTGGACCGGTGGGTCTCCCTCGGCGGGCCGAACCACGGCACCAGCTCGGCCAACATCTGCTTCAGCACCGCCTGTGTGGAGATGCGGGTCGGCTCCACCTTCCTCGCCAGCCTGAACTCCGGCGACGAGACCCCGGGCATCCCCACGTACGGCACCTGGCGGTCGAACTGCGACGGGGTGATCAACCCGGTGGACAGCACGGTGCTCTCCGGCGCGGCCAACAAGCTGGCCGGCTGCGTGGCACACACCAGCCTGCAGAGCGACGCGACCATCTACGGGCAGGTGCGCACCTTCGTCAACCCGTGAGCCGTCGGCCCGGCCGGGCGCGCCCCGACGCCCGGCTCAGGCCCCGGCCAGGCCCGCGTCGTCGTCCATGATCCGGCGGAACTCGGCCGGGTTGATCTCGCCCTCGCGCAGCCGACGCGCGTTGGCGGCGAACTTCCCGATCGCCGCACCGCGCGCCGACTCCTCGGCCGCCGGGCCGGCGGCGCGGCCTGGGGCGGCGACCCGGCGGGAGTCGTCCGGGTCGGGCTCCTCGCCGTGCAGGCGGCGCAGCGCGACGGCCAGCTCGGCGTCGGCGGCGGGGCTGCGACCCCAGGTCCCTGCCAGCTCGACGGTGCGGCCGAGGATGTCCTCCCCCGGCTGCTCGGCGCGAAGGGCGGCCCGCATCATGCGGTGGAAGGTGACGGCCAGGGCATCCGCGTCATCGGCGATCATGGGCAGCGCCGTAGCGTCCCGATGCGACAGTTCCGGCCGTCGGCGGCCCGCGCCGGCGGCATGATCGAGGTATGGAGCGACGACCGGCGTACGGGCACCGCCGGGTGCCGCACACCGCCGACGTACGGATCGAGGCCTGGGCACCGGACCGGGAGGGCTGCCTCGCCGAGGCGGTCACCGCGCTGGTGGAGACTTTCGTCGAGACGGCCGACGTCCGGCCCGATGGTGAAGCGACCATCGACCTGCCGCCCGGCGACGACGAGGACCTGCTGGTGGGCCTCCTCGACGAGGTGATCTTCCGGCTGGAGACCGAGGGGACGCTACCGCTGGTCACCGAGGTCGCCCCGGCTGACGCCGGCGGCCTGCGGGTGCGGTGGCGCACCGTGGACACCGAGGCGGTGGAGCTGGTCGGCGCGGTGCCGAAGGCGGTCTCGCTGCACGCGCTGCGCTTCACCCGCACCGACGACGGGTGGTGCTGCGCGGTGACGGTCGACGTCTGACCCGGGCGGCTCAGCCCTTGACCACCCCGATCGGGACCAGCCGGGCCACCGGCCGGCACAGCCCGGCCCCCTCGGCCGCCTCGATCACCGCGGAGATGTCCTTGTACGCCGCCGGCATCTCCTCGGCCAGGCCGCGCCGGGACGCCCCGCGTACGGCGATGTCGCGGTCCTCCATCTGGCGGCGCGGGTCCTGGCCCCGGACGGCCTTCGTGGCCTGCCGGCGGCTCTGCACCCGGCCGGCGCCGTGGCAGGTCGAGGCGAAGGCGGGCGCGCCGGGTATCCCGGTCAGCACGTACGACGAGGTGCCCATCGAGCCCGGGATCAACACCGGTTGGCCGACCGGTCGCAGGTCCTCGGGCAGGTCGGGGTGCCCGGGCGGCAGCGCGCGGGTGGCCCCCTTGCGGTGCACGCAGAGCCGACGTGACGCGCCGTCCACCTCGTGCGTCTCGATCTTGGCGAGGTTGTGTGAGATGTCGTAGATGAGGTCCAGGGAGCGGCCGGTCCGCTCGGCGAAGACCCGGCTGGCGGCATCGGCCAGCAACTGTCGGTTGGCCCGGGCGTAGTTGGCCGCCGCGGCCATCGCCCCGAGATAGGCCTGCCCGTGCGGGGACGACACGGGGGCGCAGGCCAGCTGCCGGTCGGGCACCTGGATGCCGTACTCCGGCATGGCCCGCTCCATCGCCCGCACATGGTCGGTGCAGATCTGGTGGCCGAGCCCGCGCGAGCCGCAGTGGATCATGACGGACACCTGCCCGGCCCGCAGCCCGAAGGCGGCCGCCACGGTCTCGTCGTAGATCTCCTCGACCGCCTGCACCTCCAGGAAGTGGTTGCCGGAGCCGAGGCTGCCCACCTGCTGCTGCCCGCGCTGCACCGCCCGCTCGCTGACCTGCGCCGGGTCCGCGTCGTCGACGGCGCCGTAGTCCTCGCAGCGTTCCAGGTCACGGGCCACCCCGCGGCCCCGCTCGACCGCGTACCGGGAGCCGCCGCGCAGCACCTCGTCCAGCTCGGCGCGGCCGGCGAGCTGCCACACCGCGCCCCGGCCCATCCCCCGGGGCGTCGCCGCGCCCAGCCCGTCCATCACCCGCTCCAACGACGGGGCCAGCTCGGCGCGGTCCAGGTCGGCGGCGAGCAGGCGTACCCCGCAGGAGATGTCGAAACCGACCCCGCCGGGCGAGACCACCCCGTCGTCTGCCAGGTCGGTGGCGGCCACGCCGCCGATCGGGAAGCCGTAGCCCCAGTGCACGTCGGGCATGGCGTACGAGGCACCGACGATGCCCGGCAGCGTGGCGACGTTGGCGACCTGCTCCAGCGACCGGTCCGCTCCGGCGTCGGGCAGCAGCGACCGGGACGCGAACACCACGCCGGGTACCCGCATCTGGTCGTGCTGATCGATCCGGAACCGGTACGGCGACTCCTCGACCAGCTCCATGCCCTGGCGGCTACCCGCCGCGCCGCCGGTCACACCTGCCACGGTTGGGGCGACCGGCCGGGGGTAGTGCGGCGAACATGCCGCAGCGTTACGAGAACTACCCGAGGATCGCCATCGTCACCGGCGCGGACTCCGGCATCGGCAAGGCCTGCGCGGTCGCGCTCGCCGAGGCGGGCTTCGACATCGGCATCACCTGGTACGGCGACCCGAAGGGCGCGGAGCGGACCGCTGGGGAGGTACGCGCCACCGGCCGCCGCTGCGAGGTGGCCGAGCTGGACCTGACCTGGCTGCCGGACGCCGCCGCCGTGATCGACGAGCTGGCCGACCGGCTCGGCGGGGTCGGCGTGCTGGTCAACAACGCGGGCACCGGCGGGTCCACCCCGTTCGTCGACACCGGCTGGGCGCAGTGGCGGGAGGTGCTGGCGGTGGACCTGGACGGCCCGTTCCTCTGCGCGCAGCGGGTCGCGCGGCGGATGCGGGCAACCGGCGCGGGCGGCCGGATCGTCAACATCACCAGCGTGCACGAGCATGCGCCACGGGTCGGTTCGGCCGCGTACTGCGCGGCGAAGGGTGGGCTGGGGCTGCTCACCAAGGTGATGGCGCAGGAGCTCGCCGCGGACGGCATCACCGTCAACGCGGTCGCCCCCGGCGAGATCGCCACCCCGATGACCGGCCAGGAGGACGTCGACCCGTTCAGCGAGGAGCGTCCGGGCGTACCGGTGGGACGGCCCGGCGACGCCCGGGAGATCGCCGCGGTGGTGGCGCTGCTCGCCTCCCCCGCCGCGGCGTACGTGACGGGGGCGTCGTGGCCGGTGGACGGCGGGATGCTGATGATGGGGCCGCAGGCGTCGGCGTTGCGGTCGAACGACTGGCGTGCGGTCGCGGGTTAGCGGTCCGCGCCGGGGAGCCGGGCCGGCAGGTGCCGGCGGACCCGGGCGACCAGCGCGTCCGGATCGTCGGCGTAGCAGCGCAGTTCGGTCACCGGCGCGCTGGGGCCGGCGGGCAGCGGGACGGCCAGCGGCTCGCGCAGCACCACGTCGACGCTGGTCTGGCTGCCCGTGCCGACGTTCAGGATCGCCGCGCCGTCCTCCTGCTCGAGCTGGATGGTCCGGCTGGACGGCAGCGACCGGTAGCGGGCGGAGACGGCGGCGACGGCCGACCAGGGCAGCAGGATGTCGACCGAGGTCCCGTTGCGGACCCGCAGCCCGTCCTCGCCGACGACGTGCGGGTGCTGCCGCAGGCTGGCGAGGAGGCCGATCATCCAGAGCAGGCCCCAGATCCCGAGCCCGAGCGCCGCCTTCCGGACCCACTCCCATGGCACGGTGTGCCGCAGGATGAGGTCGAAGACGGGGATCTCGATGGCGGAGAGGCCGATGAAGACACCGAGGATCGGGGTGACCACCCCGGAGTAGCCGAACGCGGCGGCGCCGGGCGGGACGGTCACCGGCCGGCGCAGGATCCACCGCCCGAGGCTGCGCCACATGCCCACCTCGTACGCGACCACGCGACGCAGCAGTATCGGGAGTCGACCCGCGTGTCCCATCCGTGCCCCTTCCCATTTCACGTTGCAGTCGCAATGTAAAACGCTCCGGGGCCACGTGTCAATGCGGTCGCAATGTGAAAACATGGGCGCATGCCGAAGCGGGTGGATCACCGGGAGCGCCGCACCCTGATCGCCGACGCCCTGATGCGGGTGGCCGCGGAACGTGGGCTGGAGGCGGTGAGCCTGCGGCACGTGGCCGCCGAGGCCGGCGTCTCCTCCGGGATGGTCCAGCACTACTTCCGTACCAGGGACGAGATGATGACCTTCGCCCTGTCCGTGGTGGGCGGACACAACGAGGCGCGGGTCGGCGCGGCCGTCGCCGCGCTCGGCCCGGAGCCGCCACCGCGCACGCTGCTGCGAACCATGCTCGTCGAACTGCTCCCCCTGGACGCGCCCCGCCGGGCCGACGGCCGGGTGGCGCTGGCGTTCCTGGCGTACACCGCGGTGCGCCCGGAGGTGGCCGCCGGGCTGCACCAGGAGACCGCCGGGCTGCTTTCGTTCATCGCCGGGCAGATCCGGGCCGGTCACGCGCACCTGCCGGCGGAGCGCCGGGTCGACCCGGACCGGGCGGCGGTGGGGTTGCTGGCCGTCATGGAAGGGCTGGGGGTCTACCTGCTCGGCGGGCACTACCCGGCGGAGACCGCGCTGGCCGCGCTCGACGCCCAGCTCGACCTGATCTTCGGTCCGGCCGGCGACCCGACCGGGGACAGCTAGGGCGCCTCCCCGGCGGCGCCGCCCTCGTCGCCGACGGCGTCGCTGCCCGCGCCCGGGCCGACCGGGATCGCGCTCATCGGTCCGGTTTCGGGGCTCGTGCCTGCCGTTTCCCCTCCAGCAGCGGGTGCGGAAGCGGCAGCCCGAGGGCGGGTTGAGCGGGGTGGGCACGTCGCCGGCCAGCCGGATCCGTCCGGCCGGCCCGAGCTTCGTGACGTCCGGAATCGCCGACAGCAGCGCCCGGGTGTACGGGTGCTGCGGGCGCTCGTAGATGTCGTCCCGGACAATGGTGGGGCCCGCCCGGTCCGCCGGGCGGGGAACCACCGAATCGGCAGGAGACCGCCCACCGTGCCCGAAACCCCCCGGACCGCCGCGGAGCTGCGCGCCGACTGCGGTCGCTGCGTCGGACTCTGCTGTGTCGCTCCGGCCTTCGCCGCCTCCGCGGACTTCGCCCTGGACAAGCCCGCCGGCGGGCCCTGCCCGAACCTGCGGCCGGACTCCCGCTGCGGCATCCACGACCGGCTGCGCGAGCGGGGCTTCCCCGGCTGCACCGTCTTCGACTGCTTCGGCGCCGGCCAGCAGGTCACCCAGACCACCTTCGGCGGCCGGGACTGGCGGGAGGACCCGGCCACCGCGTCGGCCATGTTCGCCACCTTCACCGTGATGCGGCCGCTGCACGAGCTGCTGTGGTACCTCACCGAGGCGGCGGCGCTCACCCCGGCCGGGCCGCTGCGCGACGAGCTCCACGCCGCGCTGGAGGAGACCCGACGCCTCACCACCGGCAGCCCCGACGAGGTACGCGCCGTCGACGTCGACGCCTACCGGGGCCGGGTCAACCCGCTGCTGTCCCGGGCCAGCGACCTCGCCCGGGCCGGGACCGGCGGCGCCGACCGGCGCGGTGCCGCACTGCTCGGCGCCGACCTGCGCGGGGCGCGCCTGGCGGGGGCCAACCTGCGCGGCGCCAGCCTGGTCGGCGCGGACCTGCGCGGGGCCGACCTGCGCCTGGCCGACGTCACCGGGGCGGACCTGCGCGGGGCCGACCTGCGCGGAGCCGACCTGTCCGGGACGCTCTTCCTGCACCAGTCCCAGCTCGACGCTGCCCACGGCGACCGGCGCACCGTGCTGCCTCCGGCGCTGCGCCACCCTGGGCACTGGTCCGGGCTCACGCTGACCCCGGTGCGGCGCCCGCGCCCCGGCGACGGCGCGGCACGCGGCGGACGGAGCGCGGGAGCCGGCGCAGCCGCCCGCCGGGGCCGCGGCCCCCGACGCTGAGCCCGGTCCGGGGCGGGTTTGCCGGCCGGCGTGGCGGGCAGGCAGGTCGGCATGACGGATGAACGATGCACCGGCCGGGCCAGCACCGATGAGCCGGACGGCGTACCGGCGTACCAGGCGTCGTTGCGCCCGCCGGGTGACTCGCTGCGCACCACCGACGACACCGGCGACGACTTCGCCGACCTGCCGGCCGAGGAGCACCTGTCGGCGCGGGAGACGAGCCGCGCCGGCTACGACGTGGACGCCGTGTCCGGGACGGTCGACCCCTCGCAGGAGGAGGCGGTCAACCCGGCGCGGGAGGAATAAGGCGCCTCAGCCCTCGGCGGGCCCGGTCGGCGTCGTCCGACCGGGCCTGCCGCGTCCGCGTCAGGTGCGACCGCGCCCGTTCCCGTGACCCTGCCCGCTCAGCGGCCCGCGCCGACCGCCGCCGCGGCCCGAGCCTCGGTCATTCCCCGATTGGCCAGCGCGTCGGCCCGCTCGTTCTCCGGGTGCCCGTTGTGCCCCTTCACCCAGTGCCAGGACACCTCGTGCCGGGCGCAGGCCGCCTCCAGCCGCTGCCACAGGTCGGCGTTCTTGACCGGCTGCTTCGCCGCGGTCAGCCAGCCGTTGCGCTTCCACGACGCCAGCCAGCTGGTGATGCCGTTGCGCACGTACGTGCTGTCGGTGTGCAGCCGCACCGTGACCGGGCGGGTCAGGCTCTCCAGGGCCTGGATGGCGGCGGTCAGCTCCATCCGGTTGTTGGTGGTCGGGGTGGCCTCGCCACCGCAGATCTCCCGCTCGCGGCTGCCGTAGCGCAACACCGCGCCCCAGCCGCCGGGGCCGGGGTTGCCGCTGCACGCCCCGTCGGTCCAGATCTCCACGACCCTGCCGGTCCCCTCGTCCACCATGCCGCAGAACCTACCGGGCCGGGACCGCGACAGCCGCGTCGGAGCCACCGCCCGGCGGGTCGCGTCACCACCGCCCGCCGTGGTCCCGTTCGCAGTCGACGTAGATTTCCAGCAGGTCCAGCGAGCCGGCGTACCAGCCGGCGACCTCCACGGGCGACAGCCCGGTGTCCCGGAGCATGGTCTCCCCGTGGCGCAGCCGCGAGACGACGACCCGGCAGGTGCCGGTGTCCGGGGAGCGACCCTCCCCTTCGGCCAGGTACTTCGGTCGGCGACGACGACCCGATGGAGCAGCTGCGGGTGCTGATCCGGGCCGCGGTCCGGCTCGGCTGAGGCAGGCTACCGGCCGGCCCGACCAACCCGGTCGGTCGGGCAGGCAGGCGCCGGACCAGGTGACGGGCGCAGCCGGGCGCGCAGCCGGCCGGCGGCGTCGCCGACCACCGCCGAGGTCATCGGCAGCAGCGGGCTGGACCGCATCACCGCCAGGTCCTCCGCCGGGGTGGTCGCGCCGTCGAGGAACCGCAGCACCCGCTGGGCCGGGTTGCGGTCGAAGAGCCGGTCGAAGAACTCCGGACCGCCGACCGCGCCACGATCCAGCGCCCGCAGCGCGACCGCGTCCATCCACCGGTGCCGACCGGGGTACGCCGGCCGGGGCACCGGGGCCCGGCCGGCTGCCAGCGCGCCGGCGACCTGCTCGGCCTGCCGGTGCATGGCGGAGAAGGTGAAGCCGGTCGACGGGCGGGTGGCCCCGCCAGCGGTGCCGAGGCGGACCACCTGCGGCGACGGCCGACCCTCGAACGGGGCGTCGGTCATCGGGATCACCCCGTTCTCCACCTCCCGCACGGTCAGCGCGGTCAGGTCGAGGCCGAGCAGGTCGGCGTAACCGCGCAGGCCGGCGTCGTACCCGGCGTCGGTGAGCAGCTCCGGGGAGAACTCGGTGTACTCGACCAGGGCGTGGCGGTCGCTGACCGGCAGCACGTAGCCGAACGAGACGCCCCGGGCCGGCTGCGGGGTGCGGAAGTCCATCAGCACCGCCCGCTCCGGGTCGAACACCGGCGTGACCGACTCCAGCCACCAGCCGCGGAAGTGCTGCAACCAGCTGGTCCGCCCCGCACGGCGGGGCGACCGGGGCCGCGAGTCCAGCACCCAGCCGGCCCGCAGCAGCGCCCGCCCGTCGGCGCCCCGCACCGTCACCGCCGCGCCGTCGTCGTCGAGCGCGCCGACCGCCGCGTCGAGGCGGATGACACCGAGTCGCCGTTCCGCCTCGGCGGCCCGCTCGTACACCGGCGCGGAGCGCAGCATGGCGTAGCGCAGCGGCGCCAGATCCAGCAGCCGCCGACCGGCCGGGGTGGTCACCTCCACCTGCTGCCAGCTGGCGCTGAGCATCGGGTCCAGGTCGGTGCCGGGGGTGCCCCAGAACGCCCAGGTGCGGTCCTGGCCGCGCTTGCGCACCGGGTCGACCACCGCGATGCGCAGGTGCCGCAGGTCGTGCCGGTCGAGGGCGGCGAGGAGCAGGGAGCCGGCGCCGCCGCCCCCGACGAGGGCCAGGTCGACGTCGAGGGGCCCGCCGGTGGTCACCCGACCACGCTGTCACACCGCCGGCCCCGGCGCGTTCGGGACCCCGCGGCGTACCCTCCGGACGATACGGTGCCGCTTCATGAGCAGCCTGCACGCCAACGCCCTCACCGCCCGCTGGGCCGCCCGGCTGGACGACCGGCAGACCGTCTTCTGCGGCGCCGGGGCGTACCCGCTGCTCGCCCTTCGGATCAGCTTTTGTCGTCGACCGGCCCTCCGGGTTCCTCGCCGTGCACCGTCCCACCCGCCTGGTGCTGGTCGCCGGCTGGGTGACCGACCCCACCCGCCGCTGACCGCTCGTCCCGCCCGGCGCGCCGAGGCGTAGGTTCGTACCGGCAGCAGGGCGGACGACCGGGAGACGGGGCATCATGGCGGACACGGCACCACTGCGGGTCGGACTGCTCGGATACGGGGTGGCCGGCCGGGTGTTCCACGCCCCGCTGATCGCCGCCACCCCCGGGCTGCGGCTGGACGCCGTCGTCACGACCAACCCGGAACGCCGGGACCAGGTCCGGCAGGATCACCCGGACGCCCGCGTCGTCGACGACGCCGACCAGCTATGGCAGGCCCCGGACGCGCTCGACCTGATCGTGGTGGCCACGCCGAACAAGCGGCACGTGCCGAACGCGCTGGCGGCGGTCCGGGCCGGCCTGCCCGTCGTCGTGGACAAGCCGCTCGCGCCCAGCGCGGCGGAGGGCCGCGCGCTGGTCGACGAGGCGGACCGGCGGGGCGTGCCGCTGACCGTGTTCCAGAACCGCCGCTGGGACGGCGACTTCCTCACCGCCCGCCGCCTCATCGAGCAGGGCGAACTGGGGCAGGTGGCCCGCTTCGAGTCCCGGTTCGAGCGCTGGCGGCCCACCATCAAGGCGGGCTGGCGGGAGAGCGGGACCCCCGAAGAGGCCGGCGGCGCCCTCTACGACCTCGGCGCCCACCTCGTCGACCAGGCGGTGCAGCTCTTCGGCCCGGTCCGCACCGTGTACGCCGAGGTGGACCGGCGGCGCCCGGGCGCCCAGGTCGACGACGACGCCTTCGTGGCGCTCACCCACGCCGGCGGCGTCCGGTCCCACCTGTGGATGAGCGCGGTGGCCGCGCAGCTCGGACCTCGCCTGCGGATCCTCGGCGACCGCGCCGCCTACACCACCTACGGCCTCGACGTGCAGGAGGACGCGCTGCGCGACGGCGGCCGGCCGGACGCGCCGGGCTGGGGCGAGGTCACCCCCGACCGGTACGGCCAGCTCGGCGTCGACGGCGAGCTGCGCCCCGTCCGCACCGAACCCGGTCGCTACCAGGACTTCTACGCCCAGCTGGCGGCCGCGCTGCGGGACGGCGGGCCACTGCCGGTGGACCCGCGGGACGCCGTCGCCACCGTGGAACTGATCGAACTGGCGCACCGGGCCGCCGCGCGGGGCGAAGTGCTCCCCGTCCCGCCGCGCTGAACCTCAACCGGTGGTGACCGGCTGGCGGGCCTCCGGCTCGGCGTACGCGGCGGCGACCGTGGCCCGGTCGAAGACCCGCCAGGTGGCCGCGGAGACCCCGACCGCCACCACGAATCCCACCCAGTACGGCGCGGTCAGCCCGAAGGTCGTGGCGATCGCCCCGCCGAGCAGCGCGCCGGCGCAGTTGCCGCCCGCGGCGATGAACAGCGTCGTGGCGCCGACCCGGCCGCGCAACGCCGACGGCGTCAACCGCTGCCGCAGCGAGCTGAACACGATGCCCCACAGTGCCCCGTGCACGCCGAACGCGAAGAGCGCGAACCCGATCAGCCAGGCGCTGGTCGACGCGGCCAGGGCCAGGTGCAGCCCGGCCTCGATCAGCAGGCCGATCCGGACCGTCCAGGTCGCGGTGACCCGGGCGACCAGCCGGTCGCCGACGGCCGCGCCGAGCAGGCCGCCCGCCGACATGGCGGTGAACAGCAGGCCGTAGCCGACCGTGTCCAGGCCCAGGCGGTCCGTGGCGAGCAGCACCAGCACCGCCAGCGCCGCGGTGAGGGTCAGGTTGAGCAGCCCGATCAGCACGGCCATGGTGCGGAGCAGCCGCTGACCGGTCAGGAAGCGGAACCCGTCCATGATCTCCGCGCGCATCGACCGGACCGCCGGGCGGTCGGCGTCGTCAACGCCCCGGTACGACCCGGCGACCAGCGCGACGAGGACCGCACTGAGCGCGTACGTGCCGGCGTTGACCAGGAACGGGATGCTCTCCGCGACCACGAAGAGGAAACCGCCGAGTGGGCCGGCCAGCATGCCGTTGGCCAGCGTGGTGCCGCCGCCCAGCCAGCCGTTGGCCTGTTCCAGCCGGGCCCGCGGCACCACCGTCGGCAGCATCGCCTGACTCGCCGAGCGGAACACGATCTCGCCGGTGTTCACCACGAACAGCACCACGTACAGCAGCAGGACTCCCGCCCGGCCGGTCAGCATCGCGCCGCCCAGCACGGCCAGCGCGACGACGCGTACCCAGTCGATCACCACCATCAGCCGGCGCCGGTCCATCCGGTCGGCGAGGACCCCGCCGGGCAGCGCGAAGAGCAGCCACGGCAGCCACGCCACCCCCGACGCCACGGACACCACCAACGGATCGTCGGTGCGCGCGGCCACGTACAGCGGCGCCGCCACCGTGGCCATGCCGCTGCCCAACGCCGACAAGGTGCTCGCCGCCCACAGCTTCGCGAACCGTCCGTCCAACCGCTCCCCCGTCACGAGCAGGCAACCTACCAGCGCCCCGGACGCGGAATCGCCGTTGAACGCGGGCGGTGGGGTGTGCGACGGTCTGCCGGTGACCGACTACCGCACCCTCAACCGGGCCAACTGGGACGAGCGGGCCCCCGCACACGCCGCCTCGCCGGACTACGCGGTGGACCGCTTCGCCGCCGACCCCGACTACCTCAGCGAGGTGGTCCGCTTCGACCTGCCGCGCCTCGGTGACGTGGCCGGGCTGCGCGGCGTGCACCTGCAGTGCCACCTCGGCACCGACACCGTGTCGCTGCACCGGCTCGGCGCGCGGATGACCGGGCTCGACTTCTCCGGCGCCTCACTGGCCCAGGCCCGCGCCCTGGCCGGGCGCGCCGACGCCGCCGTCGACTTCGTCGAGGCCGACGTGTACGACGCCCTCGACGTGCTCGAGCCCGGTGGATTCGACCTGGTCTACACCGGCGTCGGCGCGCTGTGCTGGCTGCCGGACATCCGCCGTTGGGCCGGCGTGGTCGCGGCGCTGTTGCGCCCTGGTGGCCGGCTGTTCCTGCGCGAGGGCCACCCGATGCTCTGGGCGCTCGACGAGCCCCACCCCGACGGGCGGCTGGTGGTGGAGTACCCCTACTTCGAACGGCCGGAGCCGACGGTGTGGGATGAGGCCGGCACGTACGTCAGCACTGACGCGACCTTCCAGCACAACCGCACCCACGAGTGGAACCACGGCCTCGGCGAGGTGGTCACCGCGCTGATCGAGGCGGGCCTCGACCTGACCATGCTCGTGGAGCACGACAGCGCGCCCTGGGACGCGCTGCCCGGGCAGCAGCTCAAGGACTCCCACGGCGAGTGGCGGCTGGCCGACCGGCCGTGGCGGCTGGCGCAGACGTACACCCTCCAGGCCCGCCGCCGGTGACCGACCGCGGCCCGTGGACGGGTGTGGCACGGCCCCCGGCCGTGCGCCGGGCGCCACGGGTGCGAAGATCACCCATGCCCGTCACGAACCCCTGGCTCGCCGGCCCCGCCCCCACCGCCCGCCTGGACCGCGCGCGCCTCGAAGAGCGCATCCTGAACCTGCTGTCGTCGCAGAACATGTGCGTCCTGGCCACCACCGGCCCGGACGGCCCGCTGGCCACCCCGGTGCGCTACTTCCACCTCGATTTCACGGTGATGTTCACCGCCGCGGCCAAGTCGCCGAAGATGCGTAACATCGCCGCCGACCCCCGGGTCTCGGTCGGCGTGTTCGCGCCGCTGGTCGGCCAGGCCAGCAGCCGCGGCGCGCAGCTCTTCGGCCGGGCACGCGTCCTCGCCGCCGGCGACGCCGGCTTCGACCACTACTGGCCGGCGGTCCGCTGGCAGTCCGACCACGTGGAACGGTCCCGGTCGTTGGACGGACCGCCGTCGGGGCCGCTGGTGGTCGTCGAGGCGGAGCGGATCGTCTACACCGAACACTGGCTGCGCCGGGACGGATACGCCCCCCGCCAGTTCTGGCGGCGTTCCGGCGCTGGGGCGGCGGCTCAGTAGAGGTACTGGTCGAGGTCGAGCCAGCGGCCCATGGCGACGAGGTACGCGCGCCGCACGCATGTTCGGACGGGACCCGTCACGCGTCGGACGGGAGGCGGTACACCACCAGCCGGCGCAGCGGCCCCTCGGGCGCGTCCGGGTCGTCGAAGTCGTCGGCCGGGTCGGTGGCCATGCCGAGGCGGCGCATCACCGCCTGCGAGCGCAGGTTCGTCGCCGTCGTGATGGCCAGGATCTCCGGCAGCCCGACGGTGCCGAAGCCGTACCGCAGGGCGCCGCGGGCGGCCTCCGTGGCGTAGCCGTGGCCCCAGGCGGAGCGGGCCAACCGCCACCCCACCTCCACCCCGGTCAGCGGCGCCTCGTCGTCGACGTCGTCGAGGCCGGTGAAGCCGACGAACTCGCCGGTGTCGCGGACCTCGACCGCCCAGAAGCCGTACCCCTTGCGGTCGAGATCGTCCTGGAATGACCACACCGACGCTGCGGACTGCTCGGCGGTGAGCAGCGGGCCGAGGAACTCCCGGACCTGCGGGTCGGCGTTCATCGCCGCCCAGATCGGTACGTCGGACTCCCGCCAGTCGCGCAGCACCAGCCGGTCGGTGTGGATCTCCGTCATCGCGGCACCCTACCTCGCCCCGCCCCGCCACGGTCCTGCCGATGCGACTCCACCGGCCGGGCCACACTCCCTAAAGCGTCCTAGGAGGCTAGCTGCCCTGAGCTCGGATCGGGGCGGCCAGGCCGACGACATGCAGCCGCAGGGTTGCCTGACTGGAAGAGCAGCCGTAGGGTTGCCTTTCGGAGGTGATGCCGGGTGGACGAGGTGTTCCGGGCGCTGGCCGACCCGAGCCGTCGGCGCCTGCTCGACAGCCTCAACGGCCGCAACGGGCAGAGCCTGCGCGAGCTCTGCGCCGACCTCGACATGACCCGGCAGTCGGTCAGCAAGCACCTGGCCGTGCTGGAAGCCGCCAACCTCGTCACGACCGCGCGGCGCGGGCGGGAAAAGCTGCACCACCTCAACGCCGCCCCGATCAACGCCATCGCCGAGCGCTGGATCCACCGGTACGACCGGGACCGGGCGCACGCGCTGGCCGACCTGCAGACAGCATTGGAGCGTCAGCCCATGGAGAGCCCCCGCTTCGTCTACACCACCTACATCCGCACCACCCCGCAGCGACTCTGGCAGGCCCTCACCGAGCCGGCCTTCACCCGCCGCTACTGGGGCGGGGTCGCGCTGCGGTCGGAGTGGACACCGAGCGCCCCGGTGCTCTGGCAGGACGAGCCGGACGGCGAGTTCAAGGACCTCGGCCAGCGGGTGGTCGAGGCCGAGCCGTACCGACGGCTGTCGTACACCTGGCACGGCTTCCAGCCCGAGCACGCCGCCTTCTTTGGCTGGTCCGAGGAGGAACTCACCGCCCGGCTCGGTGAGCGGCGCTCCACGGTGACCTTCGACATCGCCCCGCACGGCGACGCGGTCCGGCTCACCGTGGTCCACGAGGACTTCTCCCCCGACAGCGAGATGCACCGGGCAATCAGCGGGCAACTGAAGGGCAGCGGCGGGTGGCCGGAGCTGCTGGCCAGCCTCAAGACGCTGCTGGAGACTGGCGACCCGCTGCCCGCCCCGGCCTCCGCCGGCTGATCCCGCCCTCGTTCCCTGCGGCAGCGCCCGCGGAGCCGCCGTCCTGATTCGCGTATGACATCAGGTTCGTAGCGTCCGATGGCCTTCCGGACCGATTGTCGGACCATGCCCGCCTCGAGGGACACCGCGCCGGCGCGCAGCCCGGATGACCGCCTCGCCTCCACAAGGGAGCCCGGTCCGCCGGGCGGCCGACGAACCCCGGCGACATGCCGGGGAGCAGAGGTGGGAAGCGCCAGTCCGGGGCGCGCGCCCGGTCCGGAGGGAGTGGCACTCGGCCCGACCGTCACCGCGGTCCCGTGCACGCTGTTCGTGCCGAGCCGGCCCTGGACGGGCATTTCCCGGTTGCGCCGCCGGTCCGCCGCGCGACCCCCAGTGATCCCGGCCTTCCGGACACCCTGCGAGGGAACGGCACGGCGAGCCCGGACAGCCCGTTATGGACCGAACCAGACGCCTGGCGCGGGCCGGCCCCGCGCACCGGGTGGTGTGGGCGGTCCTGGGTGGGCATTTCCGCAGGTCCCCGGCGCAAGGGAAAACACGTGACGGCAACGAAGATTTCTCATTTACACCGGCCGGAGGTGCCAACCCTCCTAGTGTTGGCCACACCGGTGCTAGTTACGGAGTTGGCCACCCGAACGACGTCCCACGCAGACTGCGGACGAAAAGTGAGGGAAGACGCGAATGAAGGCACAGACAGTTCTCGTATCGGCGGCGCTCGGCATGGGGCTCGGCACGCTCCTGCTCCCGGCAGCCGCACTCGCGGACACCACCGTGTCACCGTCCACCACCCCGGTCGGCGGGACGGTCGTGCTCACCGCGACGACCTGCAACCCGAAGGCGGGCGACGTGATCTTCCGCGTCACCGGCCCGAACCGGGACCAGAACGTCCGTTCCACCACCGCGGCGGCGGGCGGCGGGCTGAGCGCGGAACTCTTCACCGCCGGCTTCACGCTCGGCACCTACACGGTGGCCGCGACCTGCGGTGACGGCAGCTCCGCCGGCAGCGCCACGTTCACCGTGACGCCGATCGGCGCGGCGCCGGCCGGTGGTGGCGGCGGCGACGCCACCGGCCTGGTGGTCGCGGGCGGCACGCTGGCCGGCGCGGCCGCGCTCGGGGCGACCGTCCTGGTCCGTCGCCGGCGCCGGGCGGCGGCCACCGTCGCCTGACCGAGGACAGCACACACCATCCCTGGGACGGGTGCCCGCGCCGGTGACACCGGGGCGGGCACCCCGACCGCGTCGTCGGGGAGGAGCGGCGGTTGGGGTCGAGCAGGTGGTTCTCTTGTACCCGGGCGGCGGTGGTGGCGGTCGTGCTGGCCGGCGCGGCCGGGGCGACGCTGGTCGCGGCGGGGCTCACCGGCCCGACTGGGCCGCCGCAGCCCGGCGCCGGCGCGGACGGCGGGCAGCACAGCCGTTCCCCGGTGCCGGTGCTGTCCCGCTCGGAGCCGGTACGGATCGACATCCCCGCGATCGGCGTCCGCGCCGACCTGGTGCCCGTCGCCGGGGACCCGAACGGCACGCTGGAGGTGCCGCCGCTGGACCGCCCCACCGTCGCCGGCTGGTACCGCCCCGGCGCGAGCCCGGGCGAGGCGGGCAACGCGGTCATCGTCGGGCACGTCGACACCCGCGACGGGCCGGCGATCTTCTTCAACCTCGGGCGGCTACGGCCGGGCGACACCGTCCGGGTCACCCGCGCCGACGGCCGGGTGGTGAGCTTCGCGGTGGACGGCGTCGGGGCGTACTCGAAGAAGAGCTTCCCCACCGCGATGGTCTACGGCCCGGGTGGCGCGGGCGCCGCGCTGCGGCTGGTCACCTGCGGCGGGCGCTTCGACGAACGGGCCCGCGACTATTCGGACAACATCGTCGTGCGCGCCACCGCCGTGCGCTGACCTCGCGACGCCGTACTACGGTGAGCCGTCGGACGGCGCGAGGCGGAGGTGGACGGTGGCACGACCGGTGGCGACACGTCTCCGCCCGCGGCTGGAGTCCCTGGTCGACCACCTGCTGGGACGGCCGGCCACCGCACCCGCGACGGCCGCCCGGCGATCCAATCCGGACGCCGTGGTCGACTGCGCCGTCTACGTCAACGGCCGCCGCGAACCGGGCCGCCCGCACTACGCGGACGCGTACGCCCGCTCCCGGCGCGGCCGCGGCACGTTCGTCTGGCTCGGCCTGCACGACCCGGGCCCGGCGGTGATGGCCGCGGTCGGACGGACCTTCGGCCTCGACGAGCTGACCGTGGAGCAGGCGCTCGCCGACGGGCACCGGCCCACCGTGCAACGGCACGGCGAGGTCACCCTGCTGGTGCTGCGCACCGCCGCGTACGTCGAGCACGCCGAGCTGACCGCCACCTCCGAGGTGATCGACACCGGGGACGTGATGGTCTTCCTCGGCGACCGGTTCGTCATCACGGTCCGGCACGGCGCCTCGGGCGCGCTGGCCCCGGTCCGCGACGACGTCCAGCGCCGCCCCGCGGTGCTCGCCGAGGGGCCGTGGGCGGTGGCGTACGCGGTGACCGGCCGGATGGTCGACCTGTACCTGGAGGTGGCCGACCACCTGGAGAAGGACCTGGAACGCGTCGAGGAGAGCGTCTTCGCCCCCGATCACCGGGCCGACATCCAGCAGATCTACCAGCTCAAGCGGGAGGTGGTGGAGTTCAAGCGGGCGGTGCTGCCGTTGCAGGGGCCGCTGCGCGACCTGGTCACCCAGCGCGACGACGGCCCGCCGCCGGGGCTGCGCCGCTGGTTCGTCGACGTCGAGGATCGGCTGACCCGGGCGGTCGACCGGATCGCCGGGTACGACGACCTGCTCAACTCGATCCTCCAGTCCCGACTCACCCAGCTCGCTGTCGACCAGAACAACGACATGCGCAAGATCGCCGCCTGGGCGGCGATCGCCGCGACGCAGACCGCCGTGGCCGGGGTGTACGGGATGAACTTCCAGCACATGCCCGAGCTGTCCTGGAAGTACGGTTACTTCGGGGCGCTGCTGGTGATGGCCACCCTGGCGGTCACCCTGCACCGGCTGTTCCGCCGCTCCGGCTGGCTCTGAGCCGCCACCCGCCGCTCACGGCCCGTCGAGGTGGCCGAGGGCACCGCTCACGGCTTGTCGAGGTCGGCGAGTTCCTGGTGGAGCAGCTCGGCGAGCCGGGCGACCAGTTCCCGGATCCGCGCCGCCGGGACGGGCAGCGGCACCCGCCAGTCCGCCGCGTCGGCGAGCGTCGTCGGGGCGACCCGGGGGGGTACCGACCGACCGCCCGTCGTCGCGGGGTCCCGGGCGCCCCTAAGCTGGCGATCATGTTGTGGCAGCGGTACGTCGCGATCGGCGACAGCACCACCGAAGGGCTCGACGACCCGGACGGCCAGGGCGGCTACCGGGGCTGGGCGGACCGGTTCGCCGAGGCGGTCGCCCGGACGCAGGGCGGCCTGGAGTACGCCAACCTGGCCATCCGCGGCCGGACCACCGCCCGGATCCTCGCCGAGCAGCTGCAGCCGGCCCTCGACCTGGCGCCGGACCTGTGCACGGTGGTGGCGGGCATGAACGACGTGCTGCGCCCCTCGTTCGACGCGCATCGGATCGCCGTCGACGTGGCGACCATGCAGCGGGCCCTGGTCGGCCAGGGCGCGACCGTGCTCACCTTCACCCTGCCCGACCCGGTGCCGGTGATGCCGCTGGCCCGCCCGCTGCGCGGCCGGATGCTCGCGCTGAACGCGGCGCTGCGCCGGGTCACCGTGGAGACCGGCGCCACGCTGCTGGACTTCGCCGCGCACCCGGTCGCCTCGGACCCCCGGCTGTGGAGCGAGGACCGGCTGCACGCCAACAGCGCCGGGCACGAGCGGATCGCCGCGGCGCTCGCACACACCGCCGGCCTGCCCGGATACGACGACTCGTGGTCCCGGCCGTTGGAGGTGACACCCCGCCGGCGCGGGCACGAGGTGGTCCGCGCCGAGCTGGCCTGGACCCGCCGGCACCTGCTGCCCTGGCTGGGCCGGCACCTGCGCGGCCGCTCGTCGGGCGACGACCGGGTGGCGAAGCGCCCGGTGCCGCTCCCGGTCGCGCTGGACTGAGTCACCGGCCCGGGTGCGCTCCGCGTCGGCCGCGGCGTACAACTCGTGCTTCAGCTGGTCGAGCCGCATTCGGCGACCGCCCACAGCGGCTCCGCCAGTCGGTCCCGTTCTCCGGTCACGACCCGACCCTGCGTCCGGACAGTCGTCCGAGCCGGAGCATCACGCCGGGCGGTGACTCCGGACGCCCCTCGGAAATCGGGCGGACGGAGTCGGCGGAGGCCGGCATGATGGGGCCGGTGAACCGGACCGAGCGGGCGGCGTTGGCCGCCGAGACCGACCGCCTGGTGGCGGAGGGCCGCTACGGCCCGGTGCCCGCCTCCACCCTGCACCTGCCGGAGGATCCGCTCCCTGAGCCCGGTCCGGCCGGTCCGTCCACGGTGGAGGTCACCGACGAGACCAGCCTCGCTGCCTGCCGTCGGCTCGCCAGCGCCGCCCCCGACCAGGTCGCCTGCCTCAACTTCGCCTCGGCGAAGAACCCCGGCGGCGGGTACGCCACCGGCGCGCACGCCCAGGAGGAGAGCCTGGCCCGCTCCTCCGCGCTGGCCGCCACGCTGCGCACGGCGTCCGGGTTCTACGACCACCACCGGTCCCACCGCGACCCGGTCTACAGCGACCGGGTGATCCACTCCCCCGACGTGCCGGTGTTCCGGGACGACACCGGGCTGCTGGTCGGGCCGTACCGGGTGGCGTTCCTGACCGCTGCGGCGCCGAACGCCGGCGCGCTGCGCGAACCGGTCGACCTGTCCGGGGTGCTGCGCCGACGGGCCGGACGGGTGCTCGGCGTGGCGCTGGCGCACGGGCACCGGCGCCTGGTGCTCGGGGCCTGGGGGTGCGGGGTGTTCCGCAACGACCCGCGCCAGGTGGCGGCCGCGTTCGCCGGGCTGCTCGGCCCGGACGGCCGGTACGCGGACCGGTTCACGCTGGTGGTCTTCGCGGTGCCCGACCCGACCAACCGCCGCCCGTTCGCCGAGGCGTTCCTCAACGGACGATCGGCGACCGGGTACGGGCCCGCTTGAGCTCGAAGAACCCGTCGGTACCGGAGACCAGCAGCACCCCGTCCCAGAGTCGGCCGGCCTCCTCTCCGCGCGGGATCGGCGCGACCACCGGGCCGAAGAACGCGGTCCGGCGTCCGGCGGGGTCGGTGAGGTGGATGGTCGGGGTGCCCAGGTCCTCGCCGACCGGTTCCAGGCCGGCGCGGTGGCTGGCCAGCAGCGCCGCGTCGTGGTCGGTGACGTCGGCCGCGTCGGCCAGCTCCACCGGGAGCCCCACCTCGGCCAGCGCCGCCTCGTAGAGTTCCCGCCCCATCGGTGCCCGGTCGTGGTGGATCCGGTTGCCCAGCGCGGTGTAGAGGTCCCGCAGCACCTCCGGGCCGGCCTTCTGCTCGGCGGCGACCGCCACCCGCCCCGGGCCCATGCCGGGTACGAGCCACTCCCGGTACCACTCCTCGAGGCCCTCCCGCCCCTCGTTGAGCACGCTGAGGCTCATCACGTGGAAGCGCACGGTCACCGCCCGGACCCGCTCCACCTCCAGCAGCCAGCGCGAGGCGTTCCAGGCCCACGGGCAGCGCGGGTCGAACCACATGTCCGCCGTCGTCATCGTCGTCTCGGTCCTTTCGGGAGCTCCGTCGTGCCCCGATCCTCCGGGCACGACCGGACCACCGTGAGGGCCGGTCCGGGCCGCTTCTGTTGGGCCAATCGGGACAGGTCGGAGCATCGTCACCAACGACCACCTGCCCCAACCCGCCGAGCCCTGCCTCGCGGAGGCCCGGGGCGGGTCTGGCATCGGGGTCCCCGATGCCGGCCCCACACCCCGACCGAGGGTTCCCCGGACCCGTGAAGTCTGCTGCCAGATGTCCGGTCCCGGGCGGTCGGATCCGGCCCCGGGATCCGGTTTGACCTGCGCCGTCCCGTGGCCGGCGCCACCCCGGCGGCGGAATCGCCGGGGG
>NZ_JBNCLC010000041.1:0-24695 GCF_049844475.1 Micromonospora sp. DT47 | reverse complement strand
GGCCCGGGAGCGCGCCGGCGGGTCGACTGACCGGGCTTTGCGCGTACGCCGGGAGGTGCCCGACCAGGGGGCGCCGGGGGGGGGGGGCCCCCCCCCCCCCCCCACGACTGCGGTGTCACCGTCGGCGACGGTTCTCCCGGTCCAGGGAAATCGGAATCACGGTGATTTCCCGCCCGTCGTGGACCTGTGTTTCGGGGGTTCCCTCGACGAACCGGAAGCGCCGGTTCATCTGCCGGACCACGGTGTTGTCGCCGAGCACCTCGCCCTCGAGCCGGTCCAGCTTCAGCTCGTCGAAGGCGTGGTCCACCGCCTCCCGCATCACCTCCAGCCAGGCGGGCAGCGTCTCGCCCCGCTCGGCCAGGCCGTCGGCGTCCAGGTAGAAGCCCCAGGAGCCGGTGCGCGGCTCGTCCGGGCTCAGGTCGAAGAAGGTGACCACGCCGCAGGGCACGCCGTCGCGGACGTACATCAGGACCCGGCGGGTGGGGTCGACCCGGACCCGCGACCACCACGCCGCGTGCTCGGCCGCGGTGATCTCGTGGTGGGTCTTGCTGACCTGCCGGTTGGTCTCCTGATTACGCCAGGACAACATCAGGTTGACGTCGTCCTCCGTCGCGTCGCGCAGCACCTCGACCTCATTCCCGTCGGCTCCTCCGGTCCCGGCGACCCTACCCGGTAAAAGGGGAGGCCAATTGTCGGGCTGTAGACTCCGGCCCATGAACGAATTGAGTCGCGCGCAGATTCGCGACCTCATGGCACAGGTGCTGAAGAACCAGGACAAGGTGCTCCCGGACGACGACGCCGCGGACCTGCGCGAGATCGGCTTCCGGTCGCTGGACTTCTCGGAGCTGGCCCTGCGGGTCGAGGACGAGACGGGGGAGGAGCTCAACTTCGACGCCCCCGGCCTGCGTCGCATCGCCACCATCGCCGACGTCCTCGACTTCCTCGTCGAGCTCCAGCACCAGTGACCGTCGCGACGTCGCGCCCGGCCGGCCTGGACAACCGGATCGTCCTCGGCGGAGTCGCCCGTACCTGGCGGGAGCTGCCCGCGCCGGAGCTGCCGGTGCCCGCGGCGGTCCTCGCGGCCACCTCCGCCGACGCCCTGACCGCGGCCCGGCACCACGCGACGCACGGCGCCGAGCTGCTGCTGAGCACCCTGGGTCGGGTGGACGCGGCGATGCGGGAGGAGCTCGGCGAGGCCGGCTTCGCGGTGACCGTGCTCACCGACGGCGTGCCGGAGACCGTCCCGCCGGTCCGCCCGCGCGCCGCCGAGGCCGGCCGGCTCTGGCTGCTCACCTCCGGCTCCACCGGGCGGCCCAAGCGGGTCGGCCACACCCTGGACTCGCTGACCACGGTGCGCGGCGCCCAGCCGGAGCGGACCTGGCTCTGCCCGTACGCCCCCGGGACGTACGCCTGGTGGCAGGTGGTCACGCTCTCCCTGACCCAGCCCGGGCAGCACCTGGTGGTGGTCGACCCGGACGAGCTGGACGACTGGCCGGCGGTCGCCGCCGCGCACGGGGTGGACGCCGCCTCGGGCACGCCCACCTTCTGGCGCCGTACCCTGCACCGGGACGCCGCAGCGCTGGCCCGGGTGCCGCTGCGCCAGCTCACCCTCGGCGGCGAGCCGGTCGACCAGGCCGTCCTCGACCAGTTGCGGGAGCTCTTCCCGACCGCCCGGATCTCCTGGATCTACGCCTCCTCCGAGGTGGGCGCGTCGATCGTGGTGCACGACGGTCGCGCCGGCTTCCCGGTCGACTGGCTGGACCGGGAGACCCCCGGCCGCCCCACCATCTCCGTGGTGGACGAGGAGCTGGTGATCACCTCGCCGTACCACGGCGCCGGGCTCGACGGCCCGGTGCGGACCGGTGACCGGGTCCAGATCGTGGACGACCGGGTCCTGATCACCGGCCGGCTCGACTCCGACGAGATCAACGTCGGCGGGAGCAAGGTCTCCGCCGGCCTCGTCCGGGGCGTGCTCACCGCGCACCCCCAGGTGGCCTGGGCGCGGGTGACCGGCCGCCGGGCCCCGGTGCTCGGCAAGATGGTCGTCGCCGAGGTGGTCCCGACGCCGGCCGCCGACCCGGCCACCCCGCCGCTCGACGAGGCCGCGCTGGTGCGCTGGTGCGCCGA
This sequence comes from Micromonospora sp. DT47, assembly GCF_049844475.1. Taxonomy (NCBI): domain Bacteria; kingdom Bacillati; phylum Actinomycetota; class Actinomycetes; order Micromonosporales; family Micromonosporaceae; genus Micromonospora; species Micromonospora sp. DT47. The sequence goes on along the minus strand of NZ_JBNCLC010000041.1, from coordinate 22,568 downwards.
CCGCCTGCCCGAATACGCGGTGCCGCGCCGCATCCGCATGCTGACCGAGATTCCCGTCAAGGAGACCCTGAAGAGCGATGTCTGATTCCACGCTCGTTCCGCCCAGCACCGTCGTCCTCGTCTCCGGCGGGTCCCGGGGCCTGGGCCTGGCCATCGTCACCGACCTGCTCGCCGCCGGTGTCAAGGTGGCCGCCTTCGCCCGCACCGTCACGCCGGAGCTGGAGAAGCTGGCCGCCGAGCACCCCGACCGGGTGCACGTCGGCTCGGTCGACGTCACCGACCTCAAGGCCGCCCAGGCCTTCGTCCGGGAGGTGGAGGAGCGGCTCGGCCCGATCGACGGCATGGTCAACAACGCCGCCGTCGGCCAGGACTCCCTGCACGTGCACACCTCGACCGGCGACATCGCCCGGATCATCGAGACCAACCTGACCGCGCCGTTGCAGCTCACCCGCCTGGTGATCCGGCGGATGCTCGGCAAGGGGCTGCGCGGTCGGATCGTGAACATCACCTCGATCTGCGCGCAGCGCGGCTACCCGGGCCTGGTCGCCTACTCGGCGACCAAGGGCGGCATGGACGCCGCCACCCGGTCGATGGCCCGCGAGCTGGGCGGCCGGATGCTGGTCAACGCGGTGGCCCCGGGCTTCTTCGCCTCGGAGATGTCGGCCGTGCTCGGCAGCACCCAGCTCGACCAGATCGTCCGCCGTACCCCCACCGGCCACCTCACCGAGCCGGAGGAGGTCGTGCCGGTGGTGCGGATGCTGCTGCGCGAGCAGACCAACATCAACGGCCAGGTCCTCGTGGTCGACGGTGCCGCCTCCATCTGAGCCGGACCGTTCGGCACCACGGCCCGGGTCCCTGCGGGGATCCGGGCCGGTGGCACTCTCCGACCCCGACGGCCGGCCGGCCGGGACGCGCCCGGTGCCGGCGCTGCTCGGTGCCGCCGAACGCCACCTGCGGGTGGGCGCCCCGGCCGAGGTGGCCGCCGCGCTGACCCGCAGCCACCTGGACGACGGCCGCTGCGTCGGCTGGTACGGGCCGCCGACGCCCGGATGGCGGGTCGCGGTGGACGCCGAGCGCGCCGACGCCGAGGTCCCGCCGGCCCTGGCCCGGCGCTTCGGGCACGCCGACTTCTGGGCCCGCTGGACCCGGGCGGAGAGCCTGTGCAAGCTGGCCGACGTGCCGGTCGCGGCCTGGTGGCGGCGGCACGGGCTGGCCGTACCCGTGGACAACCGGGCGGTGTGGCGGACCCTGTGCCTGGCCGATCTGGTGGTCACGGTCGCCTTCGCGCCGCTGTCCCACCCGTCCTGACCGCGACGCTGCCCCCCGACCCGTCGGGAAACGGGGCGAGGGGCAGCGGTCACGTACCGGTCAGATGAGGTCCCAGCTCAGCGGCGTGCCCTTGGCCACGTCGGCCGCGAAGGTCCGGCCGACCACCTTGTCGATCTCGGCCGGGGGCAGGCCACCCGCCGGGCGGATCGAGCGGACGTTGGCGGTGGTCACCGGGTCGCCGGCGCGCACGTCCTCCACGACGAAGAGCGAGCGGCGGAAACGCAGCCCCTCCCGCTCGGCCGGGGTCGGGCCGATCACCGTCCCGCCGAGCGCCGCGAAGGCCCGCTCCGACTCGACGACCAGGGCCGTCAGCTCGGCCGGGTTGAGCGAGAAGTCCGAGTCCACCCCGCCGTCGGCGCGGTCCAGCGTCACGTGCTTCTCGATGAAGCAGGCGCCCAGGGCCACCGAGGCGACCGGCACGCCGATGCCGGGGGTGTGGTCCGACAGGCCCACCGGCACACCGAACGTGTCGGCCAGCACGGGGATGCGCCGCAGGTTGCTGTCCGCCGGCGGCGCCGGGTAGGAGGCGGTGCAGGCCAGCAGGATGATGCCGCCGGCGCCGCCCTCCCGCGCGGTGCGCACCGCGGCGTCGATCTCGGCGACCGTGGCCATGCCGGTGGAGATGACCAGCGGCTTGCCGGTGCTCGCGACCAGCTTGATCAGTGGAAGGTCGACCAGCTCCGAGGAGGCGATCTTGTACGCCGGCGCGTCCAGCCCCTCCAGCAGCTCCACGGCGGTGGGGTCGAACGGGGAGGAGAAGACGGTCAGCCCACGCTGCCGGGCCCGCTCGAAGATCGGCGCGTGCCACTCGTACGGGGTGTGCGCCTTCTCATAGAGCCGGTAGAGGTTCTCGCCGCCCCACAGCTCGTGTCCGCCTGAGATGCGGAAGGCGGGGGTGTCGACGTCGATGGTGATCGTGTCCGGCCGGTAGGTCTGGAGCTTGAGCGCGTGCGCGCCGCTGGCCGCGACCGCGTCCACGATCGCCAGCGCCCGGTCCAGGTCGCCGTTGTGGTTCCCGGACATCTCCGCGACCACGAAGGGGCGCTCCCCGGGGCCGACCGCGTGCGGTCCGATCTTCACTGTCGCCGTCATTTCCGACCTCTGTTCACCTGCGTCCGCGCCGGAGCGCGGCCCTTACGTCGTCGTCCGAGGACGACCTGGAAAACCACCGCGCCGGGAGCCGGTCCGGTTCCCGGCGCTTCACCCGCCACGCGCACCCTCACGGGGTGTCGCGACCGGCCCCCGCCTCGGACTGCGCGGGCGCGTCCGCCACCGGTCCGCCCTGCGCCGGCACAACCGACGGTCCGGCCGCCGGAGCGCCGGGGCGGCGCAGTCGGCCGGCGAGCCGGTGCGCCTGGCGCAGCGCGGCGTAGGCGACGTAGTCGTCCCGACCGACCAGCTGGTGCTTGAGTCCGGCCACCCCACCCGGACGAGGATAGCCGCCCGGCGGCAGGTGCTTGCGGTACTGCTCGGCCAGCCGGTGGAAGAAGGCCCGGCGCAGGTGCGGGTGCAGCCGGTCGTCGTTGCCCACCACCACCAGCATGTGGCTGATCATCAGCTGGAACAGCTCGGCCTCGAGCTGCGGGTGCGGGTGGCGGCGGCGGACCCAGTCGAGCAGCCGGTCGTACTGGTCGAAGGCGTCGAAGTGCCGCCCGCTGCGGGTGGAGGTGATCGCGCCCTGCCGGCCCTGGCGGTAGAGGTAGCAGACCCGGTCGAGCACGGAGATCTTCTCCGCGCCGATCAGCAGCGGGTGGCTGAACGGGATGTCCTCGTACCAGCCGGGGTGGAAGCGCAGCTCCAGCTCGGCCATGAACTCCCGGCGGACCACCTTGTTCCAGGCGGTGTGCTGCACCCGCAGCAGGTCCGGCCGGTCGGCCAGCCGGACCACGTCCGGCACCCCGCGCAGCAGGGGGCTGCTGGCGTCGGTCTCCTGCCGGCCGTCCTCGTAGACCCGCAGGTGGTCGAGCATCAGCACGTCGGGCCAGTGGGCGCGGAGCCGGTCCAGCACCGCCGGGATCGTCCCGGCCGGCAGCCAGTCGTCGCTGTCCACGAACCAGACGTACTCGCCGGTGGCCACCTCCAGGCCGGCGTTGCGGGCCAGGCCCAGGCCGACGTTGCTGGTCAGGTGGACCGTCCGCACCCCGTCGTGCGCGGCGGCGTACGCCCGCAGCAGCTCCCCGCACCGGTCCGGCGAGGCGTCGTCGACGGCGACGATCTCGACCGCGTCCTCCTCGCCCGCCGGCACGTCCTCGCGGATCGAGTCGAGGCACTGGTGCAGGTACGCCTCAACTCCGTGTACCGGGACGATGACGCTGAGTAAGGGGGGCCGCGCGGACGGATTGACCACGCCGTCACCCTGGACCTCTGGGGTGGACGAGTCCCGAACCTGACGTATCCGGCGCAAAAGTATCTCCTTAACAGCGGCCGGCCGAAGGGTTATCGAATGGTAGTCCGTGCCGTGCCGGTAGGGTGCCGGCCGGGTGGCACCGACCGGTGTCCTACCGGGGCCGCGCCGCGGTGACGGCCCCGGCCGGAGGGAGGGGACGTGCGGATGGGCGTGGCGGCGGTCGGGTGCCCGGCATGACGAGCGCGACGGCTGTGCCGGCGCCCCGGGCCAGCCGGCTGCCCTCCCTGACCGGGCTGCGCTGGGTGGCCGCGATGCTGGTCTTCGGCTACCACGCCGCCACCATGCGGATCGTCGGCCAGCCCGACGCCAAGGCGGTCGTCGACTGGCTGTTCACCCTCGGCCTCTCCGGGGTGCAGTTCTTCTTCATCCTCAGTGGATTCGTCCTGGTCTGGTCGGCCCGCGACGGTGAGCGACGGCGCGACTTCTGGCGGCGGCGACTGGCGAAGATCTACCCGAACCATGTGCTGACCTGGGCCGCGGCGCTGCTGGTGATGTGGTGGTTCGCCGATCCGGTGGTGCCCCGCGCGGCGTTGCAGAACCTCTTCCTCGTGCAGGCCTGGGACCCCACGCCGGGCTACTTCTACAGCATCAACACGGTGAGCTGGTCGCTCTCCTGTGAGCTGTTCTTCTACCTCTGTCTACCGTTGGTGCTGCCGGCGGTCCGGCGGGCCCCCGCCGTCGCGCTCTGGGCGGTGGTGGTCGCGGTGCCGCTGCTCATCGTGGCCCTCTGGCCCGGCCAGTCGCTGGTGCCGGCCGAGAGTGCCTGGTGGTTCACCCAGATCTTCCCGGTGGTGCGTTCGCTGGAGTTCTGGATGGGGGTCGCCGCCGCCGAGCTGATGCGGCGCGGCCGGTGGCGGGGGCCCGGGCTGCCGCTGGCCAGCCTGATCTTCGTGGCGACCTGGGTGGTCGCCGCGCAGTGGATCCGCGCCGAACTCTGGGCGGCGATCCTGTCGGCGGCGTACATCCTGCTCATCACCGCCGCGGCCGACGCGGACGTGCGCGGCCGCCCGTCGCCGTGGCGGCACCGCACCATGGTCTGGCTCGGTGAGGTCTCCTTCGCCTTCTACCTGGTGCACGTCCTGGTGATGGTCACCGCGCTCCGGCTGACCGGCCACCTCGGCTCCGGCCTGCCCGGCTGGTGGGGCCCGCTGGTCGTGCTCGGCTTCCTGGCGGTGAACCTGGTGCTGGCCGGACTGCTGCACCGGTTCGTCGAGACGCCGATGATGCGCCGGCTGTCACCCCGCCGCCGGCCGGCCACCGGGCCGTCCGCGCCCCGGGCGGCGACCGTGCCGGCGCCGCGGGCGGCCGCCGACGACCTGACCACCGGGCGTCCGGTGGAGTACGCGGGCCGGCGCGACCCGCGCTGAGCGGTGTCCACCCTGGTCGGCCCGGTCGGCGCGGCGACACGCCCGGCCGCTGCGGGTGGGCGGCATCGGCGGTAGCGTGGCCCCGTGCTCCCGGTCGCGCTCACCAGTCCCCTGTGGTGGGTGACGCGCTGGATTTCCCGGCTGCTGACCGGCCTCGCCGTGGCGATGGCGCTCTCCCTGAGCGGCCCGGCCCTGCCCGACGACGTCGCGCCGGCCGCGGCCCTGCCCTTGGGCGTGTCGCTCCCGGCGACCGCGGGTCCGCCCGCCGCCCCGGCCACGGCGTCCACCGCCCTGTCGTTCACCACCTCCGTCGCCCGGTCGGTTCCGACGATCGCCGCCCCGGCCGACGACTCGCCCCTCGCCGGCGCCGGGGGTCTCACCGACCGGCACGCCGGCCCGACCGACGCCGTCGGGGTGGCCGACCGCGCCGCCGCCACGGCCGGGGCGACGACCGCGCCGCTCCCGGCCCTCGCCGGGCTCTCCCCGGCCGCCTCGGGGCCACGCGCGCCGCCCGCGGCCTGACCGCCCACGCGGGGGCCGAGCCGCGCACACCTCTCCCCGAACCTCACCTCCCGCACCCGCCCGATCAGGTCCGGGCGCCGCCGCTGACGGCCGCGCCCGGCTTCGCGGGCCACGTGCGGACTCCTCTGCCGCATCCCGGTCCCGTGAGGAGCCGACCATGAACACCGTCCTCTACCAGTTCCTGATCGAGGTCCCGACGGCCGCCGCCATCTGGTCCGCCCTGCTCGTGCTCGCCCTGACCGGGCTCACCGTCGTGGTCGCCCGCCCCGAGCGGGACCGCCCGGCCGACGAGGGGGCGCCCGTCGAGCCGCTCCCGGGTGACGCCGCGCCGGAGATGGCCGACCTGCGCCGGTACGCCGAGGAGGTCGCGGTCGCGGCGGCCGGCGCCGCGCAGACGGCCCGGCGTCGCCGGGACGCCTGGCTGACCGCCCAGGAGGAGGTCGACCGTGCCTGGTCGGCGTACGACGAGGCGGAGGGGGTCGCCCGACGCTTCACCGGCACCGCCGCGCTGCCCACCCCGCGTACTCCGCGCACCCCCGCCGAGTACGCCGGCCGGGAGCGCTGGGTGCACCGGGCCGCGGTGGCCGCGCACTGGCGGGGCGAGCTGTCGCTGACGCAGCTGCGGGACGTCTTCGCGCACCGGGACGGCTGGGACCCGCGTCGGCACCCGGTCGAGCAGGAGGTGCTCCTGGCCCGGGCGGTACGCGACGGCCGCCGGGAGGCGTACCGGTCGGCGACCGAGCGGGAGCGGTCGGCCTGGCGGGACGCCGAGCTGGCCGCCGAGGCGGCCCGGGCGCTGGCCGTCGAGGCGTACGCGGCGGCGGAGCGGCTGCGGCCGGTCCGGGTGCCGGCCCGGCGCGCGTCGGTGGTGGCGCGGACGGTGCCCGCGGCGCGGTGGCGCCCGGCTCGGGTGGGCTGATAGGAGAAAAGGGGCCGAATTGTTACCGCGAATACCGTGAGCCCGGTCACGGCCGCGCCGAACCGGTCATCCGGTACAGCCGGCGACATCGACGGCAACGATCTTCGGTGATTGTCGCCGGCCTGTCCGGTTGTCGCCCGGCGGCGTCGTGAGCGAACGCCGTCCCATTGAGTGACGTCAGTGCCGAACTGCACCGGAAATTTCTCGCCCCGATCATGTTTACGCAGGTGGGAGTGCTTGGCTGGCCGCGAACCGGCCAGTAATGTCGCCTCGGTCCGGTGCGGTTTCCGATCGCAAGAGGCGACGCCGCGCGGACCCGCTCAATCGTGGAGACCACGAACCGGGGACCCAAGCAGTCCTGGGGTGAATCCGCGGGCCACGGCCCGTGGTAGGGCGTTCTTCCCGCCCGAATCCGTCAGCTAACCCGGTCGGCGGCGTCGGAAGGAGTTCCATCCTCGTGCAGCTCGATCCCACCCCGCAGGTGTTCCCCCGCCTCGGTGCCGGGGTGCCGTCGCCGGTCCGCTGCGCAGTAGCGCGCTGATTCCGGCATCCGCCCCGCTGCCCGGCACCGACCGGGCGATCCCCCCGCTGAGCGGTCCCGCACCGGCCCTGATCCCGCGCGTGACACACCGCCACGTGCCGGTCCGGCGCGCCCGCTCCCGCCCTCGTACCGTGGAGGAACACCCGTGAAGCACCACATGAAGCGGCAGCTGCGGCGTCTGGCCACCGAGCGCTCGTACCAGGTCGTCGCCGGTTCGGCCGCAGCCCTCGTGCTGGCGTCCGGCACCGCCGCCCTGCTCGCCGGCACCGACGAGGCCCCGGTCCGGCAGCAGACCTCGGCCGCCGTGGCCGAGGCGGCCCCGCGGCTGGGCGACGTCGCCACCCGCAGCCAGGCCCGCGTCGCCGCCCCCACCCCCTCGGCCAGCCCCTCGGCGAGCCCCTCGCCGTCGGCCAGCGCCACCAAGGCCAAGGCGGCCGACCCGGACCTGACCCGCAAGGCGGCGCCGAAGCCCCCGTCGACGAAGGTCCTCAGCTACAACTACGAGGCTCAGACCACCTACTTCAACTGCGGTCCGGCGGCGGTGCGCAACGCGCTCAGCGCGGCCGGCGTCGAGCGGACCCAGGACGAGCTGGCCGGCCCGCTCGGCACCACCGAGATGGGCACCAACTCGGCCGAGGACACCACCCGGGGGCTGAACCAAATGGTCAAGGGCAACCCGTACCGGACCCGGATGTTCGAGGGCACCCCGAGCTCGGCGCAGATCGACCGGCTCCAGACCGACGTGGTCAAGGCGATCACCGACAAGCGTGGCGTGGTGGCCAACGTGGCCGGCAGCGCCACCGACTCCAATGGCGGCTGGCACTCCTTCCCCGGCGGCCACTACATCGCCGTGGTCGGCTACAAGAACGACGGCCGGACCGTCCGGATCGCCGACTCGGCCGACCCGAGCCTGCCGTCGTACTGGATGAGCACCATCGACCTGGCGAACTGGATCGCCACCCGCGGCTACTCCGCCTGATCCCACCCTGCGCGTACCGGGCGCCGGCTCCCCTGGGGGCCGGCGCCCGTCGCCGTTCCCGGGGCTCGCGGGGCATGGCCGGACGGTGGCACACTGCGGCCCATGACCGACGGATCGGATTGCCGGCGGATCCTCCTGCTGCTGCATGGGATGGGCGCCACCGGCGACGTCTGGCTGCCCTGGGCGCCGCTGCTGGAGCACCGCTGGCCGGGGCGCTGGTTCGCCCCGGACCTGGCCGGCCACGGCTGGTCGTCACCGCTACCCGGGTACACCTTCGCCGGTCTCGCCGACCGGGTCGCCGCCGGGCTGGAACCGGTCACCGGCGCCGCCCCGGGTGGGGTGGGATCGGAGGGACGCCGGTCGGGGGAGCGGCTGGTGGTCCTGGGGCACTCGCTCGGCGGGGTGGTCGCGCTGGCGCTCGCCGCCCGCGACGCGGGCCTGCCCGTCGACGCGGTCGTCGGGCTCGGCATCAAGGCGGTCTGGTCGCCGGCCGAGTTGGCGAAGGCGGCCGAGCTGGCCGGGCGGCCGGCGACCTGGTTCGCCAGCCGGGACGAGGCCGCCCGCCGCTACCTGAGGGTGTCCGGTCTCGGCGGGCTCTTCGCCCCGGACCACCCGGTGGTCGACGCCGGCCTGCGCGCCGAGGACGGGCGGTGGCGGCTGGCCATGGATCCGGCCGCGTTCGCGGTCGGCGCCCCGGACCTGCCCGCCCTGCTGGCCAGCGCGGACGTCCCGGTGCTGCTGGCCCGGGGCGAGCATGACCCGATGGTCAGCGACGCGCAGCTGGCGGCGTTCGGCGTACCGGTCGTGACGTTGCCCGGCCTCGGCCACAACGCGCATGTGGAGGACCCGGCGGCGGTGCTGGCGCTGCTCGACCCGTACCTGTGAGCCGCGGCGGGCGGCCCCGCCAACCCTCATGATCAGTGAGGCTGGGCGGCCCCGGCGCCGTCGCGGTCGACGCGCTCCGAGGCGCGCCCCAGCGGATCGGTCTCCAGCAGCCGGGTCAGCACGTCGTCCACGTTGGACATGTCACGCCGCAGCAGGGAAACCGCGCCACCCCCACGGGGCGACGCGGTTCCCGGACGCCGTGTCGGCTTCGCACGGTAACTGTCAGGCTACTTTCGCTTCGCGAAGGCCCCGTACGCCTTGATCACCTCGTCGGTCGGCCCGTCCATCCGGATGACGCCCGATTCCAGCCAGATCGTCCGTTCGCAGGTGTCCCGGATCGAGGAGAGCTGGTGGCTCACCAGGAACACCGTGCCGGCGCCCTCCCGCAGCTCGCGGACTCGCTGCTCGCTGCGCTTGCGGAAGCCCTCGTCGCCGGTGGCCAGCGCCTCGTCGATCAGCAGCACGTCGTGCTTCTTGGCCGCCGCGATGGCGAAGCGCAGCCGGGCGGCCATGCCGGAGGAGTACGTCCGCATCGGCAGGCTCGCGAAGTCGCCCCGCTCGTTGATCCCGGAGAACTCGATGATCTCCGGGCCCCGGCGGGCCACCTCCTCCGGCGACATGCCCATGGCCAGGCAGCCGATGGTCACGTTGCGCTCGCCGGAGAGGTCGTTGAGCAGGGCCGCGTTCACGCCCAGCAGGGAGGGCTGGCCCTGGGTGTAGACCGCGCCCCGGTTGACCGGCAGCAGGCCGGCGATCGCCCGCAGGATGGTCGACTTGCCGGAGCCGTTGCTGCCGATCAGTCCGACCGCCTCGCCCCGGTACGCGGTGAAGGAGACCCCCTTGACCGCGTGCACCTCCTGGATGTTCGGCGCGGAGGTGCGCTTGACCAGCCGCCGGAACGCCGCCACCGGGGTGGTGCCGCCGGCGGCGCCCTTGTGCACCCGGTAGATCACGTGGGCGTCGTCCACCACCACGGTGGGGATCCGCTCCTCGACCAGGGGCAGCGTCAGGGTCGCGTCGTTGGACGCCTCGAAGTGCTCAACCACGGCCGTACTCCTGTTCGCCGCGCCAGAAGTAGAAGTAACCGCCCAGACCGGCCACGACCGCCCAGCCCACCGCCACCAGCCAGAGCTGGGTCAGTGACTCGTTGAGCATCGGAGCCTGCTCCAGCAGCGCGTACCGGGCCAGCTCGATGTAGACCAGCATCGGGTTGTACTGCGCCAGGGTGGCCGCCCAGTCCGGGAGCTTGTTGAAGAGCGTCACGCTGTAGACCACGCCGGAGGCGTACATCCAGGTGCGCATCACGAACGGGATGACCTGCCGCAGGTCGGTGGCCCGGGACCCCAGCCGGGCGACGGTCAGCACCGCCCCGGCGTTGAACACCGCCTGGAGCAGCAGGGCCGGGATCAGCGCCAGCCACTCGACGGTGATCGGCTCACCGGTGACCAGCACGATGCCGATCAGCACCAGCATCGAGGCCAGCAGCTCCTGGAACTGGGTCAGCACGATCGCCAGCGGCAGGCTGGCCCGGGGGAAGTGCAGCGCCCGGATCAGGCCCAGGTTGCCGCTGATCGCCGAGGTGCCGGCCTGCACGGCGCTCTGGGTGAAGTTGAAGATGAACAGGCCGGTGGTCAGGTACGCGATGAAGTTCGGGATGGTCTGCTGCTGGAGCACCACCCCGAAGATCACCCAGTAGACCGCGGCGTTGGTCAGCGGGGTGAGCACCTGCCAGAGCTGGCCCAGCCGGGCGTTGCTGAACGAGGCGACCAGCTTGGCGTTGGCGTACTCGGCGATGAAGTGCCGGTAGGCCCACAGTTGGCGGCTGTACTCGGCCAGGGACGGGCGCTCGCCGGCGACCCGCAGTCCGTGCCGAGCGGCCAGCTGCGCCTGGGTCAGGCCCGTTTCGGGGTCGACCAGCGCGGTGGTGGCCATGGGTAGGGCGCTCCGATCTTTCGTGTTCAACGGGATCGCGCGACGATGGAATCTACAGGATGAGCTGTGGGGAGGCCGCCTCGTCGCTGCGTGGACGGTAGTCCATAACACGTCGGGACGCAACCGTACCGTCGTTGCGCTACATTGGCCCACGTGACAGGTGCGAAGAGTCCCCGATGACCAGCGAAAAGAGGCGTACGCCGGCCGGCGCCGCGGTGCTCCGGGGCGACATCACCAGGGCGATCCGGCGGGCGCTGATGCAGGAGCTCGCCGCGGTCGGCTACGGCCGGCTCTCCATCGAGGCGGTGGCCCGCCGGGCCGGCGTCAGCAAGACGGCGATCTACCGGCGGTGGAACTCGAAGCTCGACCTCGTGCTGGAGACGGTGGTGGCCGCCGCCGGCAACAAGCTGCCCGCGCTGGACACCGGCAGCCTCCGGAGCGACCTGGCGCTGCTGTTCCAGGTGGTGGCGGTCGCGCTGGGCCACCCGCTGGCCTCGCAGATCATCCCGGACCTGCTCGCCGAGGCGGCCCGCAACCCGACCATCGACCAGACGTTGCAGCAGCTCCTCCGGACCAAGCAGCAGGAGATCTGCGGGCGGCTGATCAGCCGGGCGGTGGAGCGCGGTGAGCTGCCCGCCGGCACCGACCCGGACGCCGCCGTCGACCTCATCGTCGGCCCGCTCTACTGGCGGCTCGCCATCACCCGGGCCCCGCTCACCCCGAGCTACCTCGACCTCCTGGTCGAGTCGGTGGCCGCCGGGCTGACCGCCGACCTCGCGGCGTCCCGGCCGCAGGAGGTGCCGGCGCCGCGGTGACAGGTATCGCCACACGTCACATCGCCTAGGCGACACCGCCACGCCATCCGATGGACCCGGTGCGGGGGTGGTTGCGGCCGACGACCTACCTGCTCGGCCCGGCCGAGGCGAACCCGATGGAACGGTTCCAGCAGGAGATCGGCCGGCTCTGCCGCTGGCCCGACCGACATCCGGGGCCCGGGGCGACACCGTTCGTCCCGGGCCCCGTCGCATCCGCGCTCAGTCCAGCAGTTCCGCCACCGCGTGGGCTGCCGGCACGTCCACCGGCAGCGGCTGCGCGCCGGTGACCGCCGTCAGCGGCAGCGGCCCGTACAGGTGCGGGAAGAACGCGCCGTCGCGGGACTCCTCCCAGCGCAGGTCGTCGCCGAGCGTCTCCGGGTCGACGGTGAGCAGGGTCAGCCCGATGGCGCCCCCGTAGTGCCGCCGGGCGGTCTCCACGATCTGGTCACCCGCTGAGAGGTGGATGAACCCGTCCTGGCGGTCCAGGGCCGAGCCGGGGACGTACCCGGTGGCCTCGGCCTGCTCCCACTCGCTGGTCGGCAGCAGTTTGTAGATCATCCCGGCAGCCTACGGGCCGCCGTCTGGTCCCTCACCGTTTCCCCCGGTACCGCGGGGCCGGTGCTTCTGCCACCATTCGCACGTCATCCCTACGACGAAGGGGGATCACCGGTGCGCATCCTGCTGGTCGAGGACGACCGACGGGTGGCCGCCGCCCTCACCTCGGCGCTGTCCCGGCGCGGGTACGAGGTCGAACACGCCGCCACCGTCGCCGCCGCGCTCTCCGCCGCCCCCTGCGACCTGGTCCTGCTCGACCTGACCCTGCCCGACGGGGACGGCACCGAGGTCTGCCGCGAGCTGCGCCGGCGCAGCAGCCAGCTCGGCATCATCGCGGTGACCGCGCGGGGCGAGGAACGGGACCGGGTGCTCGGCCTGCGGCTCGGCGCCGACGACTATGTGGTGAAGCCCTTCTCGATGGTGGAGCTCCAGGCCCGGATCGAGGCGGTGCTGCGCCGCGCCGCGCACACCGTGCCCGAGCGGGACCTGATCGAGGTCGGGGCGGTACGCATCGACGTCGCCGGCCGGACGGTCAGCGTCGCCGGCCGGACCGTGGCGTTGACCCGCAAGGAGTTCGACATCCTGCTGTCGCTGGCCCGTCAGCCCGGGGTGGCGGTGCCCCGGGACCGGATCCTGCTCGACGTCTGGGGGACCACCTGGGCCGACCGGCACACCGTCGAGGTGCACGTCGGGTCGCTGCGCGGCAAGCTCGGCGACCCCCGGCTGGTGGAGACCGTACGCGGGGTCGGCTACCGGCTCCGCGGCGAGTGAGGGGCGGCTGGTGCGTCGTCGACTCGTCATCAGCTACCTGCTGCTGATGGTGCTGGTGCTCCTGGCGTTGGAGACCCCGCTGGCGTTCACCCTCGCCTCCCGGGAGACCGACCGGGTTCGCGCCGACCGGCTGGCCGACGCGACCCGGTTCGCCTCACTGGCCGGGCCGGCGCTGCGCGAGGGGGTGCCCGGGCCGCTCGGCGGCGAGCTGAGCAGCTACGACGAGCTGTACGGCATCGGCGCGGCGGTGGTCGACCGGGACCGCCACACGGTGGTGGGGTCGCCCGGTTGGCGGCCGGCCGGAAACACCGGGTCGGCGCTGGATACCGCACTGGCCGGTCAGCAGTTCAGCGAGCCGGAGTCGGTCTGGCCCTGGGTTGACGGCCCGCTGGTGGTCGCGGTCCCGATCAACGACGGCGGCGAGGTGCTCGGCGCGGTGGTCACGACCACCCCGGTGGGCGCGCTGCGGCGTACGGTCACCGCCTGGTGGCTGCTGCTGGCCGGGATCGGGCTGCTCGTCGTGCTGGCCTGCGTCTCCACCGCGTTCGGGCTGGCCGGTTGGGTGCTGCGCCCGGTCACCGAGCTGGACGCGGTGACCCACGAGATCGCCGAGGGGGACCGGGGCGCCCGGGTGCAGCACCGGCTGGGGCCGCCCGAGCTGCGCCGGCTGGCGGTCAGCTTCAACAATATGGCCGACGTGGTCTCCGACGTGATGGACCGGCAGCGCGCCTTCGTGGCGCACGCCAGCCACCAGCTGCGTAACCCGCTGACCGCGCTGCGCCTGCGGGTGGAGGAGTTGGGGCCGAGCCTGACCGACCCGGAGGGCCGCGCCGAGCACCGGCTGGCGCTGGAGGAGACGGACCGGCTGGCGCTGGTGCTCGACGCGCTGCTCACCCTGGCCCGGGCCGAGCGCGAGGAGAACCAGCAGGTCACCGTCGACGCCGCGGCCGTGGCCGCCTCCCGGGTGGCGGCGTGGCGGCCGCTGGCCCGGCACCGGTCGGTCACGCTGCGGCTGACCGCCGGCGGCCCGGTGTACGCCCGGACCGTGCCGACCGCCGTGGACCAGGCCCTGGACGCGCTGATCGACAACGCGGTCAAGTTCAGCGGGGACGCCGGTGAAGTGACGGTGAGCGTCCGGCCCGCCGACGGCGGCACCGTGCTGGAGGTGCGCGACACCGGTCCCGGGATGACCCCGGGTCAGCTGGACCAGGCCACCGAGCGGTTCTGGCGGGCGCCGGACGTGCAGAACATCGACGGCGCCGGGCTCGGGCTGACCATCGTCGCGGTGCTGGTCGACGCCTCGGACGGGCGGCTCACCATGCGGCCGGGGGAGCCGCACGGCCTGGTCGCGGAGCTGTGGTTCCCGGCGCCGGAGAGCGGGGCGACCGGCCCGGCGGACGACGCTTCCGGTCCGGCGGAGGGCGACGCCCCGGTGCCTGGCGACGGTGTCCCGCCCGGGTCCGACGACGTCGCCCCGGCGGGCGTCCCGCCCGGCGGGAGCTGAACGGTCAGGGCTTGACCGACCGGTACCAGGCGGCGGCGCCTGGGTGCAGCGGCAGCGGCGTGGTGGCGATCGCCGAGCGGGGACTCATCCGGCCCGCCGCCGGATGCGCGGCGGCCAGCTCCGCGCGGCGTTCCATCAGCAGCCGGGTCATCTCCCGGACCAGCGGTTCCGGCAGGTCAGCGCGGACGATCAGGTAGTTCGGGTTCGCCACCGTGGTCACCGGATCCACGCCGTACACGGAGCGGGGAATGTCCCGCGCCACGTACACCTGGCGGTAGCTGCGGCGCAGCGGCTCGGTCCACTCGCCGAGGTCGATGATCCGGGTCGCCGAGGCGGCGACCAGCTCCGTCACCGCCCGCACCGGCAGGCCGCCGGAGAAGAAGAAGGCGTCGATCCGCCCTGCCCGCAGCGCGGCCACCGAGGCGTCCAGGCCGAGGTGCTCCTGGCGTACCTGGTCGCCGCCGAGCCGGGCGACGTCCAGCAACCGGGTCGCGGTGATTTCGGTGCCGGAGCCCGCGGCGCCCACCGAGACTCGCCGGCCGCGCAGGTCGGCGACCGTCCGAACCGGACCGCCCGCGGTGGTGACCAGGTGCAGCAGGTCGTCGTAGACCCGGGCCACCGCGAGCACCTTGGGCCCGGCCGGCCCGGCGTCCAGCACGTCGGCCTGGCTGAAGCCGAGTTCGGCCGCGCCGGAGCCGACCAGCCGGATGTTCTCGGCGGAGGCGGCGGTGACCACCACGCTGGCCCGTACCTCGGGCAGCTCGCGGTTGAGGATGGCGGCCAGGGACTGGCCGAAGGCGTAGTAGACCGCAGTCGGGCTGCCGGTGGCGATCCGGATCGGCATCGGCTCGGCCCGGGAATCCCGGCAGGCCCCGAGCCCGGCCGTCGCCACGGCCAGCACCATCAGCAACGCCGTACCGGCGGCGGCACGCCGCCGGGGGGCGGACCAGCAACGGCTCACGCGCTGCACTCTGCGCCGCGCACCGCCCTCGGCGCAAGCCGGATCGGCCCGGCGTCCCGGCGGGCGGCACCGGTCGGGCCCCTCGCGCGGTCAGCCGCGGGCGCTCGCCCGGGGCGGGGCAAGGGCGGTCTGTTCGATGATCCGCAACCGGTCCGGGCCATCGGCCACGCTCACCACGAAGCAGCCGGCGCCCGGACGCAGCAGCGCCGGGACGTCCAACAGGGCCGCGGAGCGGACCAGGACCGCGGCCAGCTCCCGGTCGGTCAGCCGGACCCCCAGGATGTGCCGGCGGACGTGCCGCCCGCCGGCCAGCAGCGCCGACCGCCAGGCCGCCGCCGCCAGCCGGGACCGCCAGACCGCCCGCGCCGGGGACGCGCCGGCCGCCGGCCCGCCGAGCAGCTCGCGGCGGCCCTGCCGCCAGCCCAACTCGCGCAACGTCGCGTACGCCGCCCGGTGCTCCCGCGGCACGTGCAGCCGGTGCAGCTCGTAGCGGCGGCGCAGGCCGCCGCCGGTCACCTCGTGCTCCACCGGCACGTCGAGCCGGGTGAGCAGCTGCCGCATCCGCAGCGCCGCGTCCTCCCGGTTGAACTCCGCCACCCCCCGGTACGGCTCGACCGGGCCGCGCCCGGTGACCGCCGGTGGCGGGGTACAGCGCACCAGGCAGGCCACCTCGAACGCGTCGGTCAGGCTCAGCCGGTCCAGCGGCGGCGGCGGGGAGGTGGGTACGCGGGGCCGGTCGAGCAGCGTGGATTCGGTGACCATCGGACCGCTCCTCCTCGGCGTCGGGTCCCTTTACCGTGACCCGCCGCCCGGTCCGGTTCCAGCCATCCGGCCGAGCCTTGAGGAAATCTTGCGCCTCGCCTAGAGCCAACGCCGTTCGAGGAGGCTCGTGAGCAGTTGGAGCTGGCCGGGCCGGATGACCGGGCGCTGCTGCTGCTGGGCCAACTCGGTCTCGCCATCACCAGGCAGATCGTCACCGACCACGACGGCGCCATCAGCGTGACCAGTGAGTTGGGTGCCGGTACGACCGTCAGCATCGCCCTGCCCGCGCCAGCAGTCCCCTGCTGCTCGAAAACGGACTCAGCTGCACCAACTACGGCCGGCGCACCGATACCACGGGGTCGACTTCGCGCCCGAGGGCCTGGAGACCGCCCGGAGGTTGCTTCGCTCAGCCGGCATCCCCGCGGACCTCTATCTGGGCGACGTCCGTACGGCCGAGCTGCCGCTGGTCGACCTCGTGGTCTCGTTCGGCCTAGTGGAGCACTTCGAAGAGCCGGCCGAGATCATGGCGCACCACCGGCGCTTCCTCCGGCCCGGCGGCGTCGCAGCGGTAACGGTGCCGAACTACGCGCACCCGGCGCTGGTCGCGCTCCTGCGACGGTTCAGCCCGGAAACGCTCGCCACGCACAACCTGCGGGTGATGTCGGAGGACTCGCTGCGTACGGCGTTCGCGACCGCGGGCCTGGTCGACATCCGCACCGGGGTGAGCGGCGGACCGACGATGCCGAACTCCCGCGTCCGGCGCGACCTGTCCGGCAGTTCGTACCGGCTCGCCGCCCGTACCTGGAACGCCTGTAGCGGCCTGCTGCCCGACGGCTGGCCGTGGTCGGCGAACATCTGGGCCGCCGGCGTGCAGCCCGGATGACCCTGCGCGTCGCGCGGACGCCGCCGCGACTTCCGCCACCACCGCGTCTCCAGCCGGCAGCCATGTCTTGGAGGACAGCCCCCTCTACCGGGCTCCGTTGCTCCCTCACATATCGACACGCCTTGACAGCCGACCACACCGCCTAACTGAACGGCGTTGCGGCTAGAGCTCGGTCACCACCACGTCGAGCTGCCGGGGCCGACCGGCCGGCACCGACTGCTCCTCGACCGTGTACTTCAGGTCGCGCAGCGCGGTGACCAGACCGGCGGCGCTGCGTGGCCGGGCCCCGGCGACCAGCAGGTCCCGGACCAGTCGCCCCTTGGTGGCCTTGTTGAAGTGGCTGACCACCGTCCGGGTCACCCGACCGTCGGTCTCCCGCTCGTGCAGCACCCGGACGGTCACCGTCCGCGCGGCCGCCGCGCCGCGCGGCGTCCAGGTGGCCGCGTACGCGCCGGAGCGCAGGTCCAGCACCGGCCCGTCACCGGCCGCCGCCTCCATCGCCGGGGCGAGGGTCCGCCGCCAGTACGCCGACAGCGCGCCGATCCCGGGCAGCTTCCCGCCGATCGGGCAGCGGTACGGCGGGATCCGGTCGGTGAGCCGTACCACGCCCCACAGCCCGGAACTGATCAGCACCTGCCGGCGGGCCGCCCGTTGCGCGGGCGCCGGAAGCGACGCCAGATCGAGCGCCTCGTAGAGCACCCCGGTGTAGACCTGGCCGGCCGGCGCGGTGGCGGCCCGGTCCAGCCGGGCATTGCGGGCCAGCTCGCCGCGCTGGCCGGCGCTGAGCCCGAGGGCGGCCAGCGCGGCCTCCTCGTCGCCGGCGCTGAGCGCCATCAGCGCGGCCAGCACCTCCTGGCGGGCCGGGGTCAGCTCGGGCAGCGACAGTCGGGTCAGGTCCAGCCGGCGGCCGGTGCCGGCGTCGGCCTTGCCCTCGGAGGGCGGGAGCAGGATGAGCACGCCTGGAAGCGTACGGCCGGGGTCAGCGCCACGGTCGGACGGCGGCCGGCGGGTGGTACACGCGATACCCGGCGACCTCGACCACGGCGGCGGCGTCCGCGCGGTCGCCGAGCAGCCGGCGCAGCCGGCGCTCCGCGGGGGAGCCGGCCGGCAGCACGTAACCGGGGCGCGCGGCCTCGCCGACCTGCCGCCAGTACGGCCGGTAGCGGTTCTGCCCGGGGGACAGGTCGCCGTCGAGCACCGCGCAGACCACCTCCTCCGCGGTGTTGAAGGTCAGCCGGTTGCAGGTCCAGTAGTCGCCGTACACCTCGCGCAGGCCGGTGCGGCGGACCGCGTCGGCCAGCTCGCGGGCCCGCCGCTCCTCGGAGCGCGGTGCGTCGAGGGCGGTCAGGAAGAGGCCGGTGGCTACCACGGCGGTGGCGGTGAGCGCGGCCAGCACCGCGGTGGCGGTCGCCCCGGCCAGCCGGCCCGCCGCGCCGACCGTGCCCCGCCAGCAGGCGACCGCGGCCAGCCAGAGCGGCCAGAGCACCGCGGGCAGGGAGATCTGCAGCACCGACAGGTAGCGGGCGTTGGTCAGCGGATCGGTGCCGGCGAGCGAACTGCGGACGTACGACAGCAGGGTCAGGGCCGCGCCGGCGACCAGGGTGAGGTGGGCGACCGGCCGGACCCGGACGGCGGTCGGCGCGCCCGCGGCCCGGCGGTACCCGACCAGGGCGAGCCCGGCGGCGGCCACCAGCAGGAACGGGTAGAGCGCGCCGAACCACTCCTGCCACCGGGCGCAGCCGGTCACCGGGCAGAGCCCGGTGGCCAGCGGCACGCCCTCCAGCAGCCCGCCGCTCAACCGCTGCGACCAGGGCGGCACCGGCCCGGTCCCGGAGCTGATCTCCCGGAACACCGACAGCGAGTCCTGCCCGGGCGACGCGACCAGGTTGTCCCGCACCATCGGTGCCAGTCCGACGGCGAACCCGACCAGCAGCAGCGCACCCGACCAGCCGAGCAGCTCCCGGCGGAGCACGTAGAGCAGCAGCAGCCCGGCCACCGCCAGGTAGGGCGCGATCAGCCAGTCCGACCAGAGCGCCAGCCCGGCGAGCAGGCCGGCCAGCCCCACCGCGGCCCACCGGTGGGTGACCCGCCGCTCGGCGAGCCCCACCGCGATCAGCAGCACCGCCAGCACCGCCGGTTTCGCCTCGGGCCGCCCGCCGACCATGGTGAGCTGGTCCCGCACCACCCGTTCGGTGCCGAGCACCAGCAGCCCCACGGTGAAGGTGGCGAACCAGGGGGAGTACAGCCGGCGGGTCAGCCGGTACGACAGCCAGAGGAAGACCGCGTAGAGCGCGACCAGCGGCAGCCGTAGCACCGGCCAGCCCGGCCCGGCCAGCGCCACCAGCGGGGCCGCCAGGTACGCCTCGGCCATCCCCATGTAGTGCTGGCCGTAGAGGAAGACCGGGCGCTCGCGGCCGGCGGCGATGTGCAGCGCGGCCAGGCCGAAGGTGGCCTCGTCGCTGTTGCCGTTGGGGACGGTCAGCAGGGTCAGGACCAGCCGGTAGCCCACCCCCGCCACCCCGAGCAGCAGCGCGACGAACGCCGGCCGGTCGAGCCGCCGACGCCACGCGCCGTGCTGCGGTACAGGTGTCGACACGACCAACGCCCCCGTCGTCGTCCCGACCGGAGTGTTTCACGCCCCGGGCCCGGGGCGGGGGCGATCCGGTCAGCCGGCACCGCCTCGCCTGGCCGGTTCCGCAATGCTGTGGCAGGGTTGCACCGTGCCACCCACTCCCGCTGGCCAACTGGCCGTACCCACGCTGCACCGGGCCGCGCGGATCGAGGATGCCGTGCACCAGCTGGTCGAGCGTCGGCTGCGGCGCACCGGGTGGCAGATGAACATCGTGGCGTACGCCGGTTACGGCGCCCCGGGTTGGGCGCGGGTGATGTGCCGGGTGCTGCTCGGCCGGCCGGACACCCGGCAGCGGGTCCGGCTGGACAAGGTCCGCGGCTGGCGCAGCTTCACCACGCTGCCCGCCAAGCACGTCACGGTGACCGTCGAGGCGGGTGGCGTCATCCACGAGGCCCGGGCCGACCGGAGTGGTTTCGTCGACACCGTGGTCGAGGCCGACCTCACCCCCGGCTGGGCCTCGGTACGCCTCAGCGTGGCCGACGCCGAACCGGTGGAGGCGCTGGTGCGCGTCCTCGACCCGGAGGTCCGGTTCGGCATCCTGTCCGACATCGACGACACGGTCATGGTGACCGCGCTGCCCCGGCCCCTGTTGGCCGCCTGGAACACCTTCGTCCTCGACGAGC
Organism: Micromonospora sp. DT47; assembly: GCF_049844475.1. Classification (NCBI taxonomy): domain Bacteria; kingdom Bacillati; phylum Actinomycetota; class Actinomycetes; order Micromonosporales; family Micromonosporaceae; genus Micromonospora; species Micromonospora sp. DT47. The sequence goes on along the minus strand of NZ_JBNCLC010000041.1, from coordinate 2,181 downwards.
ACGCCCGGGCGGCGGTGCCCGGAATGGCGGTGCTCTACGAGCGCCTGGTCACCGCGCACCCCGGTGCGCCGGTCTTCTACCTCTCCACCGGCGCGTGGAACGTCGCGCCGACGCTCACCCGGTTCCTCTCCCGGCACCTCTACCCGGCGGGGCCGCTGCTGCTCACCGACTGGGGGCCGACCGCGGACCGCTGGTTCCGCAGCGGCCGGGAGCACAAGCGGGCCACCCTGGCCCGGCTGGCCCGCGAGTTCCCCGAGGTCCGCTGGCTGCTGATCGGTGACGACGGGCAGCACGACCAGGAGATCTACCGGGAGTTCGCGGCCGCCCACCCGGACAACGTCGCCGGGGTGGCGATCCGCCGGCTCTCGCCGACCCAGTCGGTGCTCGCCGGTAGCCTCCCCGTCCCGCCCGACCGCCCGTCCGCGGGACCGGTGGGGCAGAAGTGGCTCTCCGCGCCGGACGGCGCCGGCCTCTGGAAGCTGCTGCGGGACGCGGGCCTGGTCTGACATAGGCGTTCGGTCGACCGCACGGTGGAGGGGCCGGTCGCGGCTCGCGCCACGACCGGCCCCTCCACCGGTACGGATCAGAAGATCCGGTTGTACGCCGTCCAGCCGGTGCCGATCAGGCGCCCGTATCCGTACGGCTTGCCGTTGGTGTTGGTGTTGATGTTGTTGCCGTAGTACCAGAGGGTTCCGTCGGACTTGGTGGCCACCAGGTCGGCGTAGCCGTCACCGCTCACGTCGCCCGGCAGGATCCGGTTGAACGCGTTCCAGCCCGTGCCGATCTGGATTGCGGTGGTGAAGGGCCAGCTCGGGTTGTTGACGTAGTTGTTCGGGTAGTACCAGAGCGTCCCGTCCGACTTGGTGGCGATCATGTCGGCGTACCCGTCGCCGTTGATGTCGCCGGCCATGATCCGGTTGAACACGGTCCAGCTGGTGCCGATCGTGAGACCGCTACCGTAGAACGGGGCGGTCGAGTTGGTCGCCCACCGGTTGTGGTGCCAGATCAGGTTGCCGTCGGACCGCATGCTGATGATGTCGCCGTACCCGTCGCCGTTGATGTCGCCGACCATGGTCCTCGGCAGCTGGTCCCAGCCCTCGCCGACAACCCGGCCGTACCCGTAGGGCTTGCCCGGGTTGAGGTTGCCGTTGTTGCCGTAGTACCAGAGCGTGCCGTCCGGCTTGGTGCCGACGATGTCCGGGTAGGTGTCACCGCTGATGTCACCGGTCATCACCCGGTCGAAGCCGTTCCAGCCGCTGCCGATCAGGTTGCCGTAGCCGTACGGCTGGGAGATGTTGGCGGTGTTCTGGTAGTACCAGAGCGAGCCGTCCGTCTTGGTGGCGACGATGTTGGCGTAGCGCGCCTTCGGCGCAGGCGCGATGCTCCACGCCTCGTTCCAGGTCTGGACGAAGGCCAGCTCACCCTTGAACCAGCCGCCGTAGGTGGTGGCGGCGGTCTTGTGACTGCCGATCCGCAGCCCGCCGGTGGCGTTGAAGACGGTGCTGTGGCTGACCCGGCCGACGTTCGCCCCGTTGACGTAGATCGTCATCAGGTTCAACGACTTCTGGAAGTTGACCGTGACCTGCGTCCACACTCCCACCCGGGCGCTGTTGGCCCCGGCGCTCGCCGTGTCGTACGTCGGCGCGGCGACGTCGGTGCGCGGCATCGCGAACCGCCAGGACTTGTCGCTCGCGTCGGTGTAAAGCTTGAATCCGGCGGTGTTGGCGCCGTTCTGGGACACCACCGTGCCGCCGAGGGCGGTGGGCTTGATCCAGGCGGAGACGGTGAAGTCCGTGCTGGTGTTCACCGCCGACGTCGGGGTGGTCAGGGTGCCGCTGGTGCCGTTGAAGACGGCGTCCGGGTCGAACATGTCCCCGGTGCTCCAGGTGACACCGGTGTTGCCGGTGGCGTGCAGGGTGCCGGCGGTGTCGAGGACGGTGCCGACCGCACCGGTCTCCGCGTCGTTGAGTTGCCAGGCGTGGTCGGCGGTGATGAGGGTCTGGTCCGGCTGCTCGGTGATGGCGCCGGTCCCGCTCGCACCGCCGGTGCCGGCGACCAGGCCCGTCACGTGCCACGCGGTGGTGACTCCGCCGGTGCCGATGGCCCAGAGGTCGGGGGTGCCGTCGGTGTTGATGTCGGCGGCGCGCAGGGTGCGGCTTGCGCCGGTGTTCCAGTTCGTCG
>NZ_JBNCLC010000040.1:0-24707 GCF_049844475.1 Micromonospora sp. DT47 | reverse complement strand
AGGCCTGGACCCTCTACCGCTGGGACACCCGCTCCACCCGCCGACCATGAACCCGCCTAATTGCGCGACCTCTAAGGCCCGCGCGTCTGCCGTTTCGCCACTCCCGCCGACCCGCTGAGTTTAGAGCGTCGAGACTCAGCGGTGGTGAGCCCCGCCTCCTTCAATATCAGCAGGACCGTGCTGTGACTGATCGCCGAACCGTCGTCCGCTGACCCTGCCACCTGGCGGGCGATCTGCCGAGCGCCAACGTCCGGGTTGGCGAGGGCCATGCGGACCACCGGCTCCCGGAAGCGCCGCCGGACCGGGCTGTCGTGGACGCGTGGCTTGGGTTTGATCGTTCCCGTCGCACTCAACCGCCGGCTCAGGGTGCGAACGTGGTCTCGCGTGCAGCCGATCCGGCGAGCCGCGTCCACCGCGGTCAGACTACCGGCGTCGACTTGCCGGATCAGTGCGAGGATCTCCTCCTCGCTTTGCGGCGCCTGACTGCGGGCCGGCAGGCATTTCGTCTTCTCCGTCCGACCCAAGCCAGCCCGGGGGCGGGGACCCTTGCCAAGCACCCTTGCTCCGGCCGGCGTAGGTGGCCGTCTGGCTGTGGCAGTTGGGGCAGAGCAGCCGGAGGTTGGGCGGCCGGTTGTCGAGGAAGTCGCCGTTGATGTGATCGACGTGCAGGATCAGCGGTCCGCCCCGCCAGCTCGGTCCGGTGCCGCAGTCCTCGCACTCCTCAGGCACACCGATGTCTGCCAAGGCCCGTTTCAGGCGCGTGCCGGGAGTGCGACGGGATCCGATCGGCAGCGGCACCAGCAGTTGCGAGGACGTCGTCCGGCGTTCGCTGGGGCGCCCCCGGTTGTGCGCGCTGCCGGTGAAGTGGGACGTGTCGATGCGGAACCGCTTCAGCTGGCGACTGATGTGCGCGTGCGACCCACCGCTGATGCGGATGCCGAGCAGCCGCATCACCCCCGCGATCGAGTACGCGGCGGCAGCCGCCTCGGCGAGCGCCTCGGGCGTGTACTTGTACCGGACCACCCACGCACCGTAGTGGCCGGGTACGACACCCTCAGTCGAGCCCGAGGTCCCGGCGCAGCTTGGCGACGTGCCCGGTGGCCTTGACGTTGTAGAGCGCCCGCTCGATCTTGCCGTCCGCGTCGATGACGAACGTCGAGCGGATCACCCCGGTCACGGTCTTCCCGTACATCTGCTTCTCGCCGTACGCGCCGTACGCGGTGAGCACCGCCTTGTCGGTGTCGGCGACCAGCGGGAAGGTGATGGCGTCGCGCTCGCGGAACTTCGCCAGCTTCTCGGGCTTGTCGGGGGAGAGGCCGACCACCTCGTAGCCGGCGGCCTGGAGCGAGGCGAGCGAGTCGCGGAAGTCGCAGGCCTGCTTGGTGCAGCCGGGGGTCATGGCGGCCGGGTAGGCGTAGAGGATGACCCGGCGGCCGCGCAGGTCGGCCAGGGAGAGCGTCTCGCCGGTGTCGGTCGGGAGAGTGAACTCGGGGGCGGGGTCGCCGGCGGTGAGGCGGTCGGGCGCGGTCATGGCGGAAACCCTACCGCCGGCGTCGACGGGCACGGGTGACGCGCGCCGGGCGGGCGGTGATCAAGACCATGTCTTGTTGCCAAGTCTTGGCAACAACGCGGTCCCGGAAATAGGCTGCGCGGTGTGGACACCCTGGCGATGCACATCTCGAACGGGATCATCAACGGTCCCGTCGCGGGGATCTTCGCGGCCCTCGCGCTCGCCGCGCTCACCTTCTGCGTGCTGCGCGGCCGGCGCGACCTGGACGACCGGCTCGCCCCCATGGCCGGCCTGGTCGCCGCCTTCATCTTCGCCGTGCAGATGCTCAACTTCCCGATCTTCACCGCCGGGGTGAGCGGCCACCTGCTCGGCGGGGCGCTCGCCGCGCTGCTGGTCGGCCCGTGGGTCGGCGCGCTCTGCGTGGCGGTCGTGCTGATCGTGCAGGCGCTGGTCTTCGGCGACGGCGGGGTCGCCATGCTCGGGCTGAACATCACCAACATGGCGATCCTCGGCACCGCGGCGGCGTACCTGCTGATCGCCGGGCTGCTGCGGGTGCTGCCGCGCACCCCGGCCGGGCTCGGCGCCACCGCCTTCGTCTCCGCGCTGGTCAGCGTCGTGGTCGCCAGCCAGGGCTTCGTGTTCCAGTACTGGCTGGGTGGCACCACCGACCTGGGCGGCAACATCACCGGGCTGGCCGGCACGATGGCCGGCGTCCACCTGCTGATCGGCATCGGCGAGGGCATGATCACCGCGACCACGGTGGCCACCGTCGCCAAGGTCCGCCCCGATCTGGTGTACGCGCTGCGCAACCTGAAGCCGGCCGCGCCGGCGCCCGTCCCGGCCATGGGAGGTGTCCGGTGACGAAGCGCTCCTGGGGTTTCGTCGCCGCCGGCCTGCTGGTCGCGCTGCTGCTGGCCGGGGTGGTCAGCAACTACGCCTCGTCGCACCCGGACGGGTTGGACTCCTCGCTGCTCAAGGGCTGCACGGTGAACGCCGACGGGGAGATCACCGGCGGTTCCTGCCCGGCGCAGAAGTCGCAGGACCACGAGCTGGCCGACAGCCCGCTGGCCGACTACGGCATCCGCGGGCTCGACCACGAGTTCCTCTCCACCGGCCTCTCCGGCGTGCTCGGCGTACTGCTGACCTTCGCGATCGGCGGCGGCGCCTTCTGGCTGCTGCGCCGTCGCGGGCCGGTGCGGCCCGGCGCCGACGACGCGGCCACGGACGACGACCGGCAGCCCGCCGGCACCGCCGGCTGAGCGGGGGTACGCCGCATGGGCGCGGGGCACGCGCATGTCCTCTACCGGGAGTCGTCCTCCCCGGTGCACCGCCTGGCGCCCGAGGTGAAGATCGCCGCGATGGTGCTCTTCACCGTCGCCGTGGTGGCCACCCCACGGGAGGCGTTCTGGGCCTTCGGCGGGTACGCCCTGCTGGTCGCGGCGGTCGCCGCGCTGGCCCGGGTCGGCCCGCGCTGGCTGCTGACCCGCGCGATGATCGAGGCGCCGTTCGTGCTCTTCGCGGTCGCGCTGCCCTTCCTCGGCGCGGGGGAGCGGGTCGAGGTCGCCGGCCTGAGCCTCTCCGTCGACGGCCTGCACGGCGCATGGAACATCGTGGCCAAGGGCACCCTGGGCGTACTCGCCTCGCTGCTGCTCGCCGCGACCACCACCACCCGGGACCTGATCCTCGGCCTGGACCGGCTGCGCTGCCCGCAGATCCTCACCCAGATCGCCACCTTCATGCTGCGCTACCTGGACGTGCTGGTCGGCGAGGCCCGCCGGATGCGGGTGGCCCGGGTCTCCCGGGGCGACGACCCGCGCTTCCTCTGGCAGTTGCGCGGCTTCGCCGCCGGGGTGGGCGCGCTCTTCCTGCGCGCCTTCGAACGCGGCGAGCGGGTCTACCTGGCGATGCTCTCCCGCGGCTACACGGGCAGGATGCCGGCGGTGTGGCAGGGCGCGGGCGCGGCCACCGCCGGGCAGTGGCTGGTCGGCGCGGCCGTGCCGCTGGTCGCCGTCTCGATCGCCGCCACCGCCGTCGTCCTGACATGATCGGGTACGTGCAGACCACCGTCTCCCTGGACGTCCGTGGCGTCCGGTACGCCTACCCGGACGGTCACGTCGCCCTGCACGGGGTGGACCTGACCGTGCCGCGTGGCCAGCGGGTGGCCCTGCTCGGCCCCAACGGCGCCGGCAAGACCACGCTGGTGCTGCACCTCAACGGCATCCTCACCCCGACCGAGGGGACGGTCAGCGTCGGCGGCATGACGGTGACCCGGGACCGGGGTGACCTGGCCGAGATCCGCCGCCGGGTGGGCATCGTCTTCCAGGACCCGGACGACCAGCTCTTCCTGCCGACCGTGGCGGAGGACGTGGCGTTCGGCCCGGCCAACCTGGGGTTGCGCGGGGCGGAACTGGCCGAGCGGGTGGACGAGGCCCTCGCCGCGGTCGGGATGGGCGAGCACCGGGACCGGGCGCCGCACCATCTCTCCTTCGGGCAGCGCCGCCGGGTGGCGGTGGCCACCGTGCTCGCCATGCGTCCGGAGATCCTCGTCCTCGACGAGCCGTCGTCCAACCTCGACCCGGCCGCCCGGCGGGAGCTGGCGGAGATCCTGCGGACCCTGCCGGTGACCCTGCTGATGGTCACCCACGACCTGCCGTACGCGGCGGAACTCTGCGAACGCTCGGTCATCCTCGACGGCGGCCGGATCGTCGCCGACGCCCCCACCCCCGACATCCTGACCGACGCGGACCTGTTGTCCCGCCACCGCCTCGAACTCCCCTACGGCTTCGACCCCCGGGCCGCCGCCCGCCGCTGACCTCTGTGCGGCACGACCCACCCGTCCCGTGCGGGTCAGGTTCGGGTGGGTGCGGGGGTGGGGCGGGGGGAGGCGGCGCGGGAGGCCGCGTGGAGGCGGAGGAGGCCGGCGGCGACCGCTCCCGCGCCCGTGGCGATCACCAGGGTGACCAGCACCCGGGCGGTGCCGGCGGGCCAGGGGACCGGGGCGACCGCGCGGGCCAGGACGGCGCCGTTGGCGACGCCGGCGAAGAGCGCCAGGCACGCTCCGGCCAGCGCCAGCGCGAAGTCCGCGGCCGGCCGGCGGGCCAGCGCGTACCCGCCGGCCGCGATCGCGCCGAGCCCGGTGAGCAGCGGCCACACCTGCCCGGTGAGCAGCCCGGCCAGCACCCCGCCGACTCCCTCGGCGCCGGCGTCCAGTTCGCGGCCGACGATGAACAGCACCGCCGCCGCGCCGCCAAGCGCCAGCAACGCTCCGGCCGCGCGCAGCGACCGCACCCCGGCGGCCGAGCCGGCCGGCAGCAGCCCCGCCGCGCCGATCACCAGGGCGCCGAGCGCGGCGGCCACCCACCACGGGTACGCGTCCGGCGGCGGCACCCAGTCCAGGGTGCCGCGGATCTCCAGCGGCCCGGCGCCGTCGCGTACCGGGACCACCCAGTCCCGGACCCGGTGCTCGCGGCTCGGGTCGGCGGCGACCTGCGCCGGCGGCCCGGACTCCCGCCACTGGATGCGCTGGTCGTGCCAGCGCACCCGGGTCTCGTCGGAGATCCGCCGCCACTGCGGGTCCGCCGCCGGGTCGGCCTCCGGCGGCAGCGCGGTGTCGCCGGCCAGGGTCCGGTTCAGGTACGTGGCGGGGGAGCGGGTGTTCTCGAACGTCCCGCCCGGCCCGACCCGCAGGTACGGCTCACCGGAGTACCCGATCACCTCGACGTCCCGGCCGGTGCGGTTGACCACCTCCAGCCGGGCGCCCGCCTCGACGACCCGTACGGTCAGCCCCGGCCGGGCCGGGGTGACGCCGGTGACCTCGGCGCGGTAGTCGGTGCCGTCAGGCGCGTCCGCGCCGTGGGCGTACGCCGGGGTGGCGAGGGCGAGCAGGGCGGCGAGCACGGCGGTGAGGACCAGGCCGGCCCGCCGCAGGGGTGCGGGGATCACTTGCCGGCCGACTCCACGGCCGCGGTGATCCCCGCCGGGCTGCGGTCCTGGACGTCCTTGCCGTCGACCTTGATGGTCGGGGTGCTGGTGACGCCGGACTTGCTGGCGTCGTCGGTCACGTGCTCGGTCCACGGCTTGTACGTCCCGTCCTTGACGCAGGAGCCGAAGTCGTCCCTGTCCAGCCCGACGCCCGCGCCGATGTCGATCAGCTCGTCGTTGCTCAGCCCGGCGCTGCCCTCTGCCGGCTGCTTCGCGAAGAGCGCGTCGGTGAACTCCTTGAACTTGCCGCCCTTGGCGGCGCAGCCCGAGGCGGCCGACGACCGGGTCGAGTACTCGGTGGTGGAGAAGCGGTTGAGGTACGCGACCGGGTGGAAGACCACCCGGGCCTTGCCCTCGCTGACCAGCTGGTTGATCGTCGCGCCGCTGACCTGCTGGAACTGCTTGCAGGCCGGGCAGAGGTAGTCCTCGTAGAGGTCGATGGTGACCGGGCCGTCGCCCAGCACGATGCCGGTGCCGGGTTCGTTCGCGCCGGGCGGGGGGGTGAAGTCGTCCGACTTCTGGCTGGAGTAGACGCTCCAGCCGATCAGCCCGGCGACCACCAGCACCACGACCGCGCCGATCGACGTCCACAGGGTCCGCTTGCGGCGTTTCTCCCGGGCGATCTGCTCCCGGACCACCCGCGCCGCGTCCTTCTGCCCCTTGCGACTACTCATCCTCGTCCTCCACGGGTGGTTCGCCCGCCAGCCAGCCGTCCACCGAGACGGGGGTGCGGGGCCAGCTCAGCAGGAATCCGGCCAGCGCCAGGAATCCCAGGTCCCGGAGGATCTCCGGGAGGTAGCTCGGGGCCCGCCCGGCGGCGAGCTGCCCGCCGCTGCCGAAGCACCCGCAGTCGATGGCCAGGCCGCGACTCCAGGCCGAGGCGATGCCGGCGACGAAGACCACCAGCAGCGCGGCGGAGACGCCGGCGGCGAGCCGGGTGGCCAGGCCGAGCAGCAGGAGCACCCCGAGCGCCAGTTCCACGACGGGCAGCGCCGCGCCGACCGCCGTCGCCGCCTCGTACGGCATCACCTGGTAGGCGTTGACCGCCCGGCCGGAAGCGGCCAGGTCACCGACCTTCGCCCCGCCGGCGATCAACCAGACGGCGGCCAGGCCGAGCCGGGCGGCGATGCCGAGCCAGGGGCGGACGGCGGGCCAGCGGGCGGGCCGGGTGCGCTCTGCGGTCACGCTCATTGGTCGTCGCGGCCCGTCCGGAAGTTCCACGCCTCAGCCCGCGAGCGCGTCGCCGACCGCGTCGACCAGGTCGGCGCGGGCCCGGGCCACCCGGGAGCGGATGGTGCCCACCGGCACCCCCTCCACGGCGGCGGCCTCGGCGTACGACAGGCCGAGCAGTTGGGTGAGCACGAACGCCCCGCGCCGCTCGGCGGGCAGCCGGCGGACCAGGTCGGCGGCGCCGAGCTGCCCGGCCGGGTCGGGGTGCGGGCGACCGGTGTGCGCGTCGGCGGCGAGCCGCTCGTCGAGCCGCCGGCGGCGGACCACCGTGCGCAGGTGGTCGGCGCAGGCCCGCCGGGCGATGCCGAGCAGCCAGGTCCGCGCGCTGGAGCGGCCCTGGAACGACGAGAGCGCCCGGAACGCCCGCAGGTAGGTCTCCTGGGTGAGGTCGTCGGCGCTGTCCGGGTCGACCAGCGCGGCGACGAAGCGCCACACCTCGGCCTGGGTGGCCCGGACGAAGGCGGCCTGGGCCACCGGGTCGCCGTCGCGCGCGGCGAGCGCCCAGTGCGTCGCCGACTCCCGCCCAGCGCCGTGACCCGCGCCGGTACGGCCGGCGGCGGCGGTGTCGCGCGGGGCGGGGATCACGACAGACGAGGTTACGCGGCGCAACGGGGGCGGGCAGGGTCCTTCGGCCCTTTCTATGGCCCGCCCCACGTCGGGAACTTTTCCGCGCCGACGCCCGACTACCTGCTCATGAGGTGCGACGACGTACGGGTGGCGCTGTCGGCGCGGCTGGACGGCGAGGATCCGCAGGCCCCGGCGGGGGCGCTGGACGCCCACACCGGGACCTGCCCCGGCTGCCGTTCCTGGCTGGCCCGGGCCGAGCAGGTGACCCGGCTCACCCGGGTCCGGTCGGTGCAGGTGCCGGACCTGACCGCCGAGGTGCTGGCCGCGGTCGCCGCTGACCCGGTGCTGGCCCGGCGGTCGCCAGCGGCCGTCCGGGCGGCCCGTCGCCAGCTGCTGCGGATCGCCGTGGCGGTGGCCGCGGTGGCCCAGCTCGCGGTCGCGCTGCCGATCCTGCTGGCCGGGCTCGGCGTCGCCGCGGACCCGCACACCAGCCGGGAGATGGCCTCCTTCGACGTCGCCCTCGCCGTCGGGTTCGCGCTGGCGGCCTGGCGCCCCGAGCGCGCCCGGGCGTTCCTGCCGGTGGCGCTGGTGCTGGCCGTCTGCCTGGCCGGTACCAGCGCGGTCGACATCGCCAACTCGACCACCGCGCTGGTGCACGAGGTCGGTCACCTGGCCGCCGTGGTGCAGGCCGGGTTGCTCTGGGCCCTGGGCCGGGTCAGCGGCGACACCGACCGGCCGTGGTCTGCCGCGGTCGTGGCGGGGCGCGGGTGAGGCCGGGGTCGGGTCACCGGTCGGGCGCCTGGTCGGCGAGCATGGCCGGCATGAACGCTGTCGATCGTCGCTGGACCGCCCGGCTGGGCACCGCCGCCGGCCTGCTGGTCACCCTCGTCGCGCTGCTGCTCGCCCCGGCCGCCCCGGCGAGCGCCCACGCCGTGCTGGTGAGCAGCAGCCCACAGGCCTCGGCTGTGGTGCCGAGCGGCCCGGCCGAGGTGGTGCTGACCTTCAGCGAGTCGGTCCGCAAGGTGCCCGGCAAGATCCGGGTGATCGCGCCGGACGGATCCCGCGCCGACCGGGGTGAGCCGACCTTCGAGGGGTCCGCGGTGACCGTGCCGGTCGACCCGTCCGGACCGCGCGGCACCTACCTGGTCAGCTACCGGGTGATCTCCGCCGACAGCCACCCGGTCTCCGGGGCGTTCACCTGGTCTATCGGCGCGCCCTCGCCGCCGCCCGCCGACTCCGGCTCGGACAGCCGGGCCGACCCGGTGGTGGACACCGGGGTGAAGGTGGCCAAGTACCTCGGCTACGTCGGCCTGCTGCTGGTCGTCGGCCCGGCGCTGGTACTCGCCGCCCTCTGGCCGTACCGGCTCTCCCGGCGGGGCCCGGCCCGGCTGCTCTGGGCCGGCGTCGGCCTGCTGGCGGTGGCCACCCTGGCCGAGCTGTGGTTGCAGGTGCCGTACACCGCCGGTGGCGGGGTCTTCGACGTCACCGGGGAGGGCTTCTCCGAGGTGTTCGGCAGCACGTACGGGGCCGCGCACCTGGTCCGGCTCGGCCTGCTGGCGGCCGCGGCGTTCCTGCTGCGCCCGCTGACCGCCGGGCCGGTCGGCCGGACCGACGGGATCATCCTGGGCGTGCTCGGGGTGGCGGGGCTGTTCACCTGGCCGCTGGCCGGGCACCCGGCCGCCTCTCCGGCGCCGGCGGTCTCGGTGATCGTCGACGCGGTGCACCTGGGCAGCATGGCGGTCTGGCTGGGCGGGCTGGTGATGCTCGCGGTGTTCCTGCTGCGCCGGGCGGACGAGCGGGAGCTGGGGGCGATCCTGCCGATCTGGTCCCGCTGGGCGGCCCTCGCGGTGGCGGCGCTGCTGCTCGCCGGCACCGTGCAGGGGCTGATCGAGGTGGCCAGCCTCCAGGCGCTGGTGGACACCACGTACGGGCGGCTGCTGCTCGCCAAGATCGGCCTGTTCGTGCTGGTGATCGGGGTGGCCGCGTACTCCCGGCAGCTGGTGCGGCGGCGGAGGGCCGCCGCCCGGCCGGTGCCGGTGCGGCGGGCCATCTGGGTGGAGCTGGCGGTCACCGCGGTGGTGCTCGGCCTCTCGGCGATCCTGGTGCAGACCACCCCGGCCCGTACCGCCGCCGGCGACGTGGCCGATACCACGTCCGGCTACTACTCCACCACGCTGACCAGCCCGATCTACTCGCTCCAGGTCGAGCTGGACCCGGCCGAGCGGGGCAACAACTCGATGCACCTGTACGCGTACTCGAAGGACAACCGGCCACTTCCGGTGGCCGAGTGGAAGGCGACCGCGGCGCTGCCGTCGGCCGGGATCGAGCCGATCGACATCCCGCTGCTGCCGCTGAGCGACAACCACGTGACCGGTGAGATCAACCTCCCGGCGGCCGGGGAGTGGCAATTCCGCTTCACCGTCCGCACCTCCGACATCGACCAGGCCACGGTGACCGCCACCGTGCCGATCAAGTGAGAAGGGCTCTCCCGCACATGATCCGTCTCCGGCGTCCCGCAACCGCCGCCGCACTCGCGCTCACCGCCGTCGCCACGGCCGTGCTCGGCTTCGCCGGGCCCGCCTCGGCGCACGTCACGGTCAACCCGAAAGAGGCGACCCAGGGCGGCTACGGCCGCTTCGCCTTCCGGGTGCCGAACGAGAGCGACACCGCCTCCACCACCAAGGTCGAGGTGGTGCTGCCGGAGAACGCGCCGGTCGGCTCCGTCTCGACGATGCCGGTGCCGGGTTGGACCGTGGCGGTGGAGAAGCGCAAGGTCGACCCGCCGATCGAGGTGCACGGCAGCCAGCTCACCGAGGCGGTGTCGAAGCTGACCTGGACGGCCACCGGCGACGCCGCGATCAAGCCGGGCCAGTTCCAGGAGTTCCCGGTCTCGATGGGGCCGCTGCCGCAGGTCGACACGATGGTCTTCAAGACGCTGCAGACCTACTCGGACGGCAACGTCCAGCGCTGGATCGAGGAGCCGACCCCCGGTGCCGAGGAGCCGGAGAACCCGGCCCCGGTGCTCACCCTGACGGCCGCGTCCGCGTCGGCCGCGCCGGTGGCCTCGCCGGGAGCGCAGGCCGGGGCGGACGACGAGGCCGAGGACACCGACGACGATGATGGCGTGGCGACCGGGCTCGGCATCGCCGGCCTGGTGGCCGGGCTGGCCGGCCTGCTCCTGGGCGGCCTGGCCTTCGCCCGTACCCGCCGGCAGGCCACGCCGAAGGCCTGATCCGTACGCCGCGCCGGCCCGTCGGAGCCACTCCGGCGGGCCGGTCGTCGCATCCGCGCCGTCGCGGCAGATATCCGCAGATCAAGGCCGTCGCGTCGGTAAGGTCGGCCGGGTACCCCGGTCACCGAAGGAGACGGAACGGATGCGGTTCGTGCGGGCGCTCGTCGGAATGCTGCTGTTGGTCGTCGGAATTCCGGCGCTGCTGCTCGGTGCCGGGTTGTGGACGGTCGACCGGCAGTCCGCCCCGGACGGCACCTTCGGCGCCCAGGTCGAGCCGGTGCGCACCCCGGGTCACGCGGTGGTGGTGGCGGACGTCGACGCGCTGCTGCGCGCGGAGGCGCCGTTCACCCGGCAGGGTCGGCTGCGGCTGACCGCCCGGACCGCGGACGGGCCGGCCTTCCTCGGCCTGGCCCCCGCCGACGAGGTGCGCCGCTGGCTCGCCCCCGTCCCGCACGCCACGGTCGACCGGGTGGCGCTGGCTCGCGGGCCGCTGCCGGTCCGACTGACCGACCCGGCCGCCGCTGCTCCCGCCGGGTCCCCGAGCGCGGCCTCGACCGTGCCGATCGACCAGCCCTTCTGGGTACGTGAGGGGATCGGCGCGATCGAGTGGAACCCCGCCGAGCTGGCCGGCCGGGGGCTGAGCCTGGTGGTGATGCGTCCCGACGGCCGGGCGGACCTCGCCCTGGACCTGCGCGCCGAGCTGCGGGCCGGCTGGCTGGGCCCGGCGGCCTGGGTGCTGCTGGCCGGCGGGGTGCTGCTGATCGGCCTGGCCGGGCTGGTGCTGCTGCGCCCGATCCGTCCGCGCGAGGTGGTCTTCGTGGTCGAGCCGGACCAGGTGCCGGTGCTCGCCGGTCGGCTCGGGGTCAGTTCGCTGAGCGGGCTGGGCGCGCCGGAGCCATCCCCGGAACGGCAGTTGGTCTCGGTCGGCACGCCGGCGGCCGCGATCGGCGCGGGGCCGGCGGACCGCCCGACCACCCTCGCCGATCTGCCGCCCTGGCCGCCGGAGCGTCCGGCCGAAACGGGTCGGCCGGACGCCGCGGACTGAGCCGCCGGCCGGGGTACGCCGGACGGCCCTCCGCGCTGCCGACGCGGAGGGCCGTCTTCACCGGGGGATCGGTGCTACCCGAGAGGCGCTGGGGGTAGGTGTCGCCAGATTAACGTGGTACGCCATGGATAGGAACATCTGTCCATTTGGTGCAACTATCCGCGGACCGGTCGGGCGTCCCGCCGCACCGGGAGGGTCACCAGCAGCAGCAGGGCGAGCAGCACGTACTCGTTGCGGAACACGAAGTCGCCGGGGGAGTCGGTGGGCACCGGCGCCACGCCCCAGTCCTGGAAGGACACCACGCCGTAGATGATCACGGCCGAGGTGCCGACGGCGAGAGCGAGCAGCCACCAGCGACGCCGTCGCTCCGCGGCGCCGCCCCGCCCGGTGCGCAGCGCCGCGTCCACCAGCACCACCACCGCCGGGATGAACCAGTAGATGTGGTGGGTCCAGGTGATCGGGCTGACCAGGCCGCCCACCAGGCCGGCCAGGGTCAGGCCGGTCAGTTCGTCGCCGGCCCGGGCGGCGCGCGCCGCCCGCCACAGGCCGTACCCGGTGACCACCAGGACCAGGGCCAGCCAGAGCAGCTGGTTCGGCTTCGCAGGGGCGTCGATCCGGCTGAGCAGCCCGAACAGCGACTGGTTGCCGGTGTAGTCGGTGCGGCCGACCCGGTTGGTCGCCCAGAGCTCCTCGGTCCAGAACCGCCACGAGTCCCGGGGCGCCACCGCCGCCGCCAGCAGCGTCGCCGCCGCCGCGGTCACCCCGGCCACCACCGCCGCCCGCCACCGCCGGCTCACCAGCAGGTAGACGATGAAGATGCCGGGGAAGAGCTTGAGTGCCGTCGCCAACCCCACGCCCACCCCGGCCCAACGCCGCGCCCGCGGTACGGCGAAGAGCAGGTCGGCCAGGATCAGCACCACCAGCAGCATGTTGATCTGACCGAAGGTGATGGTCTCCCGGGTGCTCTCCACCGCGAAGACCAGCAGCACCGCCACGGTGAGGGTGAAGAGCCGGGGCAGGCCGTGCCGGGCGATCAGCGGGGCCACCAGCCAGCGGGTGGTCACGATCACGCCGATCCCGGTGAGGATGGTGAAGAGCGCGATGGTGAGGCCGAGCGGGAGCACCGCGAACGGCCGCAGCAGCAGCGCGCTGAACGGCGGGTAGGTGAAGTACAGCTCGCCCTGCACCCGGTCCGGCTGCACGTAGTCGTAGAGCGGGTGCCCGGACGACCACCAGTCCATCGCCCGCATGTAGATCTTCAGGTCGAAGAAGTCGTGCACCAGGCCCGGCAGGTAGAGCACCGGCAGCACGGCGGCCAGCGCCAGCACCGTGACGACCCGGCGGACCGTGCGGCCTCCATGGTCCTCCGGGGCGACGGCGGGTGGTGCGGCGGATTTTGGCACGGGGAAACCCTAGTGCGGTGTCCACTGACGTTCACCGGGTTTGCGGTGGGTGTTGTGGATCCTCGCCGTAGGCGAGCGACTCCCTACCGGGTGGTGGGGCGGGCCTCCGCGGGCCAACCGACCCTCGCGCCGTCCGGGGTGGGCGGCGGGGGTCACGTCGGGACCGGCCAGCACCAGGCAGGTGCCGGCCGGCTCGACGGTGCGTGACCGCCTCCGGCAGCACGACGGCTGTCGGGGTGGTGGGTCCGCCGCCCGGAACACGGGTGGCGATGCTGGCGGCCGCGACCAGGTCGCGGTGGCCGGAGAATGCGCAGTGTGGGCAGGACAGGGTCCGACCGCGGGGTTTCGGCACCCGCCTACCGCAGGCGGGGCAGGTGGAGGAGGTGCCGCGTTCGTCGACCAACCGCACGCCGATACCGGCGAGGGTGGCCTTGTCGGTGAGGACCTGGATGAGTCGGCCGATCTGCCACTGCCGCAGCCGGAGATTGTGCCGCCGCCCTGCCGGCAGGTTGAGCACCTCGCGGGGGTCACCCACGTGCAGGACACCGACGCGTTGCCGCGCCGCCCAGGAGACGACCGTGCGGGCGGCTTCGTGCTGGGCCTGGCAGACCCGCCGCCGATGCCGGCCCTCGACCCGCCGCGCCCGACGGCGGTACTGCCGCCACCGCCGCGACCCCCGCTCACCCGGCTTGGGCGCTCGGCGGGCGACGGCGCGGCGGCGGGCTTTGGTGTCGGCCAGGTGCATGCGGTGCTCGGCGCGGATCGCCCGCCCGGACACCAGCAACGCTTCCGCGTCGGGGCCGGCCACGGCGTAGGGGTGGATGATCCCCAGATCCACCCCGGCCACCCGGGCCGGATCCGGTTCCTCGCCGGGCGGGTAGGTCGTGACGGGGACTTCGGCGGTGATGTCGAGGAACAGGCGGCCGCCCTCGCACAGCAGGGTGATCGACCGGACCTGTTCCGCCGGATACGGCACCTCCCGCGCCAGGCGCACCCACAGCGGGGCAGCGCCTTTGGCGGTGGGGATCCGCACCCTGCGGCCGTCGAGGGTGAACGTGCCGTGATACCAGCGCAGCGGCATCAACCCACGCCGCCGGCGCGGGAACCGCGCCGACAGGTCACCGGCGTTGCGGCGTTTCGCCGCCGCGAACCAGGCATCCGAAAACCGGCGCAACACTGACCGGGCACCCGTGGTGTCCAGCTCCGCGAACGTGCCCGGCCCCGACCCGGATAGCTCCCGACACAACTGCTGATAACCGACCAGCGGCGCGTCGTGTCGGCGGCGCCGCCACGCGTTGACCTCCAGCACGCACGCCCACACATCGGCGGCCGAGCGCAGCAGGCCGAAGCACCGCCGCCGCTGCCCCGGCGTCACCCGCACCGCGATGCGCGCGGTGCGATGCACGACCGGCGGCGCGGACGGATCCCGACGACGAGGCACGAACCGAAGCCAACACCACCCGTACGACACTTTCCCACGGGCGACCAACCCGGCGAACGTTAGTGGACACCGCACTAGCGGTCCGGTCCGCCGCTGGTGCCGAGGCGCGGGCACCTGGGCTGCGCGTAGTCTGTCCCGGTGGCTGACCTTCTCGTCTGGATCGACTGTGAGATGACCGGGTTGGATCTCGGTAGCGACGCGCTGATCGAGGTCGCCGCGCTCGTCACCGATCCCGACCTCAACGTGCTGGGCGAGGGGGTCGACGTGGTCATCCACGCCGACGAGGCGGCCCTGGAGGCGATGCCGGAGATCGTCCGCACCATGCACGCCAAGTCCGGGCTGACCGAGGAGGTCCGGCGCTCCACGGTCACCCTCGCCGAGGCCGAGGACATGGTGCTGGAGTACGTGAGCAGCCACGTGAAGGACCCGCGCAGCGCCCCGCTGTGCGGCAACTCGATCGGCACCGACCGGGGCTTCATCGCCCGGGACATGCCCCGCCTCGACGCCCACCTGCACTACCGGATGATCGACGTCTCCTCGATCAAGGAGCTCTGTCGGCGCTGGTACCCGCGGGTGTACTTCGGCCAGCCGCAGAAGGGGCTCGCCCACCGGGCGCTGGCCGACGTCCGGGAGAGCATCCGGGAGCTGGAATACTACCGGCGGACGGTCTTCGTACCGCTGCCCGGGCCGGACGTGGAGACGGCCAAGGCGATCGCCGCGCAGCTGTAGCGCGGGGCGTCCGCCCGCCCGGCAGGCTGGCGCGGAACCCGCTGGACGGGGCCGGCGGGAGTGTGGCTATTATTAGTCCGCACCCGCCGGGGCGACCGGCGCGGACGGCATGGTGGCTGTAGCTCAGTTGGCAGAGCACCGGGTTGTGGTCCCGGTTGTCGTGGGTTCAATTCCCATCAGTCACCCCAGACACGGAAGCCCCCTCCTCGCGGAGGGGGCTTCCGTCGTTTCCGGCCCGGTCAGGGGGTCGGCTCGACGCTGGGCGCGTCCCCAGGGGTGGCCTCCGCGCTCTGCTCGGCCGCCGGCTCGTACGGCAGGGCGCTGCCCTCGACGTACTCGTCCCAGCTCATGTTCCAGTCGGTCCAGCCGTTGCCGTTCTGCAGCTTGCGCTCGGTGCCCTTGACGGTGATCGGATCGCCGATCCGGGTGTTGGCGAAGAGCCAGGCGCCGTCGGCCATCGAGACGTTGACGCAGCCGTGCGAGACGTTGACGCTGCCCTGCTTCCCCTCCGACCAGGGTGCGGCGTGGATGAACTCGCCGCCCCAGGTGAGCCGCTGGGCGAAGTCGATGTCCGTCCGGTAGCCCTCCACCGGGCCGAGCTCCGCGCGGGTGTCGAAGACCGTCTTGCGGAGCTTCTCGATCACCACCATCGTGCCGCTGGACGACGGGGTGGTCGGCTTGCCGAGGCTGACCAGGATGGTCCGGACGACCTTGCCGTCCTTGGTGACGGTCATCCGCTTGGTCCGGTTGTCCACCAGCATGACCAGCGACGGGCCGATCTTGATGTCCACGGTCAGGTCGGAGCGGCCGTACCAGCCGGCGCCGAGGGGGAGCCCTGCGGCCTGGATCCGGTACGACACGGTGCTGCCCGCCTGCCAGAACTCCTTGGGCCGGTAGCGCGCCTCGGTGGGGCTGGCCCAGTGCCAGACACCCTCCTGGGCCGGGGTGGAGGTGACGGTCATCCGGCGCTGGAGGTCGTCGCGGTAGTCCTTGGGGATGGCCCGGCCGAACCGCACGATCAGCGGCATGCCGACGCCGACCACCTGGCCGTCGCCGAGGAAGCTGGTCACCCGTACCTGCTTGTCGGGCTCGGCCATAACGGTGAAGGCGCTGGTCGCGGTGGCGGGCTTGCCGTCGTCGCCGGTCGCCGTCACGGTCGCGGTGTACTTCTGGCCGTACTTCAGGGCGCCGGCGGGGAGCCAGCTCTTCCCGTCCGTGGCGAGCGTGCCCTCGACGGCCTCGCCGGCGGAGTCCGTGAGCTCCACGGTGGTCTCCTCGGCGTCCTTCGTGGTGAAGGCGATGCCGGTGGTGGCCGGGACGTCGGTCGCGTCGGCCTTCGGCTCGGTGATGGTGGCCGCGGCCTTCGGGGCCTTCTCGCCCCCACCCTGCCAGCTGGACGGCTTGTCGGCGTCGGAGCCGGTGCAGCCGGAGGTGAGCGTCAGTGCCGCGGCGAGGAGCCCCGCGGCGAGCGCGCGGCGGCGGCCGACGCGCCGGGTCAGCTGATCCTGGACAGCTCGCATGATTCCCTCACAGTCGTGGTCCCCGATGTCCCATCGTCTCTCAATGACGCACGAGAGCGCCGCCCGGTTGCCGCGGGTGAACAGGAACACGCCGACCGGGATGTATGGATACCGGTAAAACGAGCGGCTTCGTGAGCGCGGATCACCATCCGTGGAGCCGGCCGTGACCGGCTCCACGGATGGTCAGACCAGCGGGCCCGAGCCGCCCTCCGGCACCGGCAGGGCGCTGCCCTTCACGAACTCCGACCAGCTCAGGCTCCACGCCGTCCAGCCGTTCCCCGGCGCGAGCCTGCGGTCAGTGCCCTTGACGGTGATCGGGTCACCGATCCTGGTCCGCTCGAAGAGCCACCTGCCGGCCGCCATCGAGACGTTGACGCAGCCGTGCGAGACGTTCTGCCGACCCTGCACGCCCTCCGACCAGGGGGCCGCGTGGATGTACTCGCCGCCCCAGGTCAGCCGCTGGGCGAAGTCGATCTCGGTGCGGTAGCGGTCCGCCGGGTCGGGCTCGTCCATGGTGTCGAAGACGGTCTTCTCCTTCTTCTCCATCACCACCATGGTCCCGCTGGAGGAGGGAGTGCTCTTCTTGCCCAGGCTGACCGGCAGGGTGCGGATCAGCTGGCCACCCTCGAAGACCTCCATCTTCTTGGTGGCGTTGTCGACCTTCATCACGAAGGACCGCCCGATCTTGGCGGTCGCCGACCGGTCGACGTTGCCGTACCGACCGTTGCTCAGCGGCACGCCGGCCAGCGCGATCCGGACGCTGAGCGTGGTGCCCGGCTGCCAGTACTCCGGCGCCCGGTAGTAGGCCTGGGTGCCGTTGTAGAGCCAGTGCCACGCCCCCGGCTGGGGCGGGTCGGTCTGCACGAACATCCGCTTCTGTACCGCGGCCCGGTCCTTCTTCGGGATGCCGGGGGAGAACTCGACGACGACCGGCATGGCCACGCCGTACGACTTGTCGTCGAAGAGGTAGAGGCCGGAGCTGATCATCGACTTCGGCTTGCCCATCGTGGTGAACGTGCTGGTGCCCCGGTGCGTCTCGCCGCCGGAGCCGGTGCCGGTCACCGTGGCGGTGTAGCGCGTGCCGTACTCCAGGGGCTTCGACGGCACCCAGGAGGAGCCGTCCCGGCGCATCCGGCCCTCGACCTGGTCGCCCTCGGCCGAGGTGAGGGTGACCGCGGAGACCGTGCCGCCACCCGGGATCTTCGCGCTGATCTCCGTGCTGACCGGCTTGTTCTTCGCTCCGTCGGCCGGGGTGACCGACAAGTTGGGGGTGGCCGGCGCCCCGGTCTCCTCCGGCTGCGCCGATGCCGGCGCGCTGTCGCTCGAAGCGGCACGGCCGCCGACGAACGCGGCACCCTTCTTGTCGTCGTCTCCGCACCCGGTCAGTGCCAGCGACGTCACCAGGACCAGAGCGCCCACCATCGCCCCGCCCCGCGCGAACCTGCCCATTGCCACCTCTGTTCTCGCGTGCCTGGCGGACATGGTGCCGTATCCCAGCCGTCGCCTTGGCCCCACCAGTCTCGCGGTGGAGGTTTTTGAGAGCTTTTGCCCGTTAAGCTCGGCCGAAGGGCGGAGCCGGGTATCGGGTTGGAACCCGGCTCAGGGGCCGTGCTAATGTTCTCCCCGTTGCCGGCGAGCGCCGCTAGCTCAACTGGCAGAGCAGCGGACTCTTAATCCGCGGGTTCGGGGTTCGAGTCCCTGGCGGCGCACCACTGAAGGTCCAGGTCACAGCCCATCGCGGCTGTGCCTGGGCCTTCGCGGTTTTCAGCGGTACAGCCATCGGTGCAGCCAAGCTCAACCGAAGAGCCGGTCGGCGGCCGCGTCCATGGCCGCCCGCTCGACCTCGGCCAAGACGTGTGCGTACGTGTTCATCGTCAACGCGATCTGGTGTGGCCGAGGGTCTTCATCACCGTCCGGGGTGCGCCCGACGCGAGAAGGAACGTGGCGCAGGCGTGTCGGAGATCGTGCAGCCGTAGCCAGGGCAGGCCTGCGCGCGCTCGCGTCGCGTGCCAGGCGCGGTCGACGTTGCGCGGCTCCAGACCTGCTGCTGCGGCGGCGCTTCGACTCCACCGACAGAGCTACCGGCTTGCTCCTCTCGTCAAGCGTCTCCTACATGCCGGTAGCGCTTGTCAGCTCAAATCCCGCGCTCCTTGACGGGGCCAACGAGCCGTGGCCGGGAGGAACCCAACACCAGCTCTCGACGGTTGGCGTCGAGATTATGACCATGATTGACGAAGTAACGGCCCGGATACCGACCACCGTCGAGGCCCAACTCTGGGGCCTGCCCGATGGCGTTCCCCTCATTCTCTGCCGACGCATCTCGCTGGACGCCAGCGAGAGGCCCTGCCGGCCGACCGCCGGTCACTGCGCGAAGAGGTTGCCGACGGAGCCCTCCGGGACCAGGCCGTCGACGTACTACGCAAGTGGGCCGACGTGCTGCCGTTGGTTCTATTCACGAATCCCGACAGCAGATGTACGGCACTTCGGGAGGCGGCCCGCCGCTGCCGAAGTCGATGTTCACGAGAACGGGAGGCATCCCGTTCCTAGCAGGCGTGGCTTGTGGGGCCCGGCCCCGTAGGTGAGGGTGGGGCCCGGGCCGGTGGGTTGATCGGTCCGCGAGTCTTGATCGCTGCCGAGTCTGCTGATTAGCTGGCCGACATGACTGAGCTCGGACCGGTCGCCTGGCCGCCTGAGCCGATCCGGACCGAGAGGCTCGTGCTCCGTGAGTCCGAGGCCCGGGACCGTTCGGCGTTCATCGAATTGCTGGCGTCGCCAGAGGTGCACACCTACCTCGGCGGCCCCCGGCCGCGTGACGAGCTTGAGCGCGAGATGCCCGGGGCGCCCGAGCGGTGGCCCGGGAGTTTCGTCGTTGATCTCGACGGGGCGATGATCGGCCAGATCCTGCTCAGGAGAGCAACGGAGCACCGTCGCCCGGCTGCCGCGGGGAAGGCCGATCTCGGCTACCTGTTCCTGCCGCGGGCGTGGGGACTCGGGTACGCCGCCGAGGCGTGCGCGGCGGCACTCGACTGGTTCGACGGCGTCCTTCCCGGCGAGCCGGTGGTGCTCACCACCCAAACCGCCAACGTCGGCTCGATGCGCCTCGCGGCAAAGCTGGGGTTCACCGAGGTAGAGCGGTTCCAGGCCTGGGACGCCGAGCAGTGGCTCGGCCTGCGGTCCCCGGTCACGCCGTCTGCTTGAGCTCGTGCTCGACAGCACTGCTAGGACGGAGCCCAGCGCTGTTGAAACTCATGAACATCTCACCAGGCGGACACGGCCGAACGCCTCCTGAAACGCTGTCGAAGCGCTGTCCGTTCTCGTGGATGAAGCCAGACGGTCTGGGGCGCGGTGTGGTCAGACTGCCGTTGTGAGTGGGCGTCCGCCCCAGCGGATGCCTTTCTCGCTGCGGATGCGGGCGCGTTCGCGGCGCTGGGCTGCGAGAACGTCGGGGTGACGGGCGTTGGCGTTGCGCCAGCGCAAGTAGGCGTGCAGGGCCCGGGTCTGGACGGTGTGGTTGCGGTGGTGGGAGTTGGCGATCGTGAACTGCCGCAGTGGCCCGAAGTGGGCCTCGATCGGGTTGGCCCCAGGACGCGTAGGTCGGGGTGAAGCACAACTCGACCCGCGTCTTCTTCGCCCAACGCCGGATCATCTCGCCCTTGTGGGCGGACAGGTTGTCCAGGATCACGTAGATCGGAGCGCCGTCCGGGCGGGCCGCGCGGATCGACCTCAGCGCGGACAGCGTGTTCTTGGCGCCCTTCTTCCTGCGGTTGACGCCCCACAGGGAGTCGTCGCCGACGGAGTAGCAGCCGTGGAAGTACCTGACGCCGTGGGTGCGGTGGTAGGTCGCGGGGTGCCGTTCGGCCCGGCCCTGCTCGGCCCAGCATGACCCGAGGGTGGGCCGGATGCCGAGGGGGCCGAACTCGTCGAACGCGAACACCCGGTCCGGGAACTGCTCCAGCACCTGCTCGATGCGGTCGAGTTTGGCGTCGCGGTCGGGGTCCGGGGACTCCTTCCAGGTCTTGGTGCGCTGGAAGGTGACGCCGCGGCGGGCGAGCAGGCACGGTAACGCTTCGCAGCCGATCCGGTTCAGGCGGCCGTGAACTTCCCGCAGGTAGGCGGCGAGTCTGCGGATGGACCAGCGGGTGAAGGGCTGGCCGAGCTTGGTCGGCCGGGTGGTGGCCGTCGCCACGACGAAGTCCTCGTCGTCAGGACTGAGCAGGCGGGGACGGCCTCCCGCCCACCGAGGGTCCAGGCGGGCCAGACCGATCTCGTTGAACGGTGGATAACATCCCGGACGGTATCCTCGTCGGCCTGCACCAGCTGGGCGATCACTGGGACCCGGTTCCCGCCGGCCGAGGCCAGCAGCATCATCGCCCGCCGGTAGCGCACCGAACTGGTGCCGCCCCGGCGCACGATCTGCTGCAGCCTCTGCCCCTCCTGGTCGGTCAATCTGCGCACACGGACAGGCTCTGACACCACACCCCCAGCGACGGACGGACGTCTCGGGATATCCAACCGCCGCAGCATCCAACCCGGCGAACCTATGTGGTCACAGCACTAGTCCCACCACATTTGACGGATCTGTCGCAGCACATGCACGACAGCCGGCCTTGGTTCCTCAGTCGTCCTGGTTACAGTCGGTGACACCTGAGCGGCCGTGGGCGCACTCGCATGCCGATGAGCGGAAGTTGTCAGATGGTTCTGAACCGCTTGCCGCGATCGATGCAGGCTCGCACCACGGCAGGTAAGGCAAGGCCCTAGCATTGCCTCCGTGATCGAGGACTTCGCGGATCGGCTCCTGTGCGACGTGGCCGGTCTCGACCCCTGCACAGCGGTCGTCGAGGCTGGCGAGCAGGATGTCGACGGGCTGACCGACTACGGCCCGGAGGGCCACCAGGCCCGCGCCGACCTCGCGGCCCGCGCCCTGCGCGAGCTCGAGATCTTGGGTGATGCACTGCCGGCCGCGACCCCGCTGCACGCCCACCTCGCCGAACGGCTGCATGCGCGTATCGCCTTCCATGACGCCGGGGAGGACGTGCGCGAACTGCACGCGGCGGCCACCGGTCCGCTCCAGCTCATCCGCCAGGCCGTCGAGGCCGCGGTTCCCGGCCGCGGCGCCGAGGGCGCGGCCTTCGAGGAGGGCTGGGCTCGTGTCGGCGCGCGCCTGGCCGCGATCCCCGCGGCCCTGGACGGGTATGCCCGCAGCCTCTTACTTGCCGCGGAGCGCGGCCATTTGCCGGCGCGGCGCCAGGTGGAGCTCGTGACGCAGCGCTGCCGCAACTGGATCGACGACGATGTCGCCCTGGTGGATCGCTACGGCGAGGGGCGTCAGCGGGCGTCGTTGCAGGCCGCAGCGACGGGCTCGCGAGAGGCGTACCAGAAACTGGCCGAGATGCTGACCGCGGACCTGGCACCGCGGGCCGTTGAGGAGGAAGCGTTCGGGCAGCAGCGGTACGCACTCTGGGTGCGCATCTTCCTCGCGGCCCAGCCTGACCTGCGCGAGCTGTACGACTGGGGCTGGGAGGAGTTCACCGCGATAGAGGCGGAGCTGGTCGCGGAGGCGAAGGCCCTGGGTGGGAGTGTGCCCGAGGTGCTCGCCTGGCTCGCCAGCCCCGACGCGCCCGGCACGCTGCGCAGCAGGGAGGCGTTCGCCGCGTGGCTGCAGGAGCTGCTGGAGGCCGCCACCGAGCGACTGGACGGCGTGTACTTCGACATCCCCGCCCCGCTGCGGCGCATCGAGTCGCGGTTGACCACGTCGTCCGGCATTGCCTACACCGGGCCGTCGCGGGACCTGACGCGGCCGGGCCGGGTCTGGTGGTCCCTCCCCGAGGACGCAGCGAGTTTCCCCACCTGGTACGCCTACAGCACCGCCTATCACGAGGGCGTTCCCGGCCATCACCTCCACCTCGGCTCCGAGGCCTGCCGGGGAGGCCTCGGGCAGCGGCTGAACCTGCTCGGCGGGCTCTCCGGTAGCCAGGAGGGCTGGGCCTTGTACGCCGAGCGGTTCATGGACGAGCTCGGGCTCTATGAACAGCCGGGTGCTCGACTGGGGTATCTATATATGCAGCTCCTGCGGGCGGCACGGGTTGTGGTCGACATCGGCCTGCACCTGCGGCTGCCGATGCCGTCTGGTGACAGAGCATTGTGGACGCCGGACGCGGCGCTGAAGCTATTGCGGGACCGCTGTCATCAGGGGCCCTACGCGTCCGCCGAGCTCGCGCGTTACCTGGGCCGGCCAGGGCAGGCGCTGGCCTACAAGGTGGGTGAGCGCGTGTGGCTGGCAGGCCGCTCGTCCTTCCCCGGCGACCGGCGCGCATTCCACCGTCAGGCGCTGGAGCTGGGTTCGCTGGGCTTGGATCAGTTGACGGCCGCCCTCACGGGTGACCGCGCACCACTCGTGCACCGCGGTGAAACAAGCCAGGCACCGCACTTGTAGCTGTGCCTGACGTCCTCTGACATCCGACACCAGTCTGAACCAGGGCCGGACCTATTAGCGTGGAAGACCGTGATACATCAACCCGCTCGTGGTCTATTCCTACGTCCGGATCTGCCGCATATCATTCGCTACGCTGCGTGACGGCAACGATCCGTCGTCCCGTTCGGTACTGCCGATGAGCGCTACTACTCGGACGGGGTCTCCCTGAACGTCTTCGTGGAACGTGCGGTCGTCGCGCAACTTGTAACTTGCGAACGGACGAGATGAGGAGGAGACAGGTGGCTACTGGTGGCTTCTCGTTGAAACGGCTGGCTCGGGTGCGAGGGCTGCTCGAGCGTCACGTCGACTCCGGCTTCGTCCCGGGTGTGGTGGCCGTCCTCGCCCGCCACGGTGAGGTGCACATCGAAGCAACGGGCAATCTCGCGTTCGAGGGCGCTGGGTCGAGGACGCCGATGGCGGGCGACACGATCTGTCGCATGGGCTCGATGACGAAGCCGGTCGTCGCCGCGTGTGCGATGACGCGGCAAGCCGCCGCCGGACGAGTGGATGCGCCGGCTCGGCATGCTTCCGCTCGTCCACCAGCCAGGTGAGCGCTGGATGTACGACACCGCCGCCGACGTGACGGGCGTGCTCATCGCCCGGGCCACCGGCGTGTCTTTCGGGGATGCCTTGCGCGAGCGGATCTGCGATCCGCTCGGAATGAAGGACACCGCCTTCAGCGTGGGCGGCGAGAGCATCGGCCGGTTGGCGACGGCGTACGAGCGCGACAATGCCGCCACCGGTCAGCCGGTCGTCGAAGACGGCCCCGACGGGCAGTGGAGTCGGCCGCCGGCGTTCGAATCAGGTGGCGGCGGGCTCGTCTCGACCGCCGACGACTACCTTGCCTTCGCCTCGGCTCTGCTCGCGGGCGGCACCCACCGCGGCGAGCGGGTGCTCTCGCGGCCGTCGGTGACGCTGATGCCGAGCGACCACCTGACCCCGGCGCAGAAGGCGGTCTCCGGGTTCTGGCCTGGGTACCTCGACACCATGGGCTGGGGTTTCGGGATGTCGGTCCGCACCCGCCGCACGCACCTCGGCCCATCGGTCGGGAGCTACGGATGGCCCGGCTTCTACGGCACCGCCTGGTACAACGATCCCGCCGAGGACATGACGACGATCTTCATCATGCAGCGGGCGCACACGGGGGACCAGAGGCTGCCGATGTGGCTCGACTTCTGGACCGCCGTCTACCAGGCGATCGACGATTGACCGCGGGGCCGGAGACCGCCAAGTCAGGCGGCGGTGTCCGCACGCGCCGCCCGGAGACCGGACCAGTGACCTACTCATTCGAAGGCGTTCTCCCGGCTGGGGGGGGCGAGACCTGCCAGCGATGACGAACAGCCGCACTCTCATGCCGCGATGCGCGCCCCTGTCGCGGACCGTGAGGGCCTCCGCGACACGCCTTGAGGATCATGTCAGGCATCAGGTGGGACGCGAGTCAAGCGTCTCCCGGGACACGACAAAGCCGATCGGTAGCAGTTGCCGAATTGCGCTCTATCAGATCAAGGCGGCCCGCAAAGCGGGCCGCGCCGGCCCGGCCCCCGCCAGCTGGCGACCTCCGGCCGGCATCGGCCGGG
>NZ_JBNCLC010000039.1:0-26991 GCF_049844475.1 Micromonospora sp. DT47 | reverse complement strand
CTGACCTTCACGCCGCACAGACGGCCTTGTCGGCACCCGCCCACCCCTCAACACCCTTTGTTCAGGGGTCTCCTAGATGGTCGGGCGGCCCGGCCTGACTGCCTCCCTTTCCATGTGTTGGACGGCGCTGTGGGGTGCAGTGAGCTGATCTCAGCGACGCGAAAGTGTTGATTGGTACGACACGGGCGAAAGCGATGAGGCTAGACAACGTTGGACGTGGGCGTGAGGCCATGGTTTGCGGCCCACCGGCATCCCGACCGTCCTTTTGTTCGGCACCGCTCCATCGCGTCGGTACGACGGCGAGGCAGCCGAGGTGTTCGCCGGTCGTATGCACACCGACGGCGGACCCGGCGCCGAGGCCGAGGCCGAGGCCGCGGTACAAGCGGTCGATCCGGCGCACGGTTCGGCGTGGTCCGAATTCGATTGGCAGGATGATCGAGCGGGTTCTATGGTCGCGCGGTGCGCCCTGGAGAGATCGTCGTCGCTGTCGGGCAGGTACGCGCCCTGATCGACGAGCAGTTCCCCGAATGGTCGGACCTGCCGATCGTTGCGCAGCCGTTGAACGGCACCGACAACGCGCTGTTCCGGCTGGGTGATTCCCTGACGGCACGGCTGCCGCGGGCGCAGTGGGCGGTCGACCAGGTGGCGACCGACGCGACCTGGCTGCCGCGGCTGGCGCCGCATCTTCCGGTGCCTGTTCCGGTGCCGGTCGCGGTCGGCCGGCCGGGAGGGGACTATCCGTGGCCGTGGACGGTCGTCCCGTGGCTGGACGGGCGCAATCCGGAAGCCGGGCAGGACCTCGTCGACCTCGCCGTCGACCTCGCCGGCTTCGTGCGCGCGATGATCGCGATCGACCCGATGGGCGGGCCGGTCAAGGAGGGGATTCAGCGCGGCGTACCTCTGGTGCAGCGGGACGAGCTGACCCGCCGGTCGATAGCGGCGCTGGGCGACCGGATCGACGGGCGGGCGGTGACCGCGGCGTGGGACGAGGCGATGGCGGCGGACGAGTGGCCCGGACCGCCGGTATGGCTGCACGGTGATCTCCTGGAAGGCAACCTGCTGGTCGACCGGGGCAGGCTCACCGGGGTGATCGACTTCGGCGGTCTCGGCCGCGGCGATCCGGCGGTCGAGGTGCGGCCGGGCTGGAGCCTGTTCGATGCCCGCGCGCGGGCCGCGTACCGGGAGGCGCTCGGGTTCGACGAGGCGACCTGGGTGCGCGGGTGGGCCTGGATGCTGTCGGGCTCGCTCTACTGGCTGGCGGACCTGTGGGACTCGATCAGCGAGGACGATCGCGAGGACACGATCCGCTACATCGACTGCATCGTGCGTCACCGCCACGACTGACCTGCGGTGCCCACGCGATCACCGTCGGGCGACGCCCCGGACGGTCGGCATCGGGTCGCCCTCAGGGTGGGGCGACTTCAAGCTCTGGGTGGGCTCGGCTGTGGCCGTCAGAACGAGCCATCATCCCGGCAGGGCTGCCAGGGACGTGGTCAGGAGTTGCCGGTCTTGCGGCTGCCCGGCTTGGTGGTGTCGCCATTTCTGCCGCTGGTGCTGGCGTGCGGCCGCTCCGGGCGCGAGTACCGGTCGGCGAGGGTGTCGATGGCGCTGGCGTCCTGTGGTGTGGTCGCCGCGGCGGCGGCCTGTCGGATCGCGGTGGCCTCCCCGACGACCGGCTTGGGTGGGCGGGTTTTCATGGTGAACGCTGGTGTCTGCCGTCCGTCGGCGACGAGGCGGGTGGCGGCGGTGTAGGCGTCGAGGTGGGTCAGGTCGTGCTCGTCGAGTTCGGGCAGGGTGTGCCTCGCGAGGACGCGGGCGTCCTCGGGCGCGCAGGAGAAGTAGACCTTGTTGCGGGCGTTCGCGGATGCGGCGGCGAGGAGGTCTTTGGGGAACTGTGCGAGGTCTTGGTGGGACAGGACGAGGGACAGCCTGTACTTGCGGGCTTCGGCGAGCATCGTGTCGAGGCTGTTGGCCAGGGTCAGGAAGTTCTGCGCCTCGTCGATGATCAGGGTGGCGTCGCGGCGCTTGTCAGGGTCGATCTTGGCGCGGGCGGTGGCGGCCTGCCACACCTGCGCCAAGACCAGGGAGCCGAGGAGCTTGCTGGTGTCCTCTCCCAACTGCCCCTTGGGGATGCGGACGAGCAGTGCCCCGCCGTCGAGGACCTTGCCCATGTCGAAGCTGGATTTCGGGTAGCGCATGGTGCGTTTGACGAAGTCTCGGAGCAGGAACGCGCGTAGGCGGGCGAGGACGGGGCCGATGACCTGGGAGCGCAGGGCGGGGTTGAGTTCGTCATACCACTGCCAGAACCCGCTGAGGCCGGCCGGGTCGTCGAGGTTGACCGTCATCGCCGATCGGAACTGCGCCGAGTTGAGCAGGGGTGGGATGTGTTGGAGGGTGACGTTGGCGTGGCGGAGCAGGGTCAGGCAGGCCACCCGCATCACGCTTTAGCGAAGATGTTCCCGAAGATCGACACGAGGTTGTCGACGACGAGGTCGGGGTCGTCGCCGGACAGCGGGTTGAGGGTGGGTGGGTTGGGCTGGTCGGGGTCGAACAGCACCACCCGGTCGGCGACGGTGGCGGGGAGCCGGTCGAGGATGTCGAGGACCATGTCTCCGTGGGGGTCGATGACGACGCTGCCGCGGCCGGCTTTGATGTCGTCGACGGCCATGTTGACCAGCAGTGTGGTCTTCCCGGAGCCGGTGGATCCGATCACGTGCAGGTGATAGCGGGCGTCGGGCACGGACAGGGCGATGCCGTGGCCCGACCTCGGCGGTGCCGAGGATCTTCGTGCCGCGTCCGCCGGTCGGGACGGCGACCGGGGTGGGCATGGACTTCGCCCGGGCCCGGTCGAGGCCGGGTACGGCGAGGTCGCGGGGCAGCGCCGCGAGGGCAGCCAACTCCGGAGTGGATGTCAGGAACCCCGCACTCAGGCGCCGGCAGGCGAGAACTTGTAGTGGTGTGGGCATCCGGGCGCGGTGGGCCAGCTGGTTACGGCCGGAATAGACCGCGAACGACGAGGCGACAGTGTCGGCGAGACCTCGTAGCCGCCCCAGCTGGCTGGCGCCGGCGCGCTGGGTGTTCTTGGCGACGGCGTAGCGGATGTCGGTCTGCCACAGCGGGTGGGATGTCTTGTCCAGGATCGCCCGCACGTCCCGCTCCACCCCCGGGTTCCGCCGTCCCGCGGCGGCGGCGGGCCGGGTGGTGGGGCCGGTGGGCAGGAATGGCTCGACGAGCCACAGCAGCGGCGTGGCCGGGTTGATGGTGGGAATTGGGTGAGGGCACGCAGGCGTGCCGGGATGCGGAACATGGGCGGGTTCACCTCCGGCCCCGCCGGTGTGGGATGCGGCGGGGCGCTAGTGGGCGGTCACGAGGGACCGCCGCCGGGCACGCAGACGGGAACCCACGAACCGGCCTGTCCCCGGGAGGAGCTCGTCCTCCCTTGTCGGGTAGCGGTCTGTTCGATGAGGTGTCAGCGCACCAAGCACTGGCGGCACCCGAGGCGTCCGGCTCGCGGGCGGCCCGACGTTGTGCGGGCCAAGCGGCGGGCGGAATCCTCAGGGCGCCGTGGGCGCTGCGAGAAGTCCCGCACCCCCAAACCGGCGTTTGTGTGCTCCGGCGAACGCCCTCACTTCTCACAGCGGCTCACCCGCCCCCACGGTGGGGGCTGCGGTGCTCACAGGGCAGGTCAGGGGCGGTATGGCCGTGCCGAGGCCGAGAGCGTGACAACCCCGCGGCGCTGTCTCACCGCCCTACAGCGGCGCGCACCACTCACCGCGCGGCCAACCCTCTATGAGTCCTGTCGACGTACGGCTCATCGTGCCCAGCCGGGTACGGCCGAACGTGCACAGATCTGAAGCGACGCTCAACGATTGACTAAGGCAGTCCGGCACCTGTGCGATCGATCCGGCCATCGCCTTTTGCGACGAACACTGTCCGAGCCAGGGCGAGATCGTGATTACCGCGTGTAACTTACCCTGCACTCAAGTGGCCGCGCGGATCGCGGCAGGACAGTAAGCCGGCGGAATCGACCACCTTCAGCGGCAGGAAACGGCCATCGGCTCGCGATGCGACTGCGCCTATGCCTCATTGCGGCTCGGGCTGCTCACTCCATCGGAAGATGAGGGCTGCGCCACGCTACCGCACCGCCGACGGAAGCCTGCTGCCGTCTGGAGTTCGAGATTCGTCCAGTACCTGCCATGCGCAGCGCCACTCGCCGCTCGCCACGTCCTTTGCGGCGGCGCTGCCGAGGGGCGAACCTCATGTAAGCGAACGAGCCACAGAGAGCCGGCGCGTTCTATGCGGCACGCGAGATGAGGGCGTATCAGACCTTCCGCCGCCATTCGACCAGTTCGCCAATTTCGGCGCGATGACAGCCAGCGAGTTTCCGGATCCCGGCTCTAAGATCCTCATATGCAACTGAGCAGAGTGCTGGAGCAGCAGATTGCAGTGTTCGGCGAGAGCGGAAGCGGCAAGACCGTCATGCTCTCCTCCTTCTACGGAGCCACGCAGGAGCCTCAGTACTTGCAGAGGAATCTGTTCCATGTCATAGCGGACGATCTTGGGCAAGGCGCGCGGTTGCATCGAAACTACCTCGGGATGAGAGATTCGGCGCGGCTGCCCAGCACTACCCGGTTTTCCGCCACGTCCTACTCTTTCTCGGTCAAGCTGAGGGATGGGTCTGACGCCACGGATACGAAGGCCAGGCCCTTCGACGCCCTGCGCCTTGTCTGGCACGACTATCCGGGAGAGTGGTTCGAGCAGGACGTGAGCGGGCCAGAAGAGGCTCAGCGCCGGGTCGACACCTTCCGGTCTCTGCTGGGTTCTGATGTCGCTCTCTTGCTGGTCGACGGTCAGCGGTTGCTGGAGCACTCCGGAGAGGAGGAGCGATACCTCAAGTCGTTGCTGGCCAATCTCCGCAACGGACTGCTGTCGCTCAAAGATGACCTGTTGACGGACGGCAGGCCTCTCGTCGAGTTTCCGCGTATCTGGATAATGGCGCTGTCGAAGGCCGATCTACTGCCGCACCTGGACGTTTTCAAGTTCCGGGATCTCCTCATCGACAAAGCATGGGATGAGATCGACGAACTGCGCAAGGTGCTTGCTGGGCTGGTGGAAGCCACCGACGCACTGTCCGTGGGTGAGGACTTCGTGCTGCTGTCGTCAGCGAAGTTTGACGCAGGCAAAATCAACGTGACCGAGCGCGTCGGTCTGGAGTTGATCTTGCCATTGGCGGCCATGCTCCCGTTCGAGCGACACGTCCGGTGGAACCAGGCGTGGCAAATTCCTGGGAAAGTGGCCGAGAGTCTGCTGAACGGCGCCGGAAGTTTGGCCGCCGCGCTGCTCGGGCGCAAGAGCACGCTGCCTGGCCCATTGAGCCATCTGATGAACCTTATCGGTCCCGATGTCGTGGACGACGCGGTCAAGCTGGCGGGTGACAAACTCCGGAAAATGAACTCCGAAGCGGTGGCCAAACAGGAGTACCTTGCCGCTACGTTGACTGGCTTTAGGATGGACTTGGACCACGGCGAAGAGGAGCAGATCCTGCTCAGGAGCCGTCGATGAGCCTCATCTGGGCCACCCGTGGGCGGACGTGGGGTTTCCGCTTTCTCCTCAACGGTGGATTCAAGGATCCGCTCCCAGAATACGAAAATGCCTT
The DNA here is from genome assembly GCF_049844475.1 of Micromonospora sp. DT47. NCBI lineage: Bacteria > Bacillati > Actinomycetota > Actinomycetes > Micromonosporales > Micromonosporaceae > Micromonospora > Micromonospora sp. DT47. The sequence goes on along the minus strand of NZ_JBNCLC010000039.1, from coordinate 21,335 downwards.
TTCGGACATCGACGATGAAGCAGAAGTCTGCCACCGTGTCGGCAAAAAGGTGGCGCTACGTTTCCCGGATCCTCTGGAGCGCAAAGACGTGGCTGGCCGGGTAATCCCACACGAATTCGTCGTCTTCGGACCTTTGGTCGATGAAATTGAGTCGGTCGAGGATGGTCTTCGGCTGGTCTGGTGCCAACCCCAGGTCGCCGACGAATTCGGCCGGGTCTGGGATTCGGCCGAGCCGCCCGCAGCTCAAGGATGACGTCAGCGACATGATCCTTCTCGCCAGCATGCTCCGGCACCCACTGATGAAATTGCTGCGACGACTGCTGCAACGCACTCAATTCGGCAGAAGCAGATGCGCCGTCATGCCGACGGCGCATCGCTGGTCACGGAACGTCACGACGGCCACCGACACTACCCATGGGTCTCGCTGAGGCACCGCTGGTCGGCTCGGGGAGCGGTTGAAGGTGGAACTGCTCGCTCTCATCTCAGCGTCCGTCCACACGACGCTGTGCATGTTGAGCTGTACCTGGCTGGGCACGATGACTCGTACGCCGACAAGTGCGGATGAGTCGCCGGATTACTCAGGTCTGGACAGCGCCGCACCCCGTCGGCTTTTCCCACGGCTCTTCACATCCGCTTCGGTCGGCGACCGGCAGCGTCCGCCCGATACGGGCGCAGGCGGCCGGAAACACGAGGCGACGCCCTCACCTGGACGATGGCGGTGAAGGCGCCGCGGGGGTGGTGCTGGTCGTGTCGTCGATGAGGGGTTTCGGTGCGTGGGGCAGGCGGCTGCCGCCGCCGGGGACGCCGCGTGCGTGGCGTGTCGGCGGGCGGTGGCCCGGCCGGCGCGGGTGGCCGCCCGGTGACCGGCCTTGGCCGCGAGGGCTTCTGCGGCTTGCGGGGACGCGATGCCGGTGAGCAGGCCGGCGGCGAGGGCGTCGGCGATGCGGGTGTCGATGCGGCCCACGCGCATCCGCAGGGCGTCGACGGTGACACCGAGTCCGGCGGCGATCGGCTCGATCGCCCGCTGTCCGAGCCGCACGTCGATGTAGGGCTGCTCGTCCTCGGCGTCGAGGATGCCCAAGCCGACCGCACGGCACACGAGCACGTGGGGATGCCCGTAGGGCACCTTCGGGGTGCGGGGGCCGGTGAGGTGCTCGACGTCGGCGATGGTGATGTACTCGCTGGCGTGCAGGCGCGGCTGGTGCCCGGCGCGCCACGCCGCCCGGCACAGCGCCGCGTACGGGGCGTCCTTGGTGAGGTCGACGCGGTCGCGTAGGGCGGTCAGGAAGCCGGTGAGGACCTCGCCGTCGATGTCGTCCGGGTCACCGGGGTAGCCGGCGCACAACTGCCCCGCGTAGCGGCGCAGCGCGGGCATGGCCATCCCGACCGCGGCGATCACCCACGCCGGCCCGTCCAGGCGCGCACGGCGGACCAGTTCCCGCCACACGCCGTCCCGCACCGCGTAGGCCCGGGGATGCCGCAGGAGCCAGTCTCGCAGCGCCGGCAGTGCCATGACACCCGACGGCGCACCGTCGTCGTCGGGGCCGCAGCTGTCGAGGTCGAGTGTCAGAGGCGCCGGCTGGCAGGTCAACGCCGCGAAGGCGGCGTCGGCGGCGTCCAGCGGCGAGGTCGGCCAGTCCATGACGGACACGTTCATGTCACTACTCCGTGTCAGAGAAGGGTTCTCGAATGACATCGCGGCGCTGCCGTGGCCGCGCGTCGGCACCGATTTCGCCACGGCGGGCACACAGATCCCTCACAGCGCAAGCCGGAACCGTGCGACAGGGCGCCGCCGGTCGTGACACCGCTTCCGCCAGTCGATCTCTGGCAATGGTCTATATCAGTACTGCCGGTTTGTGTCGGTGCACTTGAGCTGGACTTTGACACAGGCCGAACGGTCATCTCGCCGGTCGCCGAGGCTTGCTGGCGCCCGTCAGCCGGGTGCGCGCTCCGACGAGGACACCGCCTGGGCATGACGCTCACAGTCACTCACGGCCACGCGCAACGACTCTCCCTAGGCGCCGGTCACATCCCCGGGGCACGATGTCACCGGCGCCGAATCTGACACGGGTAGGCAGTGTCGCCTGGACATCCGGCGCCATCCGTGATGTCACCGCTGCCCGTGCGCGGGATCGAATGTCATGTCAACCGCAGGCTGACATGAGCAGCGATGACACGGCGCGGTCCTCACGCAAGGCCCACCCGACGCCGCGCCATCGACGCGTGCCACTGACGTGCTGTGCGTGTCAGTGACGCCGCGTGTCCGGCAGCGCAAATCGGCCGGGATATCCGTGCCCGGACGACGTCCAACCTCGACCAGGTTTGTCGACGAAGCTCGCTGCTCTACCGGCATCGTCAGCAGGTAGATCGGCGCCAAGGTCCCACCTGCTGTGAGGGCTGTGAGTCCGTGTGTGCCGCTGTGAGATCCGGGGGCGTTCGCCAGAGCACACAAACGCCGGTTTGGGGATGTCAGCGCACCGACCGCGCGGCGCGGAGCCGACACCACATGAGCGAGCACACGCCGCAGCACCACCACGACCTCGCCCACCCCGTCGACCCCATCGGCGCCGACCCGACCCTGATCGACCTCGTGGCCGGTGACCCGCCGGTCCCGGTCACGGTGTGGCGCACCGCCCGCACCGACGCCGACACCGGCCGCGCCATCGGCGCCCGCCTGGCCTACCGGCTCGTGGCCGCCTACAGCCGCCCCGGCGACGCCGTCGTCGACCTGACCGGCGGCCACGCCCTGACCGCTGCCTGCGCCGCCGGTCGGCGCCGGCACCACCCGGGCTGGTTCACCGACGCGTCCAGCCTCATCATCGGTCCGGCCACCCCGCCGGCCCGCCACGTTCCTGCAGACCTGTCCGACGACAGCGACCTGCCGGACCTGCACGCCTGGTTCGGCGACGACCTCACCGACCCCGACCTGCCCCCCACGGGGGCGCAGGCCACCCCGCCGTCCGACGGCACGTCGCTTCAGGAGGCCACCAGCCTGGTCGTGGCCTGCTGGCCCCTGGACCCCGCCGACTCCACCAACCGGATTCGGCTGGCGTGGCTGCTGACCACGTGCGCGCGCCTGCTGTCGCCACCGCCGCCTCTGAGGTCGGGCTGGGCTACCTGCAGCACATCGTCGCGGTCGGCGCCGACACCGACGGCGACGCGTTCGTCTACCACGTCACCGACGAGGAACTGCTCAGTCTCGCCCAGCAGACCGGCGAACACTGGCAGGTGGCGCACCTGCGGGTGCACGCCGACCTGCTCGTGTTCAGCCAGCACCAGGCGCCGGAGCCGCAGCGCGGCTCTCGCTGGCAGGGCGGCCGCCGTGGCTGAGCGCCCGCCGTTCCCCGCCGACCCGCACCAGCCACCCACCACCGCAGCCGAGGACACCGACTTCAGCCCACACCGCGCCGAGCCGAGCCCAGACGTGCTGTCGGTGTGGGCGACCGCTCAGCGGACGGGACCGGTGCAGCGCCGCGGCCGGTACGTGCCGGAGTCGGTCAAGCACCCCGCCCGGATGCTCCCGGCCATCGCCGCGCACGCCGTGCACGCCTACACCCAACCCGGCGACCTGATCCTGGACCCGATGTGTGGGATCGGCACCACCCTCGTCGAGGCCGTCCACGCGGGCCGCGACGCCCTCGGAGTGGAGTACGAGTCCCGCTGGTCGGACATCGCCGATGCCAACATCACCCACGCCCACCAGCGGGGTGCCACCGGCCGGGCGTCCGTGGTCCGCGGTGACGCCACCCGCCTGGGGTCCCTGCTGCCCGCCGCCCTCGCCGGGCAGGTAGCTCTCGTGGTTACCTCACCGCCGTACGGGCCGACCGTGCACGGCCTGGTCCGTCCGGGCGCGGACGGGGTGGCGAAGTACGACAACGCCTACAACGACGGCACCGACCGCGGGAACCTCGCCTACCGAGACCTGACCGGCCTCACCGACGGCTTCGAACAGATCCTCACCGGGTGCGCGACCTTGCTGCGCCCGGGCGGCACCGTGGTGGTCACCGCCCGGCCGTGGCGCAAGAACGGCCAGCTGGTCGACCTTCCCTCCGCCGTCATCGCCGCCGGCACCCGCGCCGGCCTGATCCCCACCGAACGGTGCGTGGCCCTCCTCGCGGCCGTCCGCGACGGGCACCTGGTAGCCCGCCCGTCGTTCTTCCAACTCCAGGCCGTGCGCAAGGCCCGCACCGCCGGCACCCCACTGCACCTGATCACCCACGAAGACGTGCTCATCTTCCGACGACCGGCAACCTCCGCGAGTTCCGGCGAACTGACGGGTCCCCAAGGCGAGTCCGAACGCCACCAGGGCGCGTCCAGCCGGAACGCTGCCGGGGATCCGGGGGAGGGAGGTTGAATGACCGTCCCACCGGGCCGCGCATCGGATCCCTGTGCACCGGGTACGGCGGCCTCGACCTGGCCGTCGAGCTGGTGCTCGGCGGCCGGCTCGCTTGGTACGCCGAAACCGACCGGCATGCCCGCACCGTCCTGGCCCACCGCTGGCCCGGCGTGCCCAACCTCGGCGACATCCGCACCGTCGCCTGGAACAGCGTCGCACCCGTCGACGTGCTCACCGCCGGGTTCCCCTGCCAGGACATCTCCAACGCGGGGAAACGCGCCGGCATCACCGGCGTCCAGTCCAGCCTCTGGCAGTCGATCGCCGACGCCGTTCGCCATCTTCGACCGCCGCTCGTCTTCGTGGAGAACGTCGCCGCCCTCCTGCGGCGGGGCCTCGACGTCGTCGAAGCCGACCTGGCCACGCTCGGGTACGACACGAGCTGGCTATGCCTACGCGCATCCGACATCGGCGCCGCCCACCGACGCGACCGGCTGTTCCTGCTGGCCACTCCCACCGAACGACTCGCCCGCGGTGCGAACCTTGCCGACACCCTGCGCCCGTGACGGCAAGGGCCCCGGCCACCAATACGGACTACCCGACCTTCTCGAGCCGCGCGGCACCCGCCACCGCCTACTGCCCACCCCAGCAACCACCAACCACAGCCGCACCGCCCCATGCGACCCCATTCAGCATTACGGGTGCGGCTTCCTCGAGGCCGTGCGGCTCCTGCCGACACCCCGGGCCAGCGACACCGGCACGTCCGGGCGGCGGGCTGGCCCGGGATTCAGGCCCCCGCTCTCCCAAGTCCTGCTGCCTACGCCCAGGGCCACCGACGGCGTGAAAGGGTGCCCCGGACAGCGGGGCTCGCACGGGGACCTCACCCTGCCCTCCGCGGCGGTGCAGGTCGCCCGGTCGCTCCCCACACCCCGCGCATCCGACGCTCACGGACCCGGCGCACACGGCAAGGGCGGGCCCGACCTGCGCACCAGCGTCGCCGCCCTGCCCACCAACCTCGGACACCTCAACGACGGACGGTGGGGCCCCTACGCCGCCGCGATCGCCCGATGGGAACTACTGCTCGGGCAGCCGGTCCCCGACCCAACTCAGACCGGCCGCCACGGCAAACCCGTCCTCGCGCCACCGTTCGTGCAATGGCTCATGGGCCTGGACCCAGGCTGGGTCACCGACCTTGACGTGCCCCGCACCGCCGCGTTGCGCGTGCTCGGCAACGGTGTCGTCCCCCAACAAGCAGCGGCAGCGCTACAGCTGCTGCTCTGTCCCAGACGCTGGCAGGTGACGACATGAGCAGCCGCACCCCACCGCGCCACCCCTGGCAGGGCCACCGGCCCTCACCGGCGAGCAGGACTGCTCACGCCGCCACGAAGGGTGCCGCGTCATGAGCGACCGGCGACGCACCCGCACCGCCTCATACAACCCGCCACCAGCCGAACCCGCGGCCACACCTCGGTGGACCGAGGCGGAGGTCCGCGCGCTGGGCGTGACCACCGACGTGGTCACCGCCGGACAGATCCTCGGACTGTCCCGCAACACCGCCTACCGCCTCGCCCGCGCCGGCGCCTCCCCCGTCCCGGTCATCCAGGCAGGCCACCAGTACCGGATACCCGTCGCCGGCCTCCTCGCCGCCCTGCACCTGACCACCCCGCCGGCAACACCCGACGGCGGCGACACGCACCCACCCGCACCGTGAATCTCCACCGCGCACTGACTGCCCGCGCCGACTTGATCGTCGCGGGCAGTCGAGCGTGCATGTCGATCGACAAAACCGCTGCCCCGGCAGGCACCAGCCCAACGCACCCGGAGAAGCCCGCCCATGTCGCACGGATCGATCTTCAAACGTTGCGGATGCCGCGACCCGCGCACCCGCAAACCCCTCGGCAACCACTGCCCAAAACTTCGACGCGCCAACCGGTCCTGGAACCCCGACCACGGCCACTGGGCCTACCAACTGGAACTCCCACCCACCGCCGAGGGCCGCCGCCGACAGCTACGCCCCACCGGCTTCGACACACACAAGCAAGCCGCCGACGAACTCGACCGCGCCCGGCAGTTGCTCGACCTCGCCGGCCGCAACCGCCGCCGCCGCATCGAGGTCGGCGACCTTCTGCAAGCCACCCTCCGCGCCGGCGGAACCCTGCCCGGCATCGACACCGTCCGCAACCGGCTCCGCACCGACACCCCGCTGGTCGGCGTGCCCACCCTCGCGGAATGGCTGACCACCTGGCTGCAGCGGCTCACCGTCGACGACAACACCCGCCGCGGCTACGAATCCCACGTCCGCGTGCACCTCATCCCCCACATCGGCGACGTCGTCCTGGACAAGCTGCGCCCCCACCACATCGAGGACCTCATCGACAAGATCAAACAACGCAACGCCGACATCGCCACCGCGAAAGCCAGTCCCGACCCCGACACCCGCGCCAGCGTCCGAGGGGTGCGGCCCACCGGACCCGCCACCATCGCCCGCATCCGCGCCACCCTGCGCAAGGCGCTCAACGACGCCCTCGCCCGCGAGGTGGTCAGCGGCGTCACGAACCCCGCCACCCTGGTCAAGACCCCCAACGCTCGGGCCAAGCCGATCGTGTGGGAACCCGAACGCGTCGAAAGGTGGAAGGCCACCGGTGAGGTCCCCGGCCCTGTCATGGTCTGGACCGACGACCTTCTCATCCAGTTCCTGGACTACGCCGCCGAGCATGCCCCGGACCTGCACCCCCTACTGCACCTCATGGCCTACCGCGGACCCCGCCGCGGTGAAGCGTGCGGACTCCTCGACGCCGAAGTCCGCCTCGCCAAAGGCGAGGTCAGCATCGTCAACCAGATCGCCACCCACGGCTACGAAACCCACCAGAAACGGCCCAAGAGCGACGCCGGCAACCGCGAGGTCATCCTCGACCCCGACACCGTCGCCGTCCTCACCGCCTACAAGGCCCGCCGCGCCGCCTGGCGCCTCGCCGCCGGCACAGACTGGCCCGACACCGGCTTGTTCTTCGTCCGCGCCGACGGCAGACCGTGGCACCCCAACTCTGTCACCCAACGCTTCCGCCGCCTCGTCAAACAAGCCGGGCTGCCACCCATCCGACTGCACGACCTGCGCCACGGCGCCGCCACCCTCGCCCTCGACGCCGGCGTCGACATCAAAGTCGTCTCCGACCAACTCGGCCACTCCACCACCACCCTCACCCGCGACACTTACCAAAGCGTCGTCAAGCGACTGCACCACGAAGCCGCAACCGCCGTCGCCGACAGGATCAATAACAAGCGGCGCCGCACCGCCTGAGCGACCTGGGTGATGGGTTGAAATAACAGCTCATCGGGCCTGCGGTACTTTCTTCACCAACACCAATCGGTGAACAGGTGCAATTCCTGCCGCTTGCCGAACGTCTTCCATGAGGCGACAACCGTTTATCCACATTGGAGGCCCTGATTCGATGACTTCCTACACCATCACCATCACCATCGCCGCAGACGATCCCAGTCGAGCGATCACAACCCTGAAGGTCGAGGTGAACGACACCACCCCGCGCATCACCGAACTGGTGGTACGCGCGGGGCAGGGGGACGGGCTGACCGCGGGCCAGATCCCCGCTGTCGACCTGGACCTGCTCTTGAGGGCGATCGCGCCCACCGCCGGTGGGCGGCAGGCGATAGCCACGCCGCCCATCGCCGTATCCGACGAGGCGCCCGCAGCCGGCGGTATGTCCGTTGACGACGGTGAGCCCGCCGCCGAGCCGACGGCCGTCCAGGCCACCGCCCCTACCCTGGGTGCGGATGAGCCGGCTACGAGTGACCCTGAGGTGGCTGGTGCGGTAGACGTCGTGGTGCCTAAGCAGGCGTCACGGGCGACCAAGGCAAGCGAGGCGAAGAAGGCCAGCCGGGCGTCGGGCGCTGGCGCGACCAGCAGCCGAGCGGGCAAGGGGAAGACCGCAGCGGGTGCCAAGGCCACGACTACGGCGGGGAAGGCCACGAAGCGGACCGCGAAAGGCGGGTCCTCCGCAGGCGAGGGGCGGGTGTACCGGCGCTCACCGGCCGATCTCGAAGCGGTCTACCAGCAGGCCGGCAGTGTGACCGCCGTCGCCGACCACTACGACGTGCCCCGGCACACCGCCCAGGGATGGATCCGCACGCTGCGCCGCCGGCAAGCCGGGCCAGTTTCTGAGTAGGGGAACCGGGCCAACAGGGGTGTCGCGTCAAGGCGCGGGATTAGAACCTGACGGCGGGCCGGCGACGTGCTGCGACAACGCCACCAGCTCCCGCGCCATGCTTCTGCCCCATGGGTATGGCAGTAATCCGGCCGGCGACGGCTCGAGGACTCGGTCGGGAATGGCGTGGCGGGCGAAGCACGCCGCGGGCCGCCCGTGCGCGCAGGTGGCGACGGTGCGGCGGGCGTGGCAGCCTAACCCCGACTGGCCGGGGCGGCGACCGCGGCGTGGAGGAGGTCGAGGCCGACATCAGCGTCATTTGAGAGCGGCCGGCCGACAACTCTGTTCCAGAGGCCGAGAGGCACCAGATTCAGGACCTGCTGCGCTATGTCGCCCGCCGGGACCATCGGGCAGGCTGACCGCCCCTGGCCACCACCGCCACACGGCACAGTCGCGCCGACGGCGGGTGGCAGCGCACCGTCTGTAGGCGGCACCATGGTCGCCGTGACCGCTCCCGCCCGCCCGCCCCTGGCAGTACTGGACGCGGTGCTGGAGCGGTTGACCTACGTCAACGAGGAAACCGGCTACACCGTCGCCCGCGTGGCCACCGACCGCAGCAGCGACCTGTTGACGGTGGTGGGTGCGCTGCTCGGCGCCCAGCCCGGGGAGAGCCTGCGCCTGTCGGGGCGGTGGTCGTCGCACCCGCAGTACGGGCGGCAGTTCGAGGTCGACTCCTACACCACGGTCCTGCCCGCCACCATCCAGGGCATCCAGCGCTACCTCGGCTCCGGCCTGGTCAAGGGCATCGGCCCGGTGTTCGCCGAGCGGATCGTCGCCCATTTCGGCCTCGACACCCTCCGGGTCATCGAGGAGGAACCCGCACGGCTGGTCGAGGTCCCCGGCCTTGGCCCGAAACGGACGGCGAAGATCACCGCGGCGTGGGAGGAGCAGAAGGCCATCAAGGAGGTGATGGTCTTCCTTCAGGGAGTCGGGGTGTCCACGTCCCTGGCCGTGCGGATCTTCAAGAAGTACGCCGACGCCTCGATCTCGGTGGTCAGGAACGAGCCGTACCGGTTGGCGGCTGACGTGTGGGGTATCGGCTTCAAGACCGCCGACACCATCGCCCAGGCCGTCGGCATCCCGCACGACAGCCGGCAGCGGGTCAAGGCCGGCCTGCAGTACACCCTGTCGGAGGCCAGCGACTCCGGGCACTGCTATCTGCCCGCCCCGCAGCTCGTCGCCGACGCCACCAAGATCCTGGACGTGCCCGGCGATCTCGTCACGGCCTGCCTCGACGACCTCGTCGCCGAGGAGGGCGTGGTCCGCGAGGTGGTGCCCGGCTCTGACGGCGAGCCGCTGCCGGCGGTGTACCTGGTGCCGTTCCACCGCGCCGAGCAGTCCCTGGCCGGGTCGCTGCAGCGGCTGCTGGGAGTCCGCGCCGACCGGCTGCCCCACTTCGCCGACGTCAACTGGGACAAGGCCCTGGCATGGTTGAAGGCCCGCACCGGCGCTGACCTGGCCGCGGAGCAGGAGCAGGCGGTCCGGCTCGCGCTCACCTCCAAGGTTGCCGTGCTGACCGGCGGGCCCGGCTGCGGCAAAAGCTTCACCGTGCGGTCGATCGTCGAACTCGCCGCCGCGAAGAAGGCCAAGGTCACCCTCGCCGCCCCAACGGGGCGTGCCGCGAAGCGACTGTCGGAGCTGACCGGCCACCCGGCTGCGACGGTGCACCGGCTGCTGCAGCTCCGCCCCGGCGGGGAAGCCACCTACGACCGGGACAACCCCCTCGACGTCGACCTCCTCGTCGTCGACGAGGCCTCGATGCTCGACCTCATCCTGGCCAACAAACTCGTCAAGGCCGTCCCACCCGGCGCGCACCTGCTCCTCGTCGGCGACGTCGACCAACTCCCCTCCGTCGGCGCCGGGGAAGTCCTGCGGGACCTGCTCGCCGCCGACGGCATCCCTCGGGTCCGGCTGACGCAGATCTTCCGCCAGGCCGCCGAGTCCGGCGTTGTCACCAACGCCCACCGCATCAACGCCGGCAAACCACCCCTGCTGCAAGGCCTCCACGACTTCTTCCTCTTCGCCTGCGACGACACCGACGCCACCGCCGCCCTCACCGTCGACGTCGCCTACACACGCATCCCCGCCAAGTTCGGCCTCGACCCGCGCCGCGACGTCCAGGTCCTCACCCCCATGCACCGCGGACCCGCCGGCGCCGGAGCCCTCAACGCGCTGCTGCAACAGCGCCTCACCCCCGCCCGCGACGGACAACCCGAACGCCGCATGGGCGGACGCGTGTTCCGGATCGGCGACAAGGTCACCCAGATCCGCAACAACTACGACAAAGGCCAAGCCGGCGTCTTCAACGGCACCGTCGGCGTCGTCACCGCCCTCTCCCCCGAGGAACAGTCCCTCACCGTTCGCACCGACGAAGACGAGACCATCGACTACGACTTCGACGAACTCGACGAGCTCGCCCACGCCTACGCCATGACCATCCACCGCTCCCAAGGCTCCGAATACCCCGCCGTCGTCATCCCCCTGACCACCAGCGCGTGGATGATGCTGCAACGCAACCTGCTCTACACCGCCGTCACCCGCGCCAAACAACTCGTCGTCCTCGTCGGCTCCCGCCGCGCCCTCGCCGCCGCCGTGCGCACCGTCGGCGCCGGCCGCCGCCACACCGCCCTCGACCACCGACTTACCTGACACCCGCTAGTCGAACGCTTGTGCGATGCGGCGGTGGAGGACGTAGCGGGACGCTGGTGGTACAGCATCTGGGGACGCCTGGGCCGCCGTGACGTGTGGCTGACCCGCGAGGTCCGGTGGAAGGTCATCGCCCGCGCCGGCGACGCAGAGACGGGCCGGGTGCTGCGGTGGGAGTTCGACAGCGAACCCGAGGCCCTCGCCATGGTCGAGCGTCTCCTCGCCGCCGATGCCGGCGGCCAGTGGCGCAAGCAAGCCAGCGACGCCGCATCGTCACCACCCCGGTGACGGCACGACGATCGGGGCGTCATCCACAAGGCGCGAGAGTTATCCACAGGTCTGGGGACGGTCGGTGGCGCGTTCAAGATATGCCAGTAAGGCCGTTCCGGTCGGCGAGGTCGCCATGCTGGGCACTGCCACGGGCAGGTGGAGCAGCCGAGGCCGCAGGCCACCGACAACCGCCCGCAGCGGTTGTTGGCCAGTCGCCGCGGGGCCGGTGCCATCGACCTGCAGGGTGGCCACGCCGGCGATCGCGCCAGCCCTTCAAGCCCGGCGGACCGCTGTCCGTCGATCGATGTTCCCATCGCTCCGATTCCAGCCAACGACCTCGCATACCTGTACGGCCAGCCGACGATCACCTCTTGGGGTTCGCTGGCACCAAGGCCGAAGCCGAACAGATCAAGAACGAGCTCGCCGCGTTCCTGCGCGACGACCTGAAGCTCGACCTCTCCACCGAGAAAACCTTGATCACCCACGCCCGCACCCACAAGGCGCGGTTCCTCGGCTACGACATCTGGACCCGGCAGGCTGACACCTGGCACACCAAGGGCGGTCGGTCACTCAACGGCTCCATCGCCCTCCGCGTCCCACCCGAAGCCGTCAACGCCAGATGCCGTTCCTACATTCGGGGACAGGGCAAACCCCTGATCCGCAACGACCTGATCCGCACCAGCGACTACAACATCGTCGCCGCTTTCGGCGCCGAGTATCGAGGCTATGTCCAGTACTACCAGATGGCAGGGAACATCAACTGGCTCAACAAGCTCCGCGGCGTCATGGAACGATCGATGATGTCGACCCTGGCAGCCGCCTTTTCCGCCCCGATCGGGCGGACGGGATTTGCGCGGCCGTGTTTGACTGCCCGGCATGGAGCTGCACGTCGGTGAGCTGAGGTTGCCCGCCATCCTGGACCTGCCGGCCGGCCCCGCGCGCGGCAGCCTGGTGGCGTTGCACGGGTCCCATGCCGACCAGCGCTCGTACTTCCTGTACGAGCACCTGGCCCGGCTGCTGCCACCGGCCGGGATCGCGGTGCTGCGGTACGACCGACGCCCCCGGGTGGACGGTCGCGATGTGCCGCTGACTGCACAGGCCGATGACGCGGCGGAGGCTCTCGAGCTGCTGCGCCGGCAGGTGGGGGACGTCCCAGTTGGGCTCTGGGGTTTCAGCCAGGGGGCCTGGGCGGCTTCGCTCACCGCCAGCCGGCACCCGGTCGACTTCCTCGTGCTCGTCGGGTGCAGCGGGGTCAGTCCCGCCGCGCAGATGCGGTACGCGACCGCCGAGCAGCTGCGCCGGCACGGGTACGGCGAGGCCGACATCGCCGAGCTGGGCCGGCTGCGCCGTACCGCGGAGGCGTACCTGCGCGGCGAGGTGTCCCGCCCGACCGCTCAGGCGGAGCTGGACGTCGCCGTCGAGCGGCCCTGGTTCCCACTGGTGTTCCTGCCGAGAGAGCTGCCCGAGCCGGGCTCGTGGGCTGACATGGACTTCGACCCGGAGTCGGTCTTCGCGACGGTGTCCTGCCCGGTGCTGCTCTGCTACGGCGAGACCGACGGATGGACGCCCATCGAGGAGAGCATGGCGGCGTGGCGCCGGGCCGCCGGCGGCGGTGATCTGACCGTGGCCCGGCTGGCCGGTTGCGACCACCTGCCCACCCTCGACGAGGGCGAGACCCCGGACAGCATCAGCGCGCAGTACGAGAAGGTTCTGCTCGACTGGCTCGGCGACCGGCTTCCGACCCGGAGGTGACGTGTGACGACCGGCTGGCCGCCCCGCCGGCCCTGAAGTAGGTCCGACGCCGCGGCGGCCCTGGGGCGCGCGGCGGTGGTCCTGTGCGGGTGGGCGGCCGCGTTCTCGAGGGCCCCTGGTTGCCTGCTGAAGAGACGACGTCAGTGCAAGGAATGGAGAAGCTTGCCGGGGCGACGCGGGCCCAGCGAGGAAGCCCGCCAGCAGGCCGACACACCCGCGCATAGTGCCGATTATGTGCGCTGCCGCAGCCGCCGATGTTGGGACGAGGCGACAACGTCCTTTCGGCGAGGTCTGCGATGCTCCATTCGGCACCGCCCGGTGAGGTTCACCTCGCAGTTCAAGATCACTCGAGTTGCCGGATCGTCCGCCATGGTCGTCGGCTACGCGCCGGCCGCCAACACCAGCGCATGCCTCTGGGACTCCGGCGCCCCGTCCTTCACGGAAAACGCGGACGGCACCCAGACGCTGGTCTCGAATCCGACCGGCCGCCGTGCCCGCACTCACAGGAGGAGACGACGGCGCGAGTGGACCGAATCGCCGATTGGATCCAGCAGTCCAGCGGCGCCACGATCGTCACAGCAGGGCAGACCGGCGGCAACCGTCGATAACCCATCGCTGACCGCGATGGCATCGGCGTTTGTGACTCGCAACACCCGCGCCAGACCTCGCAGATCCCACCAGCAACGGGGACGTCTCCCCGCTGAAGGGCTGCGGCGGCGTCCGGCCTCCTGGTCCGGGAACCGCCGCCGTCGCCCCTCCTGTCAGCGCCCCCGAGATTTTCGTCGTAAGTGGACCGCCGGTGGTCGGCCTGACGCATCGCGACACGCTAAAAGCCCGACGGGGTAAGGGATTTGTACCGCGTCCCGCTCGATGGTCGCTCATGAGGCGACGGGCGCAGACGCCCCTACCGGTCCAGCGACATGCCGGCCGGTCCCTACGGCAGACAGGACCCCACACCTGCGCGACGCTGCTGCTGGCGGCAGGCGTGTCGCCACGAGTCGTCATGGACATCCCGGCCACTCCCAGATCGCAGTGACCATGAACATCTACGGGCACGTCATGCCGGCCATGCAGCAAGAGGCCGCAGCACACATGGACGCGGCGCTCACTGAGCCTGAGGCGGGTGATGGCGATGACGAGTGACACCTTGCTGTCGCCGTTGCTGTCACTCACCCTGAAACGACATCTGGGCACCCACCCCGAAGGGTGAATGCCCAGATGATTGCTGGTGCGCCGCCATGGACTCGAACCCCGAACCCGCGGATTAAGAGGACACCCACTGCCCCTTGACTAACGGTCGCCACTTGGGCGGGACTCGCCTGCAGGCTGAGCTCACCTTGCTGTTCTAGCGCTGCGTTGGGGTCATGCAGGGGTCAGACTCGCCTGCCGACTACCACATCCGGTTGTCACATCGCGAGACCGCTGCTGGTTACACCGGCGGCGGTTTCGGAGGAGAGAGCAACGTGTCGGAGCTGCCTGCGTGAGCTGACTCCGAGCTTGCTGAACACGTTGCCGAGGTGCCACTCCACCGTACGTGGACTGATGAACATCTGGGCGGCGATCTCACAGTTGGTGTGCCCGTCTTTAGCCAACCTGGCGATCTGGGCCTCCTGGCTGGTGAGTTCGGTGACAGTTCCGGCCGTCCGCTTGCGTACGGTTTCCCCGGTTGCGAGAAGCTCCCTGCGGGCGCGCTCGGCAAAACCGTCGGCTCCGATCCGGCTGAAGGCCTCGTAGGCGGAGCGTAGCTGAGTACGGCTTTCCTGGCGGCGGTTGTGGCGACGCAGCCACTCGCCGTACAGCAGACGGGCGCGGGCCAGGTGGACGACGATCCGGCAGCGTCCGAGATGCTCGATCGCCTTTCGGT
The DNA here is from genome assembly GCF_049844475.1 of Micromonospora sp. DT47. NCBI lineage: Bacteria > Bacillati > Actinomycetota > Actinomycetes > Micromonosporales > Micromonosporaceae > Micromonospora > Micromonospora sp. DT47. The sequence goes on along the minus strand of NZ_JBNCLC010000039.1, from coordinate 6,250 downwards.
AAAGCGCATCGGCATCCCGGTCGTCGCTCAGTAGCGCGCGCGAGCAGGCCTCCACGCCCAGAGCCCACTCGGTTCCGCTCGCGCGTGTGCGTTCGGTGAGCTTGTCCAGCGCCGCCGCGGCGGCCTCTGGCTGCCCGCCGCGGGCAGCCGCCTCGATCAGTTCGACCAGTGCCCACCCGAAGAATCCCAGATCCTCGTACTGGCATGCGCGCGTCGCGGCTGCCAACGCGGTGTCATAGCGGCCGAGGCCGTTGTACAGCGCTGCGGTTGAGTACTCGGCGAGGCTGACCGTTCGTCCCTCCCCCCAGGCGCCTACCTCTTCGATGGTCGTCTCGATAAGATCCATTGCCTGGGATTCCTGCGCTCGCCAGGCGCCGAGTATCAGTGACGTGTACATCATGGGTGCGCCGCCCGTCGCCTCCGAGATCGCTGTCGCTTCGTCGATCAGAGCCGCTGCGGTACGGAATTCTCCAGCGAAAACGTGGTAGCACGCCTTGTAGGTCAGTGCCATTGGGAGGACGGAGAGCGCCCCCGTTTCGCGGGCGATGCGGACGGCGCCGGTCGCCATCTCCTGCCACGCGTCGTCGTCCCACAGCTCCGGCGCGAGAGGCTCGGGTATCACCCGGAACGCCAGCCACAACCAGCGCCTGTCCGCATCCGTCGGGCCAGATTTCTGCTCCTGCCGGACGATGTGCAGTGCACGTCTGAGGGCGTCGACGCTGGCAGCGCAGCGATCGATGATCAGGTCGGCCATGCTGTCCAGCAGGACGTCGGCCGTCCGCGGCGGCGTCGGCGGCGGCGGTCCGGCGCGGACTGCCTCGGCCACCTCCCGCTGCCCTGGCCCTTCACTCAGACGGCCGGCGAAGATCGCCGCGCCCACCGCTTCCAGCAGGGTGTCACGGGCGACGGCAGCGTCGAGAGGCGCGAGCCGGTGTGCGGCGTCGAGCAGAAGCCGCGGTGCGTCGCTGCAGCGTAGCTGGGAGAACACCAGCCGGGCTCGCAACCGCTCGAATCGGGCGCGCTGCAAATCGTCGAGGGGGCCGGCCTCCGCGACCGCGAGCAGGTTGTCGGCTTGTTCTGCCCCGCCAGCGTCAATGTCGAGCTCAGCGGCGGCCAGTGCTCGGGTGACACGTCGCGCGGGATCGGGCGTCAGCTCCGCCGCCCGCCGCAGGAACGAGGCTGCGGCAGCGGCTCCGCCCCTGCCTTGAGCCCGGTCAGCCGAGCGCTCCAGGTCGACGGCGACGCTCTCGTCAGGCCCCGTGGCGGCCTGAGCGCGATGCCACGCCCTGCGATCAGGATCAAGGTGGGGATCGGTAGCCTGCGCCAACGCTCGGTGCGCCGCCCGGCGATCGGGCGGGGGCGTCCGGTGGTAAACGGCGGAGCGCACCAGCGGGTGGTGGAACCGCACCCCAGCGCCGAACTCAACCAGTCCTTCGCTCTCGGCTGGCACTGCGGCGTCCACCGGGATCTCCTGCAAACTGGCCGCGCGCCACAGCAGGCCTCCGTCTCCGGTCGGCTCAGCCGCAGCGGTCACCAGAAGCCGCTGACTGTCTGGAGGCAGTGATAGGAACTGCTGATAAAAGGCATTCTCGATGTGGCGCGCTAGGGGGCGCCTGCCGGGAAGCCAAAATCCGCCCGCCAGCTCAGCGGGTGCGAGCGAGAGTGGCAGGTGCAGCAGGGCCATCGGATTGCCGTGAGCCTCGGCAACGATACGATCCCGCACTAGCGGGTCGAGCGGCGCGCGAAGAGCCGAAGCGAGCAGGGCACGCGCGTCAGGCTCGCTGAGGCCCTCGACGATCAGCTCTGGCAGACCGGCCAGCTCGCGATCGTCATCGGGCTCCCGCACAGCAAAGATCAAAGCTACCGATTCGGCCAGCAACCGCCTGGCGACAAACGCCAGCACCTGCATGGACCCGTCATCGAGCCACTGCGCATCATCGACGAGGCAGGCCAGCGGCTGATCCTCGGCGGCACCGGCCAGCAGACTAAGCACAGCCAGGCCTACCAGGAACCGATTGGGCGCCTCGCCCTCCTGTAGTCCGAACGCGACAGACAATGCATCGCGCTGCGGTCCAGGCAGCTCATGAAGCCGACCCAGCGTCGGCGCGCAGAGCTGATGAAGGACCGCGAACGGAAGGTTCATCTCCGACTCAATGCCCGCGATGGCGATCGTTCGGATCCCGGCGGCCCGGCTGGCTGCGTACTCCAGCAACGCGGTCTTGCCGATCCCTGCCTCCCCGCGAAGGACCAGGACTACGCTGCTGCCCGCCCGCGCTTTGGCTAGCACCCGCTCCAGCGCGGCCGTTTCCTGGCCACGGCCCGGCAGCCCGTCGACAGCGGGTATGCCCATGGTCGATCTTCCTTACCAGCTGCTCGGTGAAATGTGCGGCTAATACGATCCATTGCGCCAGGTCGAGGCAATTGGCTCGGCCGGTGCGAGGTAAGCGCGGCGACTCGGCCTCCCGGTTGCCGCGGCCAATCGACGCACCGTCCAGCTAATGCGCCTGCAGTCAGACGCCACCCTGCGCGGCCAGTGAGACTTTAGCGCATTTCGGTGCTTCACAGAGCAATTGTCAAGACTTGCGGATGAGAGATCTTGACGATGCTGCGGTAGCCGTCGGCGGACGGGTCCCAGCCGGGCGAAGGCGCGGGCCTCGTCCGGCCCACTGCGCCACAGTCCCCCGCCCCGGGGGAGCCGGCATCCCCCGCGCGACTGCCGACGCGCAGTACCAGCGGGCCCCGCCCGGCGGGCAGGACGAACGCGACATCCAGGCGCGCAAGAACAACATGTTGTCGCCGTGAGAGATCAAGACCGGGTCTTCTGCACGGTGCAGACCCCGGGGAAAACCCCCGGGGTTTTCACCGGGGCGAAGCGCGCACCCGCTGGGCGACAGTGAACAGGCCAGCGATCACCGAGTTGCCGCCGCCGATGCGGCACCAACCCATGAACAGGAGCCATTTCTGACTGACTAAAGCAAGTCGGGACTCTGTCCTCACTCAAGATTTCCTGTGTGCCGATAAAGGCGGCGCATGTTCCATGCGAATTCAAACTCCAAGGAGACTCATGTCTGCCACACCCGACAATTCCACGATCCGGCCGTTCAAGGTCGAGGTTCCTGAGGCGGAGCTCAAGGCGCTGCGAGAGCGCATCCTGGCCACGCGCTGGCCCGAGAAGGAGACCGTTGACGACCAGTCGCAGGGCCCGCAGCTCGCCACGATGAAGGAGCTCGCGCGCTACTGGGCCGACGAGTACGACTGGCGCAAGGTGGAGGCGAGGCTGAACTCCCTGCCGAACTTCATCACCGAAATTGATGGGCTGGACATTCACTTCGTCCACGTTCGCTCGAAGCACGAGAACGCTCTGCCGATCATCGTCTCGCACGGCTGGCCGGGCTCGATCATCGAGCAGCTCAAGATCATCGAGCCGCTGACCGATCCCACGGCACACGGCGGCAGCGCAGAGGACGCCTTCCACGTGGTGATTCCGTCGATGCCCGGCTACGGGTACTCGGGCAAGCCGACGGAGACCGGCTGGGGCCCGGACCGCATCGGTCGTGCCTGGGTGGAGCTGATGAAGCGCCTCGGGTACACGAAGTTCGTGGCGCAGGGTGGCGACTGGGGCGCGGTCGTCGTGGACCTGATGGCCGTGGAGGCGCCCGAGGGGCTGATCGGCATCCACACCAACATGGCCGGCGTGGTCCCGCCCGAGCTCGACAACCTGTTCCAGAAGAACATCATCGGGGCGGCCAACGCACTCGAGAATCTGCCGGCCGACCTCTCACCGGAGGAGCGGCAGGTGTGCGAGCAGCTGGACTTCGTGTGGAAGCACGTCGCATACGCCGTGCAGATGGCGTCTCGCCCGCAGACGCTGACCGGGTTGACGGACTCGCCCGTCTTCCTGGCGGCGTGGATGCTCGACCATGACGCCGCGAGCCTGGCGCTGATCTCCCGGTCCTTCGCCGGGGTGGCCGAAGGCCTCACGCGTGACGACGTCCTCGACAACGTCACGCACTTCTGGCTGACGGACTCGGGGATCTCCGCGTCACGGCTCTACGCGGAGAACAAGTTCTCGTTCTTTGGCGTCAAGGGGGTCAAGATCCCGGTTGCCGTGAGCGTCTTCCCAGACGAGCTCTACCAGGCTCCGAAGAGCTGGGCAGAAAGGGCGTATCCCAAGCTCGTCCACTACAACCGGCTCGACAAGGGCGGGCACTTCGCGGCTTGGGAGCAGCCCAAGGCCTTCGTGGAGGAGGTCCGCGCGGGCTTCCGGTCGCTGCGCTAGATGACCGGGTGCCACCGTCCGCACTAGCTCGTCGGGGCGGCCGAGCGGCTCAACTGCGAGTCTCTCGGCCGCCCCAAGCTACGCGGCCGCGTCGCCCCCTCGACCCTCGCCAGTGTGTGAGCCCTACCCCCTTGATGGGACGGTTCGGCACCTCCATCGGATGATCCGGGCAGCGCTACACGATGCCGTCGTCGACGGACTCATCTCTGAGAATCCGGCGCGGAACCTCCGTCTTGCTCACCGGTATCGGCCGCGGTTCACGCCGCTGACCGGCGAGGAAGCCAAGCTACTGCTCAAGGCCGCGCGAGCGGATCGGCTGTTCGCCCTCTACGCGGTGGCGCTGGCTCTCGGCCTCCGACGTGGCGAGGCGCTGGGGCTCCGGTGTGGACCTGATCGACGGCGTCATCTTCGTTCGCCAGTCTCTGCAACGGAGCTGCGCAAGATCCTCAACGTCGATCAGTCAAAACCTCCTCGGTCGTGCGGACTCGTCACCGCCCGGGTTGCCGCTCCTTGACCTCCTGCAGCAGCCACCCGTTGCCGTCCGGGTCGGTGAACGAGGCGAATGAGGCGTAGCTGCGACGGTCTGGGGCGGGGCCGCCCACCCGTTCTTGGTCGCCGGTGTCGTAGACGTTGTGGTAGACCTCGCTCACCTCCACGCCCCTGCTGATCAGGTCGGCGCGGGCTTGATCGATGTCGGAGACCACGAGGTAGGTGCCCTGGGCAGTGCCAGGCGCCGCGGGGGTGAGCCCGCGGCCGAGGTGGATCGAGCATGCCGACCCTGGCGGCGTCAGTTGCACGACCCTGAACCTCGGGCCGGCCTCGTAGTCCGCATCGAGCCGCCACCCCAAGCCCTGGTAGAAGCGCAGGGCGCGGTCGACGTCAGCCACAGGGATGACGACGACCTCGAGTTTCATGGGCGTAGTCGGCTCCTTGACGACGTCCGTTGCGTCGTCCTGATCTTCCTGCGGGGTGCTCATGTCGACCTCCCGTGACGGATGCCCGGCTCGATTCATGACCCTTGGTGAGCCTCCACCGGCCGGGGGCTCGAGCGCCGGCTCCGGGTCATCCGTGGACCGGCTGATACGACAATCCTGGCATGCCGGACACCGCCGATGAGGGCTGATGCCACGACGCTCCCACCTCGGAAAACGCCCCTAGCTGCTGCTCTTTGCCTTCGGCGGGCTTTCGTCCGACGGCCGCCTCACGACCCTGACCGCGTACGAGCACCGATCCCTTGAAGTTGATCGTTTAACTCCCCCCGGCCGGAACCATCCCGTTCGCCCTCGACCCTTCGAACGGGGTGCAGACCCGCGGATCGGCCCGGCAGGGCAGAAATTCCGACGGCCAACGGCACGGTGGGTGGACGGGCCTGCCGCTGCGCGGGCAGTGCCCACGAGATCCGGAGCCAAGCAGCGGCGCGGCGGGGATTCGCCCCAGGGCCGAGCCGGCCGCCAGTGTGGGGTCAACCATCACCAGAGGCAGCCTTTAGCGACTCTCCCTGACTATCAACCAGCGTCAGCGGCGGTCGCGCGCCCCTGGGCGCACGAAAAAAAAGCGCCCCTCCAGTCGATCGGCGTCGATGATGAGAGGGATGTTTCCCCTGTTCAAACCCTGTAGACCCTGCGCGCCCGAGGCGACTCGAACCCCTCGCCTTCTGACGTAGATTCCCGAGGCCACACCACAGCCGTTCGGCGACGTCCGCGTCGCCCTGGGCACCGCGCTCGTGGCGACTGGATCGGTCCGGACTCGTCCGGCTCCGCTCGCCCCGGTGGCTCCACGCGTTGCTCCCAAGCCAGACCGCCTGAGCCCGGACCCTGCGACAGGGCCGTATGGCCGTACGTCACCCATCCGTCCTTTTCGGATCGTTAGCTAGCGGAGCGATCGGAACGTCGCCCGGACGTCTTCCGAGAGCAGCTGCGGCTGCTCCCAGGCCGCGAAGTGCCCGCCCTTGTCGTGCCGGTTGTAGTGGAC